>JBLMXP010000078.1:0-3242 GCA_050257835.1 Planctomycetaceae bacterium | reverse complement strand
CCGATCGAGGACTTCACCGAGCAGTTCCAGCTCTACTTCGGGCACCACGAGTTCCGGGAGCAGAAGTTCTCGGAAGAGGAGTGCCGCGACAAGGACATCACGTTCTCCCGCCCGCTGTTCGTCGAGGCCACCTTCGTCAACAAGGTGACCGGCGAGATCAAGGAGCAGGAGGTCTTCATGGGGGACTTCCCGATGATGACCGACCGCGGCACCTTCATCATCAACGGCACCGAGCGGGTGGTCGTGTCCCAGCTGGTGCGCTCGCCGGGCGTCTACTTCAGCCGTGACCTCGACAAGACGACCGACAAGGACGTCTACGTCGCGAAGATCATCCCGGGCCGCGGCGCCTGGCTCGAGTTCGACGTCGACAAGAAGGACACGGTCGGCGTGCGGATCGACCGCAAGCGCCGCCAGAACATCACCGTGCTGCTCAAGGCGCTGGGCTGGACCGAGGACGAGATCCTCAAGCTGTTCGACAACGCGCCGAGCATCGCGCTCACCCTGGAGAAGGACCACGTCCACGACCAGGTGGAGGCGCTCGAGGACATCTACCGCAAGCTCCGCCCGGGCGAGCCGCCCACGGCCGAGAGCGCCAAGACGCTGCTCGAGAACCTCTTCTTCAACCCGAAGCGCTACGACCTGGCCAAGGTCGGGCGCCACAAGGTCGACAAGAAGCTCGGCGCGGCCGACGGCGAGCTGCTGAAGCAGCTGCGCGCCCACCACAAGGCCCTGGGCGAGCTCGACAACCCCGACCGCAAGGGCTGGGAGCAGTTCAAGGCCCGCGTCTTCTCCACGCAGCACAAGGAGGAGCAGGGCGGAGGTGCGCCGAAGTACAAGGGCATCCTCACCTACGAGGACATGCTCAAGACGATCGCCTACCTCGTGAAGCTGCACGCCGGTGAGGAGGGCTACGACCCCGACGACATCGACCACTTCGGGAACCGTCGCCTGCGCTCGGTCGGCGAGCTGATCCAGAACCAGATCCGGATCGGCCTGTCGCGGATGGAGCGCGTGGTCAAGGAGCGGATGACCACCCAGGACGTCGAGGCGATCACGCCGCAGACCCTGATCAACATCCGCCCCGTCGTGGCCTCGATCAAGGAGTTCTTCGGCACCTCGCAGCTGTCGCAGTTCATGGACCAGACGAACACGCTGTCGGGGCTCACCCACAAGCGCCGCCTCTCGGCGCTCGGGCCCGGCGGCCTGTCGCGCGAGCGCGCGGGCTTCGAGGTCCGCGACGTCCACCCGTCGCACTACGGCCGCATGTGCCCGATCGAGACGCCCGAGGGCCCGAACATCGGCCTGATCGGGTCGCTGTCGAGCTACGCGCGCGTGAACGAGTTCGGGTTCATCGAGACCCCTTACCGGCGCGTGGAGGGCGGCAAGGTCACCACGAAGATCGACTACCTGTCGGCCGACGAGGAGGACCGCCACGTCATCGCGCAGGCCAACACGGTCTACGACCTGAAGACCGGCAAGATCGCCGGCACCTCGGTGCTCGTGCGCAAGAAGGGCGGCGAGGTCGACTCCGTGCCGCCCGAGGACGTCGACTACATGGACGTGTCGCCCAAGCAGCTCGTGTCGGTGGCCGCGGCGCTGATCCCGTTCCTCGAGCACGACGACGCGAACCGGGCCCTGATGGGCGCGAACATGCAGAAGCAGGCCGTGCCGTTGCTCCGCTCCGAGGCGCCGCTCGTCGGGACCGGCTCGGAGTTCCGCGCCGCGGTCGACGCCGGCGACGTCGTGCTCGCGGAGGAGTCCGGCGTCGTCGACGACGTGTCGGCCGAGCAGATCGTCGTGAAGGACGCCAAGGGCGCCCTGCACGTCTACGACCTGATCAAGTTCCGCCGCTCGAACCAGGGCACGAACGTCAACCAGAAGCCGATCGTCGCCGCCGGCGACAAGGTCACGAAGGGCCAGGTGATCGCCGACGGTCCTTCCACCGAGTACGGCGAGATGGCCCTGGGCCGCAACCTCGTGGTCGCCTACATGCCCTGGGAGGGCCACAACTACGAGGACGCGATCATCCTGTCCGAGCGCCTCGTGAAGGACGACGTCCTCACCTCGATCCACATCGAGGAGCACGAGGTCGACGCCCGCGACACGAAGCTCGGCGCCGAGGAGATCACCCGCGACATCCCCAACGTCTCCGAGGAGATCCTGAAGGACCTCGACGAGCGCGGGATCGTGCGGATCGGGGCCGAGGTGAGCCCCGGCGACTACCTCGTCGGCAAGGTGACCCCCAAGGGCGAGACCGAGCTCACCCCCGAGGAGCGGCTGCTCCGCGCGATCTTCGGCGAGAAGGCGCGCGAGGTCCGCGACACCTCGCTCAAGGTGCCTCACGGCGAGCAGGGCAAGGTGATCGGGGTCCGCGTGTTCAACCGCGACGACGGCGACGAGCTGCCGCCGGGCGTGAACCAGCTGGTCCGCGTCTACGTGGCCCAGAAGCGGAAGATCTCCGACGGCGACAAGCTCGCCGGGCGCCACGGCAACAAGGGCGTGATCTCCACGATCTTGGCCGAGGAGGACATGCCGTTCCTCGAGGACGGCACGCCGGTGGACATCATCTTGAACCCGCTCGGCGTCCCCTCCCGCATGAACCTGGGCCAGGTGCTGGAGGCCCACCTCGGCTACGCCGCGCTGGTCGGGTTCTCCAAGGACGGCCAGGACCACGCCGGGCCGGTCCACGTGGCCACGCCGGTGTTCGACGGCGCGCGCGAGGGCGAGATCCTCGACGCGCTGAAGAGCAGCCACGCCAACGACGACGGCGTCAAGATGATCGACGACGTCGGCAAGGCGCGGCTGTTCGACGGCCGCACCGGCGAGCCCTACGAGGAGCCCGTCACGGTCGGGGTCGCCTACATCCTGAAGCTGCTCCACCTGGTCGACGACAAGATCCACGCCCGTTCGACCGGCCCCTACTCGATGATCACGCAGCAGCCCCTGGGCGGGAAGGCCCAGTTCGGCGGGCAGCGGTTCGGCGAGATGGAGGTCTGGGCCCTGGAGGCCTACGGCGCCGCCTACGCGCTGCAGGAGCTGCTCACGATCAAGTCCGACGACGTGCTCGGCCGCGTGAAGGTCTACGAGGCCATCGTCAAGGGGGAGAACATCCCCGAGCCGGGCATCCCCGAGTCCTTCAAGGTCCTGATCAAGGAGATGCAGTCCCTGTGCCTGAACGTCGAGGTGCGTTCGCAGACCGGGGAGGAGATCGAGCTGCGCGAGACCGACGAGGACGTGTTCCG
>JBLMXP010000077.1:0-11890 GCA_050257835.1 Planctomycetaceae bacterium | reverse complement strand
GGGCGCCGGGCTCGCGCGGCGAGGTCGCCGATCAACGCGACCGCCTTGGCCGCGGCCTCGGTGTCGACGCCGGCGGCCCGGTACGCGTCGCTCATCAGGCGGTCGGGAGCTGGAGCTGGTCCTCCAGCACGAACTTGCCCGCGCCCTCGGGGATCGCGATGGGGTACTCGCCGTCGAAGCAGGCGCGGCAGAACGACCCCTTCTCCCCGCCGGCCGCCTCGACCATCCCGTCGAGCGACAGGTAGCCGAGCGAGTCGGCCCCGATGTAGGCGCAGATCTGCTCGACGCTCAGGTCGGCGGCGATCAGCTCCTGGCGCGTCGGGAAGTCGATCCCGTAGAAGCACGGCCACTGCACCGGCGGGCACGTGATCCGGACGTGGATCTCGGTGGCGCCGGCCTCGCGGAGCGCGGCCACGACCTGTTTCTGGGTGGTCCCGCGCACGATCGAGTCGTCGATCACGACGAGCCGCTTGCCGCGGACCGACTCGGGGAGCGGGTTCAGCTTCAGCTTCACGCCGCGGTCGCGCAGGGCCTGGGAGGGCTGGATGAACGTCCGCCCCACGTAGGTGTTCTTGTAGAGGCCGTCGCCGTAGGGGATCCCGCTCAGCTCGCTGAACCCCTGGGCGGCGGAGTGCCCGGTGGTCGGCACGGCGATCACCAGGTCGGCGTCGGCCGGATGCTCCTTCGCGAGGCGCCGCCCCATCTCGCGGCGCGCCTCGTGCACCGTGTGCTCGCGGATCCGAGAGTCGGGCCGCGCGAGATACACGAACTCGAACACGCAGAGCGCCGGCGTCGGGCGCTCGGCGAACCGGACGCTGTGCAGGCCGCGCTCGTCGATCCGGACGAGTTCCCCGGGCTCGACGTCGCGCACGAGGTTCGCGCCCACGATGTCGAGCGCGCAGGTCTCGGAGGCCACCACGAACCCGTTGGGGAGGCGCCCGATCGACAGCGGCCGGACGCCGTGGGGGTCGCGGGCCGCGTAGACGCTCCGCTCGTCCATGAACACGAAGCAGAAGGCGCCCCGCAGCCTCGGCAGGACCCGCAGGGCCGCCTCCTCGAGCCCGCCGGCCTCGGCCATCTCGTCGGTGATCATCGTCGTGACGAGGTCGGTGTCGGTGGTGGCCGCGCCGCGCACACCCGACTCGGCCGCGAGCTCGGCGGTGTTGACCAGGTTGCCGTTGTGACCGAGCGCGATCGAGCGGACGCCGTCGGACTTGAACACCGGCTGGGCGTTCTCCCAGGTGGTGGAGCCGGTCGTGGAGTATCGCGTGTGCCCGATCGCGAGGTCGCCGTGCAGCGTGGTCAGGGTCGCCTCGTTGAAGACCTGGCTGACGAGTCCGAGGTCCTTGTAGACGAGGATGTTGTGGCCGTCCCCGACCGCGATCCCGGCGGCCTCCTGCCCGCGGTGCTGCTGGGCGAACAGACCGAAGTAGGTGAGACGCGCGACGTCGTCGCCGGGCGCCCATACGCCGAAGAGCCCGCACTCCTCCTTCGGTGACTCCGCGCCCATCGAGGCGTTCAGTGTACCGGGGCGCGGTCGGACGGACTCAGCCTCCCGGCAGCGAGCCTTCGAGCGCGAGGAGGGCTCGCTTGCGCGGGAGCCCCCCGCCGTAGCCGGTGAGGGACCCGCCCGCGCCGATCACGCGGTGACAGGGCACGACGACCGGGACCGGGTTCGAGCCGAGCGCCGCGCCCACCGCGCGCGCGGCCCTCGGGTGGCCGATCCGCCGCGCGATCTCGCCGTAGGTGGCCAGGTGGCCGTAGCCGACCCGACCGGTGGCCGCCAGGACCTCCTTCGCGAACGGGTGCATCAGGCGGCGGTCCACCCGCAGGTCGAACCGGCGACGCTCCCCCGCGAAGTACTCGTCGAGCTCGCGGCGGACCTCGTCGGTCAGCGCGGCCGAGGAGAGGAGCCGCGGCGAGATCATCTCGGCCAGACGCTCGACCACACGCTCGCGGTCCTCGTCGTCGAACGCGACGCGCACGAGGCCGCGACGGGTGACCGCCACGAGCAGCGACCCGATCGGCGAGTCCACCTCCGCGATCGCGACGTCGACCAGGCCGTCGGCGGCGGCCCGCGCCCGCAGAGCCTCGGCCGCCGCCGCGGCGCGTGCGTCGAGGTCGCGCTCCTGCACCAGCCGCTTCAGTTCGTCCATCCCTGCTCCCGTAGCCGTCGCACGCCTTGCGACACGTTCGCGCGTGCGGTCTCCTCGCTCGAACCCATCAGCTCCCCGATCTCCGCGTAGGCGCGGTCGAACACGAACCGGTGCACCACCGCGACCCGCTGGCGCGGTGGGAGGGCCGCCACCGCGCTCCAGAGTTCGTCGTCCGGCGGGCCCACGCCGTCCACCCGGCCCTCGGGCACCCTGTCCACGGGGATCGGGGCGCGCGCCGTCCGCCGGTGATGGTCGATCGCCTTGCGGGAGGCGATCCGCAGCACCCATCGGTCCAGCCGCCCGTCGTCCACCACCCGCGGGTAGGCGCGGAGCGCCGCGAGGAACGTCTCCTGGAAGACGTCGTCGGCGTGCACGGGGCCGACCGCCGCCAGCAGGAACCGCATCACCGGCCGGCGGTTGTCCTCCAGGAACGTCTCGAACGGCGTGGTCGTCACGTCCGGCGATAGAACCACACCCGAACAACGCGCAGGGGGCCGGCGGCGTGAAACCGGCTACAGCCCGAGCGTCTCGGGGAGCGCCCCGAGGTCGTCGAGCACGAGGTCGCCCTCCGGACCTTCCTCGGTGTCGTCGGAGAAACCCCTGTACCGGATCGTCCGCATGCCGACCGCCCGGGCGCCCGCGACGTCGGTCCGGCGCATGTCGCCGACGTGCGCGGCGTCGACAGGCGCCACCCCCAACGGGTCCAGCGCCGCGAGGAACGCCTGCGGCGCCGGCTTGAACCAGCCGGTCTCGTCGCTGAACGACCACGCGTCGAACCACCGGAGCAGCCCGAACCCGCACAGGCGCTCGCGCAGCACCGGCGAGGGCGTGAGCCCGACGTCGCAGACGATGGCGAGGCGCACGCCGTGGCGGCGCAGCCGCTCCAGGCACGCCTCGGCGCCGGGCGGGACCTCGAGCGCGGCGCTCCGTCCCGCTTCGTCGAACGCCTCGATCAGCCGTGTCCGCAGCGTGGGGTCCAGCGGGACGTCGAGGAGCGCGGCGATCCGGTCGGTGGAGTCCGCCGGCGTGTACTGGCCCGTGTTCGCCGACCACGCGGCCTCGAAGTGCGTCCAGTTCTCCGCGAAGGCCGCGACCAGGCGCTCGCGGCTTCGCTCATGGCCGGCCTCGGCGAGGGCCGCCGCGAACGCCGCGATCTGCCGCTCGCGCATCGGGTTGGCCGCGTCTGCGTGGACCAGCGTCTCCCAGTAGTCGAAGCTGACGGCGAGCGGGGGCCCGTCGGCCGGGCTCACCCGGTCTCCCCGAGCAGGCGGGGGATCGCGCCTTCGAAGGCGTCGGCGAGCGCCTCCACCGTGACGTCGACCATCCCGTCGACCATCGCGCGCGGGCCGCCGGTCTCCCCCAGGCGCAGGGCCGGGACCGCGTGTTCGGCTGCCAGCGCCAGGAACCGGTCCTCGTCTGCAGGGTCGACGCTCACGACCGCGCGCGCCGCCGACTCGCCGAACAGCGCCACGTGGGGCGGCATCGTGTCGGGCAAGGCGACCGCGAACCCGTGGCCCTCGCCGATCGCGCACTCGGCGAGCGCGACCGCGAGCCCGCCGTCCCCGCAGTCGTGGGCGCTCGCCAGCAACGTGTCGCCTGCGGCCGCGTGCAGGAACGTCTGGAGCAGGCGCTCCTTCGTCACGTCGAGGGCAGGCGGCCGGCCCGCCACCACGCCCAGCACGACCTCCGCGAACTCCGAGCCGCCGAGCTCCGCGAACGACTCGCCGAGCAGGCAGACGGCCAGGCCGGGACGCGGGAAGGCGCTCGGGACCCGCAGCCGGTAGTCGTCGAGCAGGCCGAGCATGCCGATCACCGGGGTGGGGTCGATCGCGCTCTCGCCGCTCTCGTTGTAGAAGCTCACGTTGCCGCCCGTGACCGGCGTGTCGAAGGCGAGGCACGCGTCGCGCATCCCGCGGATCGACTCGGTGAACTGCCACATCACCTCGGGACGCTCCGGGTTGCCGAAGTTGAGGCAGTTCGTGATCGCGAGCGGCCTCGCGCCGGTGACGGCGACGTTGCGGGCCGCCTCGGCCACGGCGTGCATCGCCCCGAGGTAGGGGTCGAGCCGGCCGTAGCGTCCCTTCCCGTCGCTCGCCAGCGCGAGGCCCTTCAGCGTCCCCTCCACGCGGACGACGGCGGCGTCGGAGCCCGGCCCCTCGACCGTGTTGGCCTGCACCCGCTGGTCGTACTGCTCGAAGGCCCAGCGCTTGCTCGCGACGTTGGGCGACGACACGACCGCGAACAGGGCTTCCGTCAGGTCGCCCTCGAACGGCAGGAACGTCGGATCCTCGCTCGGGGCGGGCTCGGGCGCGCGGTGCGGCCGGTCGTACTCGGGGCCGTCGTCGGCGAGCGAGCGGGCCGGGACCTCCACGACGAGGTCGCCTCCCAGTCGCATCGTGAGTCCGCCCCCCTCCACCAGCTCGGCGATCACCGCGGTGGCGAGGCCCCACTTCGCGCAGACGGCCCGGACCTCGTCCAGCCGAGAAGGGTGGACGATCGCGAGCATCCGCTCCTGCGACTCGCTCGTGAGGATCTCGAAGGCCTCCATCCCCTGCTCGCGCAGCGGCACGGCGTCGAGGTCGACGACCGCTCCCATCCCGGCGCGCGAGGCGCTCTCGCTCACGGCGCAGGTGATCCCCGCGCCGCCGAGGTCCTGCAGGCCCTCGAGGAGCCCGGCGCCGATCAGCTCGAGCGAGGCCTCGATCAGCAGCTTCTCCGCGAACGGGTCGCCGATCTGCACGCTCGGGCGGCTCTCCTCGCTCCCCTCCTCCAGGGTCGCGCTCGCGAGCACGCTCACCCCGCCGATCCCGTCGCGACCGGTGGCGGCCCCGTAGAGCACCATCAGCGAGCCGACGTGCGGCGTGAGCGAGGTGGAGGTCACGAGCTCGTCGGCGCGCGCGACCCCGACGCACATCACGTTCACGCACGGGTTGGTCGTGTGCGGCTCGGCGAAGCGGATCTCCCCGCCCACCGTCGGGACGCCGATGCAGTTGCCGTAGCCGCCGATCCCGGCGATCACGCCGCCGAAGAGCCAGCGGTTCCGCGGCTCGGTGAGCGGGCCGAACATCAGCGGGTCAAGCAGCGCGACCGGGCGCGCGCCCATCGAGACGATGTCGCGGACGATCCCGCCGACGCCCGTCGCCGCGCCCTGATAGGGCTCGATCGCGCTCGGGTGCGAGTGCGACTCCATCTTGAACACGACCGCGATCCCGTCGCCGACGTCGACGGCGCCCGCGTCCTGCCCGGGGCCGACGAGGACGGCCGAGCCCTCGGTGGGGAGCGTCTTCAGGTGCAGCTTCGAGGACTTGTACGAGCAGTGCTCGCTCCACATCACCGAGTACATCGCGAGCTCGGTTCGGTTCGGCTCACGCCCGAGGGTGGCGACGATCCGGACGTACTCGTCGTCCTGCAGGCCGAGCCGACGGTGCAACGGGAGGTCGCTCACCGCAGACCTCCGTCGACGACCGCCCCGAGGGCGGAGGCGAGCAGCGAGGCGAACAGCGGCTGCCCGCCGGTGGGGCCGACGTCGGGGTCGACCGCGTGCTCGGGGTGCGGCATCAGCCCGACGACGTTGCCGGCCTCGTTGCGGACCCCCGCGACGTGATGCGTCGCGCCGTTCGGGTTGTGCGCGTCGTCGGCGATCCCGTCCCGGGAGGCGTAGCGGAACACGACCAGGCCCTCCTCCTCGACCCGGGCGAGCTGCTCCTCGGTCGCGACCCACTGCCCCTCGCCGTGCTTGATCGGGATCTCGACCGTCTCCCCGGGGGTGAGGTCGCGCGTGACGCAGGTCTGGGACGTCTCGACCCGGAGCCACACGTCGCGGCACACGAACCGGAGCGACCGGTTGCGGATCAGGGCGCCGGGCAGCAGTCCCGACTCGCACAGGATCTGGAACCCGTTGCAGATCCCGAGCACCGGCCCGCCACGGGCGGCGAACGCGACGACCTCCTCCATCACCGGGGCGAACCGCGCGATCGCCCCGCAGCGCAGGTAGTCGCCGTAGGAGAAGCCTCCGGGCAGCACCACCGCGTCGACGCCGTGGAGGTCGCGCTCGGCGTGCCAGAGCGAGACCGGCTCGCCACCCATCAGCGAGATCGCCCGCGCCGCGTCGCGGTCGTCGAGCGAGCCGGGGAACGTGATCACGCCGACGCGCGGCACGCCGCCGCTCACCGCGCGGACACCTCGAGCACGAGGAAGTCCTCGATCACCGGGTTCGAGAGCAGCCGCCTGGCCATCTCCTCGATCTGCGCGGTCGCGGTCGTCTCGTCCTCGGCGTCGACGTCGAGTCGGATGTGTTTGCCGATCCGCACGCCGTGCACGTTCGACCAGCCCATCGCGGGCAGCGCCGACTCGACCGCCTTGCCCTGCGGATCCAGCAGCCCCGGCTTCAGCGAGACCAGGACCTCGAACGTGAACGTCGTCATCCGTGCTCCTCCCGCAGGCGATCGAGGTTGATCGCGCACGTCTCCCAGTCCGCCTCGTCCAGCACGCCCATCCGCTGCTGGTACACGTCGAAGCGCTCCCCGGTGACCCGCTCGTAGGCCTCCTGGTACTTGAGTGCGGTCTGCGCGACCACCTCCGCGGGCAGGTCCGGCGGCGGCGGCTCGTGGTCCCAGCCGCTCACGTCGAGCCAGTCCCGCACGAACTGCTTGTCGAACGAGGGCTGCGGGCCGCCGGGCTCGTAGGCGTCGGCGGGCCAGAACCGCGACGAGTCCGGCGTGCCGACCTCGTCGATCAGCGTGAGCTCACCGCTCCCGGCGTCGAACCCGAACTCGAGCTTGGTGTCGGCGACGATCACGCCGCGCGCGAGCGCCACCTCGGCGATCCGCTCGTAGATCGCGAGCGTCAGCTCCTTGAGGCGCTCGTAGAGACCCTCGCCGACGTGCTCGCGCGCCTGGTCGGGCGTGAGCGGGAGGTCGTGACCCTCGGCGGCCTTCGTGGTCGGCGTGAAGATCGGCTCGGGCAGGCGGTCGGATTCGACCAGGCCCGCAGGCAGCGAGATCCCGCAGACCTCTCCGCCCGCCCGGTACTGGGCCCAGCCGCTGCCCGACAGGTAGCCGCGCGCGACGCACTCGATCGGCACCACGCGCGCCTTGCGAACGAGCATCGCCCGGCCGGACAGGAACGTCTGCTCGTCGAACGGCTTCGGGAACGTCCAGCGCTTCGCGGTGAGGAGGTGGTTCGGGACGAGGTCCTTCACCCGTTCGTACCAGAACAGGGAGATCGCGGTGAGGACCCGGCCTTTGTTGGGCACCGGGTTGGGCAGGATCACGTCGAACGCGCTCAGCCGGTCGGTGGCGACGATCAGGAGGCGGTCCTCTCCGACGTCGTAGATGTCGCGGACCTTGCCTTGGGTGACCGGCGAGGTCATCGCGCCTCCTCCACCGGAAGCTTCTCGAGGCGGTCGAACACGCCGCCGAGGTTCGCGAGGAACCGCGAGGGGTCGAACAGGGCGTCGAGCGAGGCGGTGTCGAGGAGCGCGGTCACCTCAGGGTCGACCCCGATCGCGTCGCGGAACGAGGCGCCCTCGTCCCAGGCCTGGGCCGCGGCGCGCTGGACGATCCGGTAGGCGTCGTCGCGCGCGAGCCCCGCGTCGACGAGCGCGAGCAGCACGCTCTGGCTGAACGCGATCGCGCCGAGCGCGAGCGCGTTCTCGCGCATCCGCTCGGGGAACACGACCAGGCCGTCGACCACCCACGTGAGGTCGCGGAGCATGAAGGCGAGCAGGCCGGTGGCGTCGGGGAACACGATCCGCTCGGCCGAGGAGTGGGAGATGTCGCGCTCGTGCCAGAGCGGGACGTCCTCCAGCGCGGTGAGCGCGTGGCCGCGGATCACGCGCGCGAGCCCGCTGACGCGCTCGCACACGACCGGGTTCCGCTTGTGCGGCATCGCGCTGGAACCCTTCTGCCCGGCGGCGAAGGGCTCCTGCACCTCGCGGACCTCGGTGCGCGCGAGGTGGCGGAGCTCGGTCGCGAGCGCGTCCAGCGTGGAGGCGCAGATCGAGAGCGTCGCCATGTACTCCGCGTGTCGGTCGCGCTGGATCACCTGGGTGGAGGCCTCCGCGGGCCGCAGGCCGAGGCGCGCGCACACCGACTCCTCGATCCGCGGGTCGACGCTCGCGTAGGAGCCGACGACCCCGCTGATGGCGCCGACGCTCACGGCCTCCCGCGCGCGCCGGAGGCGCGCGCGGTCGCGGTCGAGCTGGAAGGCGAACACCGCCAGCTTGTGGCCGAACGACGTCGGCTCGGCGTGCACCCCGTGGGACCGGCCGATGCACACGGTGTCGCGATGCTCCAGCGCGCGCCGCTTCACCGCGGCGAGCAGCCGGTCGAGGTCGGCGAGCAGCACGTCGGCCGCGTCGCGCAGCTGCAGCGCGAACCCGGTGTCGAGCACGTCGCTCGAGGTCATCCCGAAGTGGATCCACCGGCCCTCCGAGCCGATCGAAGCGGCGACCACGTCGACGAACGCGGCGACGTCGTGCCGGGTCACGGCCTCGCGCTCGAGGACCGACTCCACGGTGAACGACGCGCGCTCGCGGCACGCCCGCGCGTCCTCTGCGGGGATCGCGCCGAGCTCGGCCCACGCCTCGACGGCGAGCAGCTCGATCTCGAGCCAGTGCGCCATCCGCGCCCCGTCCGACCACACGGCCGAGACCTCGGGCACGTCGTAGCGGGGGATCACAGCTTGAGGCCCTCCGCCAGGTCGTCCTTGAACCTCCACAGGCGCGCCTGCAGGTCCTCGTCGGCGACGCCCAGGATCTGGGCGGCGAGCACGGCGGCGTTCACGGCGGCGTCGACCCCGACGGTCGCGATCGGCACTCCGGTCGGCATCTGCGCCGTGATCGCGAGCGCTTCGTTCCCGACCATCTGCGGGGCGGTCGCGATCGGCACGCCGATCACCGGCAGCACCGTGCGCGCGGCGACCGCGGCGGCGAGGTGCCCCGACAGGCCCGTGGAGCACACCACCACCTTGAGCCCGCGCTCGAACGCGGTGCGCGCGTACTCGTCGACCAGGTCCGGGTTCCGCGAGGACGAGACGATCCGCACCTCGTGCGGCACCTCGAACTTCTCGAGGATCAGGCCGGCCTGGCGCATGATCGGCAGTTCGGCCGGCGAGGCTGCCAGCACCCCCACGAGCGGCGTGTCGGTCATCGTGGCTCCTCCCCCTCGAGCGCCGCCCACGCGGCGATGTCCCTGCGCGCGTACGCGCCGTCGAACCGGATCAGGTCGACCCCCGCGTAGGCGCGCTCGCGCGCGGCCGCGAGGTCGTCGCCGGTCCCCGTCACCGCGAGCACGCGCCCGCCGGCGGTGAGGAGCCGTCCGTCGGCGCCGCGCGCCGTGCCGGCGTGGAACACCGTGACGCCCTCGAGCGCCGCGGCCTCCTCGACGCCCTCGATCGGCACGCCGGTCGCGTACGCGCCCGGGTACCCGCCGCTCGCCATCACGACGGCGACGGCGGCATCCTCGCGCCAGGCTGTGGTCGCGGCCGCGAGGTCGCCGTCTGCGCACGCCGCGAACAACGCGGCCGGGTCGGTGTCCAGACGCGGCATGAGGACCTGGGTCTCGGGGTCGCCGAACCGGCAGTTGTACTCGAGGACCTTGGGCCCGTCGGCGGTGAGCATCAGCCCCGCGAACAGCACTCCCCGGTACGGCGAGCCGATCTCGGCCATCGCCTCGACCGCCGGGCGCACGCACGTCGACCAGATCTGTTCCTGCGTCGCAGCGTCGACGGCCGGCACCGGCGAGTACGCGCCCATCCCGCCGGTGTTGGGGCCGGTGTCGCCGTCGCCCGCGCGCTTGTGGTCCTGGGCGAGCGCGAGCGGCAGCACGGTCGAACCGTCGCAGAGCGCGAACGCCGAGACCTCGGGGCCCTCGAGCAGCTCCTCGACCACGACGATCCGCCCGGCCTCGCCGAACGCGTCGCGCTCGAGGCAGCCCCGGATCGCCGCGACCGCGGCGTCGCGCTCCTCGGCGACGACGACGCCCTTGCCCGCCGCGAGCCCGTCGGCCTTGACCACCGCGCGCCCGCCGAGCTCGTCGACGAACGCGGCCGCCTTCTCGACCTCGGTGAACGACCCGGCCGCGGCGGTCGGGATCCCGGCGCGCTGCATCACGTCCTTCGCGAACGCCTTCGAGCCCTCCAGGCGCGCGGCGGCGGCGGTCGGTCCGAACACGCGTCGTCCGCGCGCCCGCAGGACGTCGGCGAGGCCGGCGACCAACGGCGCCTCGGAGCCCACGACGACCAGGTCGGCGTCGAGCGCGTCGGCCAGCCCCGCGACACCCTCGACGTCCTCTGCCTTCACCGGATGGCAGGCGGCGAGCGCGGCGATCCCCGCGTTGCCCGGCGCGCAGTGCAACGCCGTCACGTCGGGATCGGCGGCCAGCCGCCAGGTCAGGGCGTGCTCCCGTCCGCCTCCCCCCACGACGAGGATCTTCACGACGGGACCTCGAGGCTCTGCTCGCGTGCGGGGCCGACGCCGACGATCGAGACCGGCACCCGGCCGAGCTCCTCGAGCGCGCGAACGTACGCCTGGGCCTCCTTCGGGAGGTCCGCGAAGGATCGGGCGTCCCCGAGCTCCTCCTCCCACCCCGGCAGCTCCTCCCAGACCGGCTGCGCGTCGTGGAACAGCGTCTGGTTCGGCGGCACGTCGTCCCAGGTCTCACCCCCCGCCCGGTAGGCGACGCAGACCTTCACGGCCTCGAACCCCGAGAGCACGTCGAGCTTCGTGAGCGCGAGATCCGTGAGGCCGTTCAGCCGTGCCGCGTACCGCAACACGACGGCGTCGAACCACCCGCAGCGGCGCTTGCGGCCGGTGGTGGTACCGAACTCCTGCCCGCGCTCGCCCATCCGCTCGCCCGCGGCGTCGAGCGCCTCGGTCGGGAACGGCCCGCTGCCCACGCGGGTCACGTACGCCTTGGTCACGCCGATCACCCGCTCGAGGTGCGTCGGGCCGATCCCCGCGCTCGCGAGCGCGTAGCCGGCCACCGGCGTCGACGACGTCACGAACGGATACGTGCCGTGGTCGAGGTCGAGCATCGTGCCCTGCGCGCCCTCGAGCATCACGTGCTTGCCCGCCCGCAGACCCTCGTCGAGCAGCTTCGAGGCGTCGGCGACGTGGGGGCGCAGCCGCTCCGCGTAGCCCAGGTAGTCCTCCAGGATCGTCTCGGCCTTCACCGGCAGCTGGTTGTAGACCTTCGTGAGGAGGTGGTTCTTCTCCCACAGGACCACGTCGAGCTTCTCGCGCAGGATCTTCTCGTCGTAGAGGTCCTGCACCCGGATGCCCACGCGGGCGGCGCGATCCGCGTACGCCGGCCCGATCCCGCGCTTGGTCGTCCCGAGCGCGTTCTTGCCGAGGAACCGCTGGGTCACCTTCTCGAGCTCGAGGTGGTAGGGCATGATCAGGTGCGCGTTCAGCGACAGACGCAGGCCCGAGACGTCCAGGCCGGAGGCCGTGAGCTCGTCCATCTCGCGCAGGAGCACGGCCGGGTCGACGACCACGCCGTCGGCGATCACGTTCGTGATGTGGGGGTACAGCACGCCGGAGGGCACGAGGTTCAGCTTCAGCAGCCGTCCCTCGGCGATGATCGTGTGGCCCGCGTTGTTCCCGCCCTGGTAGCGGACCACGTAGTCCATCCGGTCGGCGAGGTAGTCGACCGCCTTGCCCTTCCCCTCGTCGCCCCACTGGGTCCCGAGAACGACGGTGGCCGGCATCGCTGGCCCAGTCTACGGGACGG
>JBLMXP010000076.1:0-4473 GCA_050257835.1 Planctomycetaceae bacterium | reverse complement strand
GATCGACAGGGCCACGAGCAGGTCGTTGTGGCCGCTCGCGACCGAGTGGAACAGCACCACCGGGTTCGCGCCGAACGCGGCGAGCGCGAACGCCGTCCGAGCGGGCCACGCGATCCGCACCGTCCACACGATCGCCGCGCAGGTGGCCAGGCTCGCGGCGATGGCGATGAAGCGGTAGGCCTCCACGTGGTCGACGGGCCGGGGCAGGAACGTCGCGAGCAGGGCCGAGAGCGACGTCCACCCGGGCCCGTAGACCGCCGGCGTGTCGACCCACTTCGGGCCGACGTAGTTCCACAACAGGTCGCCCGTGTGGTCCAGCGGCGTCTGCACGTAGGGGTTGCCGTGATACACGGCCGCGATCCGCCCGTAGAAGGCGTAGGAGTACACGTCGCGCGAGAACAGTAGGGGGACGAACAGCAGCAGGAGATGCGCCCCGATCACGAGCGCCGCCACGGCCCGCACGGAGACCCCGCCGCGGAAGGCCTCGCGCAGCAGCAGCAGGAACGCCCCCACCGCCACGACCGAGACCGCGGTGGCGATGAGCAGCTGGGGATCGCCGTGGATCGAGCCGAGCCCGAGCCCGACGGCGAGATCCCGCAGCCACCCCTTCGGCTGCCCGTTGGGGGTCAGGATCGGCTGGTACGGGGATCCGGGCGAGGCCGCGACCAGCGCCATCGCGGCGAGGGTGAGCGCGGCGAGGATGAGCGCGACGACGCCGGTGACCGTGGTCGTCCGCCGCCGTGCCCGCTGCGCCATGCGGATGACCGTACCAAGGAGCCCGGACGGCGCGGAAGGTACCCGCGATCAGGTCGCCCGCACGTCAGGACGCCTCGCGCGCCGAGGCCGTTCGAACCGTCCGAAGATCGCGACCAAGATGGCGAGGAACGCCGCGGGCACGAGGAGCCAGAGCGGGCGCTCGACCCACCAGCGGGACCCCGCGGTGGCGTCGTGACCAAGGCCGAGCGGCCACAGCGCGTAGATCGCGAGCAGGAACGCGGTCATGTGCCACAGGAACAGCGTCATGATCACGCTGTTCAGGTAGATCGTGACCTTCCAGGGCCGGCGACGCCGGAGCCAGCGCGCGAGCGTGGGGCGCAGCAGCATCACCGCCCCGATCGCCCAGATCCCGCCGAGCAGGAAGCACACGGTCGGCGGATACGCGTTGGACACGCGCTCGACGTCGGTCCCGAGGAGGCTCCTCGGATAGCGCCCCAGGCCCGGGAACCACCTGAAGCGGACGTCGCCGAACAGCGTCCAGAACGGGGCGTTGGTCAGCATGACGAGCCCTCCCAGCCCGACGCCGACCATCGCCCAGTAGACCTTCCGCGACAGTCGCGCGACCGTGCCGTCGGCGTAGAAGAAGCCAAGCTGGTGCGGGAGCAGCAGCACGAAGGCAACGTTCAGCCATCGCACGAGGTGGATCCCGACGATGAACCCCACGACGTCCGCTGCGACCGCCCCCACGAGCATCGTCGCCGGCACCCACCAGCGGAACCGGCGGTGCAGCGACACGAGCCACGGGGCGATCGCGACCACCACGAGGTAGACACCGAGGAACCACAACGGCCCGAACGGCAGCGTGGCCCCCGGCGGCAGGAACAGACGGAGCAAGGTGGTCTCGCCCCAGATCCTCGGCCCGGTCGGCGCGCCCGTGTCCGTCAGATGAAGGGCGACGTCGATCGTCCCCCACACCAGGAAGAACGGGATCGACGGCCGCACCAGCCGCATCACCCGGCTCCGCACGAACGACCACGAGGACTCGCCGCGCCGGTGCGCCGCGTCGAGCGAGACCAGGTTCGAGAACCCGCCGACGAAGAAGAACAGGGGCATCACCTGGAAGCACCAGGTGAGCGCCCACAGCCAGGACACGGCGCCGACCGCGCTGTGGGTCTGCAGGACCCCGCCCCGCCACAGGATCAGCCCGATGAACCAGTGGCCGATCACGACCGCAACGATGCTCGCGGCGCGCAGGAAGTCCACCACCCGGTCGCGCGACGCAGGCGTGGCGTCGACCATCCGGTCCAGCGTCGAGGTCCTCACCGCATCCACCTACCACGCCGAGCGTCGCCGGTCGACGGGCGAACGACCCTGCGTGGGAGGATGTCGCACGTGAAGCGCGGCCTGAAGCTGGGGTTCGGGATCGCGATGGTCCTGATCGGGCTGGGCGCCACGATCTTCGGGGTCGCCGCGATGGTCCTGGTCGGACCCGACGGCACGTTCTCGATCGCCGACCGCCACGCCCAAGGCGACGGGCACGCGCTCGTATTCGATGAGCTCGCGCTCCGCGGCAATCTCCCCACGAGCGGGGACCTCGCAACCACGCTCGACCTCAGCGTGCAGGGGGCGAGCCAGGACGTGTTCGTCGGGATCGGGCCGACGCCGCTCGTCCGCCGGTACCTGGGCGACGCGTCGATCGACAAGGTGGTCCAGGTCAACTGGCCGGGCGGCGTCCGCACGGAGCCGGTGCCGGGCACGGGCACGCCGCGGCCGCCGGGCGGCCAACCGTTCTGGGTCGCGGCCAACAGCGGACGCGCCGCGAGCATCAGCTGGACCGTCCAGGGGGGCGACTGGACGGTCGTGGTGATGAACGCGAACGCCTCCCCGGGCGTCGACGTGACGGGCTCGCTCTCGGTCTCGCTCCCGATCCTCGGCCCGGCCGGGGTGCTGACGCTCGTGTTCGGGGTGGTGTTCCTGGTCGCCGGAGTGCTCCTCACGATCAGCGGCGCGAAGACCCCGCGCGCTGCCGAGGCGGGAGCCGCCGCCTTCGACGGCACGACGGCCCTGGCGAGCAGCGAACCGCCGCCGCCGCCGCGACCCGACCGCCCCTAGCGCCTCGGTGAGACCTGCGGTCGGACGGACCCCCGTCGCCGTCGGGACGGCCGAGCGCTCCGCGCCCTCGCGATCAGCGGCTCAGAGCGCCAGCTCGCCGGGTTCCTGAACCTCCAGCGGTGCCCGTCTGGCGGTGCCGACGATCACGGCGGCGGTCGCCCCCACCACGACGAGCCCGCCCACGGCCACGAGCGGCGTGATCGCCTCTCCGAGCACCGGCCAGGCGAGCAGGGCGGAGAACACGGGCGAGGACTGCGTGATCACCGCCGAGAGCCACGACTCGACGTGCCGGTGCGACCAGATCACGAGCGTGTGGCCGACGAATCCGGGGAACACGGCCACGCCGACGACCGCGAACCAGTCCGACGCGGCCGGCATCGACGGGACACCCGAGACGAGGAGCGCCACCGGCGTCATCACGAGCGCGCCCGCGACCATGACCGAGGCGAAGTACTCGATCGACGGCACGTCCTGCCGGGCGCTGCGCGAGAAGAACCAATACGCGCTCCACGTGCCGAGCCCGCAGAAGGCGAGGAAGTCGCCGAGCAGGCTGAACGAGGGCGATCCAGACGACGCGAGCGCGACCACGGCCACCCCCAGGACCGACACCCCGATCAGCACGCGATCGCGCCTCGAGATCCGCTCGCCGAGCATCCGCGCCGAGATCACGGCGATCACGACGGCGCCGAGCGAGCCGATCAGCGCGACATCGGCGATCGTCGTGTGCTTCACGGCCACGAACCCCACCCCGATGTCGGCCGCGAAGAACACGCCGCCGGGCGCGCACGCCCGGAAGGTCGCCCACGTGAGGCGCCGGCGCGTGAGCAGCAACGCGATCGACGACACGCCCACGCCGGCCCACAGCCGGAACATCGCGAAGTGCAGCCCCGGCAGCGAGCTCCACTTCACGAGGATCGTGCCCCACGCCCACACGAACGTGGCGACCGACACCGCGACGATCCCGAGCCGCCGGCTCCGGGCGTCCGGGTCGGGCCCCGCGACCGCCGTTCGCTCCGCCATCGCCGTCATCTTCCCAGCGGCGTCCACGCTGCTAGGCTCGCGGCCATGCACGAGCACCGCGGACCCGCGATCGCCGTCGCCGGCATCGCCGTGGCCTTCGTGACGGTGTTCGCCGCGCTCGCCGTGGTGCTCGGTTGGTTCGGCCTGTCGGTCTACGCGATCGTGAAGTGGATCGGCCGGGGCCCCGACACGATCAACGGCGAGTTCGTCGTGCTCCTGTTCGTGCAGATCGTGATGCTGCTGACGATCCTGCTGGCCCTCGCGATGCACGCGGCCGGCCGCTCGATGATCTCCCGCAAGCGCCGCGACCCCGACGAGCACGTCTGAGCACCCGCGTGCGTCAGGCGGCGCGCGCCCACCACCGCCCGGCGCGCCGCTCCACCCGCACGTCGATCCCGTAGCACTCGGAGAGCCGGTCGTCGGTCAGCACGTCCTCCACGCGCCCGGACGTCACGAGGCGCCCCTCGCGGAGCAACGCCGCGTGGGTCGCCGTCGGCGGCACCTCCTCGAGGTGGTGGGTTGCGAGGATCGTGGTCGGGGCGTCGGGGCGCTCGGCGGCCGCCACGACCGCCCCCAGCAACAGCTCGCGGCCGGGCAGGTCCAGACCGGCGGCGGGCTCGTCGA
>JBLMXP010000075.1:0-4053 GCA_050257835.1 Planctomycetaceae bacterium | reverse complement strand
GGGGGGGCGGGGAGCACGCCCCCCGGCGGGCCCGCGTGCGCGAACGCCCGCCCGACGGCCTCTTCGATCGAGGCCGCGCGTTGCACCGCGACACCGGTGCCGGCGAAGGCCCCGACGACCTCGTCGGCGCTCTCCCCGATCGCCACCACGGCCCGCAGCCGCCCCGCGCGTGACGCGAGCGGCGCCAGATCCTGGCCCTTCGCCCGCCCTCCGGCGATCAGCACGGCGTCGTCGACCCCGTCGATCGCGGCCAGCGCCGCGTGGACGTTGGTGGCCTTCGAGTTGTCGACGAACCGGACCCCGGCCACCTCCGCGACGGTCTCGCCGCGGTGCCGAGCGGGCACGAACCTCGCGAGGCCCGACGCCACGGCCTCCGCGGTCGCGCCGTACCGCAGCGCGACCGCGGCGGCGGCCGCGGCGTCGTCGCGGTAGCCGGCGCGGCCGAGGACGACGCTCCCGAGCCGGCGCGTCGGGCCGAGCCGTGCCACCAGCTCGTCGCCCTCGTAGCCGACCTCGCCCTCCTCCGGCGGCCCTGCGCGGAACCATGCGGTCTCGCAGGGGGCCGCGGCGGAGATCGCGGCCGCGAGGTCGTCGTCTCGGTTGCCGACGTGCGCGTCGCCCCGTCCCTGGTTCGCGTACACGCGCGACTTCGCCTCGGCGTACGCGTCGAAGGTGCCGTGCCAGTCGAGATGGTCCGCAGCGACGTTCAGCAGCGCCGACACGCGGGGATGGAACGACGTCTGCGTGACCAGCTGGAACGAGGAGACCTCCACGACCAAGACGTCGTGGTCCTCGCGGGCCGCGGTCACGAACGGGTGCCCGATGTTGCCGCACGCGACCGCGTCCAGCCCGCTCGCGCGCAGGCACGCGGCGACCATCCCGGTCGTGGTCGTCTTGCCGTTCGTGCCGGTCACCGCGACGTACGGGACGCGGGCGAGGCGGGCACCGACCTCGAGCTCGCCCCAGACGGACAGGCTCCGCTCCCGTGCCCAAGCCATCACCGGCGCGTCCGGCGCCACCCCGGGGCTCGGCACGACCACCGTCGCGGCATCCAAGTCCTCGGGAGCGTGCGGGCCGGTGCGCACCTGCACCCCGGCCGCCTCGAGCGACGGCACGCTCGTGAGGGTCCCACGGTCGCGTTCGTCCAGGACGCGGACGTTTGCTCCCTCGGCCGCCAGGGCGAGCGCGCACGCCGTCCCCGCCACCCCCGCGCCGATCACGACCGCGCGCTCGCCCGTGAACGTGCCGCTCATCCGAGGCCGCCCCTGGCGATGAAGTCGGCGTAGAACAGCCCGATGCCGACCGCCGAGCAGAGCCCGGCGATGATCCAGAACCTGACGATGACCGTGAACTCCGGCCATCCCGCCAGCTCGAAGTGGTGATGCACGGGCGACATCCGCAGCACCCGCCGGCCGAAGCCTCGGAACGCGATCACCTGCGCGATCACCGAGAGCGTCTCCAGGACGAACAGCCCGCCGAGGATCACGAGCAGCAGCTGCGTGTTCGTCACGATCGCGAGCGCCCCGAACAGCCCGCCGAGCGCGAGCGCCCCGGTGTCGCCCATGAAGATCCGTGCGGGCGCCGCGTTCCACCACAAGAAGCCCGTGGCCGAGCCCATCATCGCGGCCGCGACGATCGCCGCGTCCTGCATCTGCGCGCCGCTCACGTCGTAGCACCCGCTCGCGCCGCCCACCAGGAGGCACGTGTGCCGGAACTGCCAGAACGCGATGAAGATGTACGCGACGAACACGAGGATCGACGAGCCGGCCGCCAGACCGTCGAGGCCGTCGGTGAGGTTGACCGCGTGCGAGGACGCCGTCAACACGAAGAACGCCCAGGCGTAGAAGAACACCCCCAGCGCGAGGCCGGACGGACGGATGAACGACAGGTTCGTCGAGACGTCGTGGTCGAACATCGTCACCACGACGGCGAAGGCCACCGACACGATCGCCGTGCCCACGAACTTCTGCGTCTTCGTGAGCCCGAGCGAGCGGCGGCGCCGCACCTTCGTGAAATCGTCGAGGAAACCGACCACGCCGAACCCGACCGCCGCCAGGACGAGCGCCAGCCCGGTCGCGGTGAACCGCTCGGTCGTCAGGCGCGACGCCGCGTACCCGAGGACCAGCCCCAGGAGCATCACGATGCCACCCATCGTCGGGGTGCCCATCTTCTCCATGTGGGTGTGCGGGCCGTCCTCGCGGATCCGCTGCCCCCAGCCCCACAGGCGGAACGCGCGGATCGCGACCGGCGTGCCCAGCAGCGTGACGGCGAGGCCGATCGCACCGGCGACCAGGATCGAGATCACCGCAGCGCCTCCGCGAGCCGCTCGAGCCCCACCACGCGCGAGGCCTTCACGAGCACGAGGTCGCCCGGGCGCGCGTGGGCGCGCACGTCGGCCAGGGCGCCGTCGGCGTCGCGGTAGCTCGCGACGTGCTCGGGCTCGACGCCCTCGCGCACGCCCGCGACCGCGATCGCGGTGGCGCCGTCCCCCACCGTGATCAGCCGGTCGACCCGGATCCGCGCGGCGAGCTCACCGACGCGCTCGTGCTCCTCGGCCGCGATCGGCCCGAGCTCGGCCATCGCTCCGAGCACGGCGATCAGCCGCCCCTCGCCGGCCATCCAGCGCGCCGTCCGCAGCGCGGCCGCGACCGACTCCGGGTTCGCGTTGTACGCGTCGTTCAGCACGCGCACGCCCGCCGAGGTCTCGAACGTCTCCATCCGCCAGCGCGACACGGCGGCCCCCGACACCGCGGCGGCCGCCGCCGCCAGCGGTACCCCCAGCGTCGTCCCGACCGCGATCGCGGCCAGCGCGTTGGGCACCATGTGCTCACCGGGGATCGCCAGGCGCACGGCGGTCCGCTCGCCCGCGGCCACGAGCTCGAAGGCCGCGGCGCCGTCGCGGCCGAGCACGACGTCGACCGCCCGGACGTCCGCCCGCTCGGCCCGACCGAACGTCACCACCCGCGCGTCGGTCCGGGCGGCGAAGCCGGCCACGACCGGATCGTCGGCGCACAAGATCGCCACGCCGTCGGCCGGCAGCGCGTCCACCGGCTCCGCCGAGGCCGCCACGATCGTCTCCCAGGACCCGAAGACCTCCATGTGCGCGACCCCGACGTTCGTGACGACCACGACCCGCGGCCGCGCGATCTCGCAGAGCAAGGCGACGTCGCCCGCGCGGCGCGCACCCATCTCCGCGACCACCACCTCGGTGTCGGGGGGCGCGCCGAGCAGCGTCATCGGGAGTCCGACCTCGTTGTTGAACGAGTTAGGGCTCGCGTGCGTGCGCAGACGCGAGGCGAGCACGGCCGCCGTCATGTCCTTCGTGCTGGTCTTGCCGTTCGCGCCGGTGACGCCGACGACCGTGGCGTCCGAGCCTCGGCGCTCGTCGGCCGCGAGCGCGAGCAGCGCGGCGCCCGTGTCGTCCACGCACACGCCGGGCCCCTCGAGCACCGCCCGATCCCGCACGACCGCCGCGGCGGCCCCCGCCGCGAAGGCCTCGGCCACGAACAGGTGCCCGTCCGTGCGCTCCCCGTGCAGCGCGAAGAAAAGCGCGCCCGGCCCCGCCTGGCGGGAGTCCGTGACCACGTGGGTCACGCGGACGTCGTCGCCGCGAACGGAGCCCGCGACCGCGCGCGCCACCTCGGCGAGGCTCCGCTCCCTCATCGGGCGACGCTCCGCCCGGCGATGGCCTCGCGCGCGACCTCGCGATCGTCGAACGGCAGGGTCCGGCCGCCGACCTCCTGGTATGTCTCGTGGCCCTTGCCCGCGATCACGACGACGTCGCCCGCGCGCGCCCCTCCGATGGCCTCCGCGATCGCCGCGCGCCGGTCGGGTTCCACCACGAACGCGCCCCCGCCCGCCCGCGCGCCCGGGAGCATCTCCTCGATGATCGCGAGCGGGTCCTCGGAGCGCGGGTTGTCGCTCGTGATGACGGTGAGGTCTGCCTCCGAGGTGGCGGCACGCCCCATCAGCGGACGCTTCGCTCGGTCGCGGTCACCCCCGCAACCGAGCACGACGATCACCCGCCCCGTCGCGAGAGGGCGTGCACCCCGG
>JBLMXP010000074.1:0-10730 GCA_050257835.1 Planctomycetaceae bacterium | reverse complement strand
GTCCGGTAGGCGGTGGTCCCGTTCGAGGTCGTGGTCGTGGTCGCCGTGTCCGACCGCGCGATCGGCGAGATCGCGATCCCGGCCACCAGCGCGACCGCCGCCACCGCGCCGATCACCAAGGGGTTCTTCATGTGCTGTCCTCCTCCGGAGCCTGGTCGTTTCCCACGCATCGATATCTCTATATCAGGAGTGTGCCACTTAAGGTTGAGCCTAGCACTTACCTATCAGGCCCTCCAGTCCCGGGACCAAGGTCCCGAGTTTCGCCTCGCAGGCTCGAACATGGGGTGCGTGACTCATCGTTGGGGATACACTCCCTCCGTGGAGATGACGCTGTCCAAGACCGGCGACTACGCGGTGCGCGCCGCGCTCGCGCTGGCCACGAGCTACGACGACGCGCGCTACGTGACGATCGCCGAGGTGGCCGAGCGGATGGACCTGCCGCGCACGTTCACCCCCCAGGTCCTCGGGCTGCTGACGCGGGCGGGCATCGCGTCGTCCAAGCCCGGGCGCGGCGGCGGCTACCGCCTCGCACGCGACCCGAACGGCATCACGATGCTCGAGGTCGTCGAGGCCGCCGAGGGCTCCCTCGTGAACACCCGATGCACGCTGCGCGGCGGCCCCTGCCGTCGCGACGACCGCTGCGTCGTGCACGACACCTGGATCGCCGCCGCCGAGGCCTTCCGGCGCTCGCTCTCCCGTACGAGCCTCGCCGAGGTCGCCGGGACCCCGATCGCGCTCAGCCGCTGAGGGCCCGCGAGCGTCCGACGCGCCGTATGTGACGATAGGCCGATGCACGTTGCCGCTGTCGTCGTCGGGCTGTTCCTGATCCTCGGCGTCCTGCTCGACGCCTTCGAGACGATCGTCCTGCCCCGGCGGGTCTCGCGCCGGGTCCGCCTCGCGAGCATGTTCCTGCGGGCCCTGTGGGCAGCCTGGTCGGGGTCGGAACGGCGCCGGCGCGACGGCAACCTGAACGAGAACTACCTGGGCTTCTACGGACCGCTGTCCCTGCTGCTGCTGATCGGGCTGTGGGCGGCGGGCCTCGTGCTGGGGTTCGGGCTCCTGCAGTGGGGCCTGCGATCCCCGGTCGCACCCGGCGGGGTCGCCGGCAGCCTCACGCAGTGCCTCTACCTCAGCGGCACGAGCTTCTTCACGCTAGGTCTGGGCGACGTCGCGCCGTTGTCCGCGTCCGGACGGACGGTGATCGTCCTCGAGTCGGGGGCCGGGTTCATCTTCCTCGCGCTCGTGATCGGGTACCTGCCGGTGCTGTACCAGTCGTTCTCCCGCCGCGAAGTGCGGATCTCGATGCTCGACGAGTGGGCGGGGTCGCCGCCTTCGGCGGTCGAGCTCCTGCGGCGCGCCGCCACGCACGGGAGCGTCGACTCGATCGACCGGCTGCTCGCGGACTGGGAGCACGGCTCCGCCGACCTCCTCGAGAGCCACCTGTCCTACCCGATCCTGGCGTACTTCCGCTCGCAGCACGACAACGAGTCGTGGGTCTCGGCGCTCGGCACGGTGCTGGACCTGTCGGCCCTGGTGCTGGCCGGCGTCGAGGGGCCCGACCCGTGGCAGGCTCGGCGGACCTTCGCGATGTGCCGTCACGCCGCCGTCGACCTCGCCCAGGTGACCGGGGCGCGCCCCCAGCCCGAGGTCGAGGCGATGTCGCCCGAGGACCTGTCGGGGCTGGCGTCCTTGCTCAGCGCGGCGGGGGTGGGCTTCGACGAGCGGCTCGGCGACCGGT
Source organism: Planctomycetaceae bacterium (assembly GCA_050257835.1). Classification (GTDB taxonomy): domain Bacteria; phylum Actinomycetota; class UBA4738; order UBA4738; family HRBIN12; genus AC-51. The sequence continues at coordinate 8,992 of JBLMXP010000074.1, read as the reverse complement.
TCCCGAAGTACCGGGAGATGTATCACCCCTACACGCGGGCGCTGAGCGCTCGGCTCGCGATGCCGCTGCCGCCGCTGCTCCCGGTCGAGGGCGCCCGCGACAACTGGAAGACCTCTGCCTGGGGCGCGCCGCTCGCCTGAGCCCTCCGACCCGGGCCGGGTCAATGGACGCCGCGCGAGGCCGATACCCTTGCTGAGACCCCTATGAGCGCTCCGTCCCCGCACGCGATCCGCCGCGCGCAGTCCGAGGCTGCTTCGGACGCGTGGTTCGCGCACGCCCCGGTGGTCGCGTACACGCGGCAGATCGAGGACGCCGACCCACCCCGCGCCGGCGTGACCACGGCGATCGGACCCCAGGCAGAGGAGCTCCTCGGGTATCCGCCCGGCGACTTCGTCCGAGACGGCGGCCTGTGGGCCTCACGGATCCATCCCGACGACCTCGGACGCGTGCTCGCGACCTGGCGGCGCGCCGCCGCGCCGGGGGACCGCTACCACCTCGCCTACCGGATGCTCGCCCGCGACGGACGCGTCGTGCAGGTGCTCGACGACGCGGCGGTCGCCGAGGACCCGCAGACGGGCGTGCGCTCCTGGCACGGGGCCGTGGTCGACGTGACGGCCGACCGCCCGGTCGGGCCGGATCTGCGCGAGGCCGAGGAGAAGTACCGGCTGCTCGTCGAGCAGATCCCCGCGGTGACCTACATCGACGAGGTGCCGGAGGACGACCAGACCGACCTCAGCCCGTCCTACATCAGCCCCCAGATCGCGCCACTCCTCGGCTACCGGCCCGAGGAGTGGCTCTCCGATCCCGACCTGTGGGACCGGGTCACCCATCCGGACGACGTCGCGGCCACCGAGGCGGCCGCACGCCGCTGCTTCGAGGACGGAACCCCGCTCAGCATCGAGTACCGGATGATCGCGCGAGATGGCCGGGTCGTGTGGGTCCGCGAGCAGGCCTCGCTCTACCGCAACAGCGAGGGGGCCCCGAGGTTCTGGCAGGGCGTCTACATCGACATCACGGAGCTCAAGCGCGCCGAGGAGGAGTTGAACAACGCCCTCGTCCGCGAGCGCGACGCCTCCGAGCAGCTCCGGGCGCTCGACGAGATGAAGAACACCTTCCTGCAGGCGGTCTCCCACGATCTCCGCACCCCGCTGGCCGCGATCTTGGGGCTGGCGCTCACGCTCGAGCAGGAGGAGTTCGTCCTGAGCGAGGAGGACGTGCGCGACATGGCGCGCCGGATCGCGACGAACTCCCGCAAGCTCGACCGGATGGTCCGCGACCTGCTCGACCTCGACCGCCTCTCCCGCGGCATCATCGGGCCCAAGCTCCAGCGCGCCGACGTCGGCGCGATCGTCCGCGACCTCGTGGCCCAGACCGACATCGCCGAGGGGCGCAGGCTGATCCTCGACGTCGAGTCGGTCTCGATCGAGGTCGACGCCTCCAAGCTCGAGCGCATCGTGGAGAACCTCCTGGCGAACACCGTGCGCCACACCCCCGAGGGGGCGCACGTGTGGATCCGCACGCGCGCCCACGACGGCGGCGCGGAGATCGTGGTGGAAGACGACGGCCCGGGCGTGCCGCCCGAGCTGCACGAGGCGGTGTTCGAGCCGTTCCGCCAAGGGCCCTCGCAATCGAGCCACTCGCCCGGCGCAGGGGTGGGGCTCGCGCTCGTCGCGCGGTTCGCGGAGCTGCACCTGGGCCGCGCCTGGGTCGAGGATCGTCCCGGCGGCGGCGCCTCGTTCCACGTGTTCCTCCCCGGCGCCCCGAGCGCCTGACCCGCGCGCGGGTCGCATACCGTGACGCCCGCGGCGCGAACCGCCAGGATCGAAGCTGGGACGATGGTGGGAGACCATGACGATCGCGATCCACACCGAGGGCCTCACGAAGCGCTTCGGCACGACCGAGGCCCTGGTCGACCTCGGTCTCGATGTCGAGCAGGGCGAGGTGATCGGCTACCTCGGCCCCAACGGCGCCGGCAAGACCACCACCGTCCGGCTGCTGATGGGCCTGCTCCGGCCGACGGCTGGACGCGCCGAGCTGTTCGGGGTGGACTGCGAGGCCGACCCGGTGAGGGCGCACCGTCGCGTCGCCTACGTGCCGGGTGAAGTCAGCCTGTGGCCGTCGCTCACCGGAGGCGAGACCCTGCACCTGCTCGGCCGCATCCAGGGCCAGGTCGACGTCGCGTACCGCGACCTGCTCCTGCAGCGCTTCGAGTTCGACCCCACGATCAAGGTGCGCGCCTACTCGAAGGGCAACCGCCAGAAGCTGATCCTGATCGCCGGGCTGATGACGAGAGCGGACCTGCTCTTGTTGGACGAGCCGACGAGCGGGCTGGACCCGCTGATGGAGCGCGCGTTCCGGGAGTGCGTGGACGAGGCTCGGGCGCGGGGACAGACGGTGTTCCTCTCCTCGCACATCCTGTCGGAGGTCGAGGCGCTCTGCGACCGGGTGGCGATCCTGCGCGCCGGGCACCTCGTGGAGGTGGGGACGCTCGCCCAGATGCGGCACCTCGCGGCACTGTCGGTCGAAGCCGAGCTCGACGGGACGGTTCCCGACCTCTCGGCGATCCCGGGCGTGCGCGACGTCCGCGTCGAGGGCACGCGGATCCGCTGCCAGGTGACCGGGTCGATGGAGCCGCTGCTGGGTGCCCTGGCGCGCGCCGGCGTGCGGCGCCTCGTGAGCCACGAGCCCTCGCTCGAGGAGCTGTTCCTCGCTCACTACGGCGACGGGGAGGACGGGCAGGGCGATGCGACGGCGTGAGGAGATGTACGGCCCGCGGCGCGCGTCGCGCGCCGTGGCGGTCACCGTCGCACGGCGCGCGGGGCGGGCGGGCGCCCTGTGGGGCTTGGTCTTCGGCGCCACGATCGCGGCGACCGAGACCGCCTTCTCCTCCACGTTCCCCACGGCGGCGTCCCGGGCCCAGCTCGCGCTGTCCGTAGGCGGCAACGTCGGCTTCGAGGCGGTCTTCGGGCAGATCCGGCAGATCGACACCGTCGCCGGATACACGGCCTACAAGACCATGTTCTCGCTGATCCTGCTCGGGGCGATCTGGGGGCTGTTCGTCGCGACCCGATCGCTGCGCGGGGAGGAGGACGCCGGCCGGTGGGAGGTGTTCCTCTCGGGGCAGACCACGCGGCGCGGCGCGGCGACGCAGGCGGCGCTCGGCCTCGGGATCGCGGTCCTCGCGCTGTGGCTGCCGACGGCCGTGATCGCCGTCGCGGCCGGGTCGAGCTCGACGGTCGGGATCGGCGTGAGCACATCGCTGTACTTCGCGACGGCGGTCGTGGCGGCGACGGCGATGTTCATGGCCGTGGGGATGCTCGCCGCTCAGCTCGCGGCCACGCGACACGACGCCAACCTGCTCGGTGCGGGCGTGCTGGCCGCGTCCTACCTGATCCGGATGATGGCCGACTCCGACCCCGGTCTCTCGTGGCTCCGGTGGGCGAGCCCGCTCGGCTGGATCGAGGAACTGCACGCGCTGACCGGCTCGGATCCGCTCGGGTTCGTGCCGATCGTCGCCCTGATCGCGGTGCTGGTGAGCGTCTCGCTCTCGATCGCGGGCCGCCGCGACCTCGGTGCGAGCGCCTTCGGCAGCCGCGACAGGCCGCCGCCGAGGACGCTCCTGCTGGGTGGTCAGGCCGGGCTCACGATCCGGCTCACCCGTCCCGCGATCATCGCGTGGGTGGCGGCGATGGGCGCCTGCGGGCTCGTGTTCGGTCTGGTCACCCAGGCCGCCGGCAGCGCGATGCAGGGCTCCCCCGGCCTGGAGCGCGTGATCGCGCGCCTGGGCGGGCGCACCGCGGGAGCCGCGCTGTACCTCGGGTTCGTCTTCTTGATCGCGGCGGGGCTCGTCGCGATCGCGGTGGCCGGACAGATCTCGGCGATCCGCAACGAAGAGGCCTCGGGACATCTGGACAACCTGCTCGTGCGCTCGGTGGAGCGCCGACGCTGGCTCGGCGTGCGGCTCGGGGTGGGCCTCGGGCTCGTCCTGCTCGCGAGCGTGTTCGCGGGGGTGGCCGCCTGGGTCGGCGCCGCGACGCAACACACGGGCCTGGCGCTGGGCGACCTCGTCGAGGCGGGGCTGAACGTTGCCCCCCCGGCGGTGTTCGTCCTCGGCGTGGGCGGCCTCGCGTTCGGGGTCTGGCCTCGTGCGTCGATCGCGGTGGCCTACGGTCTGGTCGTGTGGTCGTTCCTGGTCGAGGCGCTGGCGGCGGTGTTCGACGCGAACCATTGGCTGCGCGACACGTCGCCGCTCCTGCACATCACGCCGGCGCCCGCCGCCGCGCCGGACTGGACGGCGGCCGCGTGGCTGGTCGGGCTCGGGCTCGTCGCCGGGGCGATCGGCGTCGAAGCGTTCCGCCGGCGCGACCTGACCGGCGCCTGACCTGCGCCCAGCGGTCCCGCACGCCGCCGGACGAACGGACCGTGACCGTCGCCACCAGCGCGCTACCGTGGCGATGGGCCTCCTCCCGGCCCGCGACGCATGCGGCCGCGAGGCCGGGAGCTGCCGGAGGGAGAGGGAAGGAGGCACAGATGGCCACCGCATCAGCGAAGCCCTACGTCGTGCCCGAGCACGTCGCTCCGCCCGAGGCAGGGGTTCGTTCCGGTTGGGTGACGTTCGCCGGGGTGGCGTTCTTGATCGCGGCGTTCGCGAACCTGTTCTGGGGGCTCGCCGCCCTCGACGACAGGTCGTACCTGCTGGTGAACGGACTGCTCTGGAGCACGCTGAACACCTGGGGATGGGCGGCGGTGATCTGGAGCGCGGTCGTGCTCGTCGGCGCGCTCCTGCTGCTGTTCCGGGTCTCGTGGGCTCCGATCGTGGGGGTCGTGCTCGCGAGCCTGAGCGCGATCTTCTGGCTGTTCGCGCTGCCGGCGCTGCCGCTGTTCGCGATGGCGGCGCTCATGATCGACATGCTCGTGATCTACGGGCTCGTCGCGCACGGCATGACCACCGGCTGAGCCCGTCGCCGCGTCGGGCTGGGATCGACGGGTCGCCGCACGGCGACCCGTCGATGCGTCCCATGTCATCATCCACCGATGCCGGGCACCGCATCGGGACGAGGTCGGCGCAGCGCCGGACTCCTGCTCTGGCGGCTCCGTGAAGGACGCCTCGAGGTCCTGCTCGGCCACCCCGGCGGGCCCTTCTTCGCGAACAAGGACGAAGGCCACTGGACCGTGATCAAGGGCGAGGTCGAGCCCGACGAGGAGCCGGCCGAGGTCGCGCGGCGCGAGTTCGCGGAGGAGACGGGACACGAGGCGCCGGCCGGTCCACTGCTCGCGCTCGGCGAGATCCGCCAGCGCTCGGGCAAGCTCGTGCAGGCCTGGGCGGTCGAGGGCGACCTCGAGCCCACCGACGCGGCGAGCAACACGTTCGAGCTCGAGTGGCCGCCGCGCTCCGGCCGCGTGCGGGAGTTCCCCGAGATCGACCGCGTCGCATGGTTCGACGTGCAGACCGCCCGGACCAAGCTCATCGGAGCGCAGGCGCCGCTCCTCGACCGCCTCCGAGAAGCCCTGCCGAACGAGGACTGAGTTATCGCGAAGCGCCTACACGCTCGCGAGCGTCGCGGTCCTGCGCGGCCGCGGATCGATCGTCTCGTCCGCGAGCCGGACCGCGTCGAGCAGGACGATCCCCTCGCTCGACCGTCCGATCAACCCGTCACCCCGGAGCTGCCGCAGGGTACGCGTCACGACCTCTCGGACCGAGCCCACCGCGTCGGCCAGCTCCTGCTGACTCGCGCGCACGACGAGATGCCGTCCTCGCCCGGGCCCCGCCAGGTCGAGGAGCTGCCGGGCGAGCCGCTCGCGGACCGACAGGAACGCATGCTCGGAGATGTCGTCAAGCGCGCGGCGCAGTTGGCGCGTCAGCTCCTCCGCGCACGCGCTCGCGACGCCCGGATCCGAGGCGATCAGCGAACGGAGCGTGTCGGGCTTGAAGGCGACCAACGATGCAGTCGTCATCGCCTGGATGCTCGTGGGTGCGAGCCCGTTCAGGACGAGGACCAGCCCGGCCACGTCGCCGCTGCGCGCGTAGCGCACCGTGACCTGCCGTCCGTCGTCGGAGCTGAGGAAGACCCGGAGCAGCCCGCTCACGACGACGAGCACGCGCGGCGACTCCCCGTCGCGATACACGACCGCGCCCGCGGGCACCCGGATCCGGATCGCTTCGCTCAGGAGCCGCTCCGTTGCCTCACCAGGAAGCGACGAAAGGAAGCCCTCCTGCAGCCCGTCGCCAGCGAGTTCATGGAGCACGTCGTGTCCTGGGTACCGGTCTATCTCTAGCTTAAGCCGGTGACCTCGGTCACGCCCGGCTCGCACGCCGGTCACTGACCGTCGCGACCGGAAGGTGCACGGTGGGGACGGAAGGAGGCGGCCATGAAGACGATCGAGTACCGGATCGAGGAAATGCCGTTCTTCGAGCACTACGAGGTGCACCTCAAGGAGGTCGTTGAGCGCCTGAGCGAGCTGGGGAAGGACGGCTGGGAGGTGGCGGCGCTCGACCTGACCCACCACCCCTCGTACTCCCCCGCGGCGCAGCCTCGGACGGCGCTTCCCGTCCTGTTGCAGCGCGAGATGAACTAGCCCGCAAGGGGTCGGGACACGCAGGGACCGGGACACATCCCGGTCCTTGCCCTCTCCCTGTGCCCTGGCGGCCCGCGGGCACGGCCCGGTCCCCGGTCCCACGACGTCAGGACCGCCCGGCCTTGCCCACGGGCCACAGGCCCGCCTACGGTCGGAGGTGGAAGAGGTGATAAGCGTGAAGCCGACCGATCGGCGCCGTGCGTTCCTCGATCCCACCCCCCATCTCGAGACGCGAGCCGAGGCGATGCCGTCCCACCGACGGTTCGGGCACCTGCCCAGCAGGATCCATCTGCGACGCGGCTACCGATTGCGGGGTCGACTGGTCCGCTTCGCCTCCCACCGCCGCAAGAGCTCGGCCGGCTGACCGAGAGAGACCTGGCCCGGCGTCCTACGATGGACGCATGCGGGGCGACCGGGTCGAGATCACGGTGGACGTCGGCGACGGCGTGAAGGTGTTCGACGTCGTCGCGACGCGCGCCGGGCGACGGGTCGAGGTCACGACCGGGAGAGCCCTGGTCGAGGTCTCGGAGGTGACGCGCGGCGGCTCGGTCGTGCGGACCGCGCGGTTCATGACGAGCCGCGTGATCGCCCTCGTGGAGCACCCCGCCGTCCGGTCCTGAGGCGGCGACGTCGTCAGCCCGGACCACGGTGGCCGCGCGCCGACCCGTCCGCGGGCCACGGCGGGAGCGGCGGCTCCGCCCGATGCGCCGCGGCCGGGGAGCCCGGCACCGGCGGGGTCGATCCCATCATCGCCCGGCGCCGGAGCCCTCGCGTGCGCAGGGCCGAGACGATGGCGCCCGCCCCGTTGCCGATGAGTGACAGGACGATCGCCACGGCCGCGACGTTCCAGGCGGGCGACGGGGTATCGGCACCCGACCCCGCCGCGCCGAGCCCCGACACCGCGAGGGCGGACAGGACGGTCCCGGCGATCAACCGCATCGTGCGCCGCCTCGACCGGCGCACCCGGTCGGCGACATCTGCAGGCAGCATCCCCACCCTCCGGTGATCGGGGCCCTGTGTGGCCTCGATCACGGTACCCGTCGTGACCATATGATAGAGCATATGGTATGGTGATCCGCGTGGGACGCCGGCAGGTGCTCGTGCAGCTCGATGACGCTCAGGTCCAAGCGCTGGACCGCCTCCTGCCGCTCGCCGAGGGAAGCCGGAGCGAGCTGATCCGCCGTGCCGTCGACCTCTACGTCCGGGCGCTCGACGAGGCGGTGGCCGACGTCCGCTACGCGGAGGCCTACCGTGCGCTCCCCGAGGTCCTGGAGGACGACGCCGCGCTCCGGTCGCTCGCCCTGCGTGCCTGGCCCGAGCGGTGAGACCGTGCGCCGAGGCGACCTCTTCGTCGCGAACCTGCCGGCCCCCGTCGGCCGGCGGCCGGTCCTGATCGTCACCCGCACACCCGCGCTCGCGATCCGAACCGCGGTGACGGTCGCGCCGGTCACGCGCACGAACCGCTCGATCGCGAGCGAGGTCCCGCTGGGAACCCGACACGGCCTGCGCGCCGCCTCCGTCGCGAACTGCGACGCCCTGCAGACGATCCCGAAGGACGCGCTCGGCCGCCGACGCCTCGGCACCCTCGCGGCCGACGACCTCGCGGTCCTCGACCGCGCCCTCGTCTATGCCCTCGGGATCGCCGGCCTCACGTGACGCGGGTCACAGCCTGGGCCCGTCGCCATCAAGTTACATCACCATCAAGAGGTGATGTAACCTGGCGGACGTGAAGCGGTTGCAGATCATGATCGACGAGGACCTCGACACGATCCTCGAGCGGATGGCCAGGGACGAGGGCACCTCGAAGGCGGCCTTGATCCGACGCTTCGTGCGGGAACGTGTCGCGCCGTTGCCACGGATCCAGGACGACCCGATCTGGGGACTGATGGGGATCGCGGACGTCGAACCGGCCAACGTGGACGACGTCGTGTACCCGCTGTGATCTTCGTCGACACGTCGTTCTGGATCGCGTGGACGGTCCCTCGAGACGAACACCATCAGGATGCGCTGCAGCTGTTCGCGTCCCTCGCTCCACAGCCGCTCGTGACGTCGAACCATGTTCGGGGTGAGACGTGGACCCACCTCCGCCGCAAGGCAGGCCACCGGATCGGCGTCGAGGTCCTCGACCGGATCGATCGGTCGCCCTTGGTCACGGTGGCGTTCATCGGCGCCGAGCTCGAAGAGCGAGCTGCGAACTGGCTCCGCAAGCACGACGAGCGGGCGTACTCGTTCGTCGACGCGACCAGCTTCGCCTTGATGCGGTCGTTGAAGGTCCGGCAGGCGCTCGCGTTCGACGGAGACTTCGCGGCGGCGGGCTTCGTCGAGCTTCGGCCGCGAACGTAGGCAAGCACGGATCGCCCGATCGGTCCATCCCCGGGAGGCACAAGGCTCGGGCCTCTCCCTTGTGCGAGGCGTC
>JBLMXP010000073.1:0-28413 GCA_050257835.1 Planctomycetaceae bacterium | reverse complement strand
GCCCACCAGCCTCACCGTGCGACTGGTGAAGAAGCCCGCGAAGATCAAGGCCAAGGGAACGCTCACGGGCGGCGCGGTCGACGGGATGGCGATCACGGTGACGCTCAGCCACCGCGCCGGGGGCCACTGGTCGACGATCGCGCGCAAGACCGTGCTGACCCGCAACGCCTCGGGCGGGGTCGCGTCCTACCTGGCGGCCTTCCCGCGTCCTGCCAAGGGCACCTATCGGTTCGTCGTGCGCTTCAAGGGCGACGCGACCCACCGAAAGGCCATGCGGTCCCTCCGCTTCACGCTCTGAGGCGCCCGCCCGCCCGGCGTGTCGGTGCCGGCATGCACCATCCCGGTGTGGTCGCCGATCCCTCCGCCCCGCCCGGTCGGGTGCTTGCCACCCGAACAGACGTTCGATACGGTCGCGTTCCCGTGCCCGGGGACCACGTGGAGCCGTCGATGCTGCTCGAGCCGTTCCAGGCCAGCCTGGCCGACGGCGTGCCGCTGCACGAGGTCACCTTCGTCGCGGTCGACCTGGAGACCACGGGCGGCTCGCCGGTCGACGCCGCGATCACCGAGATCGGGGCCGTGCTGTGGCGAGGCGGCGCGCGCTTGGGCTCGTTCCAGACGCTGGTCAACCCCGAGCGTCCGATCCCGCGCACGATCGTCCGGCTCACCGGGATCGACGACCGCATGGTCGCGGGCGCGCCGCCGATCGAGGCGGTGCTCCCCTCCTTCCTGGAGTTCGCCCGGGGCGCGACGTTCGTGGCGCACAACGCGAGCTTCGACTTCTCGTTCCTGAACGCGAGCCTCGCGCGCTCGGACCGCCCCGCGCTGCCCGGCCCGCCGGTCTGCACGGCCAAGCTCGCGCGCCGGGTGGTCTGGCCCGACGTGCCGAACGTGCGCCTCGCCACCCTCGCCCGGTACTTCCGCACCCGGGCGGAGCCGTGCCACCGCGCGCTCGCAGACGCCGAGGCCTGCGGGGAGGTCCTCCACGGTCTGCTCGACCTCGGCGCGCGGCTGGGGATCGCCACGCTCGGCGACCTGCTCGTGGCGTGCTCGGCCCGCGGACGTCCGAACTTCGGGAAGATCGCGATGGCCGAGGCGCTCCCCGCCGGCCCCGGCGTCTACCGCTTCCGCGCCCGCGACGGCCGCGTGCTCTACGTGGGCAAGTCCACGCAGGTGAAGGCGCGCGTGAAGTCGTACTTCTACGGCGACGAACGCAAGCAGATCCAAGACATGCTCGAGGAGGTCGCGAGCGTCGACGCCGTGCCGACCCCCTCGGGCGAGCTCGAGGCGCTCGTCGTCGAGGCGCGTCAGATCGCGCGCCACGAGCCTCGGTACAACCGGCGCGGGAAGCGGTGGCGCTCCTACGCCTACCTCAAGCTCGACCCGGCGGAGGCCTGGCCACGGGTGAAGGTCGCGCGATCGGCCGCCGCCGGCGACGGGTGCCTCTACCTCGGCCCGTTCCCGACCTCCGCGCGGGCGCGTCTGGCAAAGGAGGCGCTGGAGGAGGCGTTCCCGATCCGGCGTTGCACCCGAGCGATGAGGGCGAAGACCCGGTTCGCGCCGTGCGCGCTGGCCGACATGGGCCGGTGTCTCGCCCCGTGCGACGGGCGGACCGACCGGGACGCCTACCACGACCTCGTGGGCGCCCTGCGGGCCGCCCTCGCCGACCCCTCTGGGTTCTTGCGCGCGCTCGAGGAGCGGATGCAGGCGCTCGCGGCGCAGGACCGGTTCGAGGAAGCCGCCCTCGCGCGCGACCGCCTGCGCGCGGTGGCCGAAGCCCTGTGGCGCCGGCGCGTCGAAACATGGCTCACCGCGGGAACCCTGCGCGTGCGCGCGCCCACGGGCTCCCTGCTCACCCTGCGCCGCGGCGCGCTCACGACCGTGCTCGACGCCGCCGTGCCGGGGGCGCTCGCCCCGCCCTGCCCGCGCGAACGCGCGGACGAGCTGGCCGCCGTGCGGTCGTGGATCTGCCGCCACACCCCACGGGTCGAGGCCTGCGACGTCGCACCCTGCGAGCCGGTCGCCGGCGGACGCGACCTCGCGCGGGTGCTCCGCGCGATCCGCGACGCCGAGCGGACCGATCGACACGGGGCATCCCACGACCCCCGCCCGGGCCGGAGGACCTCGCCCGGCTAGACTGGTCCGCATGGAGCGCGCGGTCATCCTCGAGGGCGCACGGACGCCCGTCGGCAGGTTCCTCGGGTCGTTCGCCGACACCACCACGGTGGAGCTCGGCGTCCTGGCGGCCAAGGAGGCGATGCGGCGCTCCGACGTCACGCCCGAGCAGATCGACCAGACGATCATGGGTCACGCGCGGCAGGCGGGCAACGGGCCGAACACCGGCCGCCAGGTGAGCGTCGGCGCCGGGGTGCCCGTCGAGGTCAGCGGCTACAACGTCAACATCGCCTGCGGTTCGGGCATGAAGTCGGTCCAGCTCGCCGCGCAGCAGATCGCCCTGGGCGACGCCGAGGTCGTGCTCGCCGGCGGGATGGAGAACATGACCCGGGTGCCGTTCCTCCTGCCCCAGCTGCGGATGGGCCAGCGCCTGGGCAACACCGAGATCCTCGACGGGATGTACAAGGACGGCCTGCTCGACCCCCTGTGCGGGCTGATCATGGGCGAGACGGCCGAGAACCTCGTCGACATGTACGACATCTCGCGCCAGGAGCAGGACCGGTTCGCCCTGGAGTCCCAGCAGAAGGCCGCGAGCGGCGCCGAGGGTCGCGCCGCGGAGATGTTCCCCGTTCAGACCACGCTCGGCGGCAAGCCGGTCACGGTCGCCGAGGACGAGCACCCGCGACCCGACACCACCTTGGAGGGCCTCGCGAAGCTGAAGCCCGTGTTCCGCAAGGACGGCAGCGTCACCGCCGGCAACTCCTCCGGGCTCACCGACGCGGCCGCCGCGATGGTCCTGATGTCGGAGTCGCGCGCCCAGGCCGAGGGCCGCGAGCCGCTGGCGCGGATCGTGGCGACGTCGTGGGCGGGCGTCCCGCCCGAGATCATGGGCATCGGGCCCGTCCCGGCCACCCGGAAGGTGCTCGAGAAGACCGGCCTCACGATCGCCGACTTCGACCTGATCGAGGTCAACGAGGCGTTCGCGGCCCAGGTGATCGCGTGCGAGCGCGAGCTCAAGTTCGACCGCGACAAGCTGAACGTGAAGGGCGGCGGGATCAGCGTCGGGCACCCGATCGGCTGCTCCGGCGCCCGGATCATCCTGACGCTCGCCTACGAGCTGCGGGCGACCGGGAAGAGCCTCGGCCTGGCCACCCTGTGCATCAGCGGCGGGCAGGGGCTCGCCGTCGTCCTCGAGCGCGCCTGAGCGAGAAGGAGGTCCGCCCGTGAGCGTGCACGCCGTGGTGCTGATCCAATGCGACATCGACGAGATCCCCGAGGCGGCGCAGGCGATCGCGGAGCTCGACGGCGTGTCCGAGGTCTACTCGGTCGCGGGCGAGTTCGACCTCGTGGCGATCGTGCGCGTGGCGGAGCATGACGACCTCGCCAACGTGATCCCCGGCGGCATCGCGAAGATCGAAGGCGTCGACCGCACGGAGACGCTGATCGCGTTCCAGGTCTATTCGAGACACGATCTCGAGCGGATGTTCTCGATCGGGTTCGACCAGGATTGAGCCGGACGGCTCAGATCCGCTCGACCGCCACAGCCAGCGAGGTCCTGCCCCACTCGGTCAGGTCCTCCCCGTAGCCGGGCTGGTACTTCTCCACGAGGAGGCGCCGCGCGAGCGCGTCCTCGTCGGTGCCGGCCTCCAGCACGCGGGCGTTCGCGGGGCGTAGCTCCCCCGCCAGCTCGAGCAGCACCTGCGGCGACGCGAGCAGGTTGCGGACCCAGTCGGCGCGCTCGCGGTCCCCCGCGAGCAGGTAGACGACGTCGTCGGACAGCCCGAACCAGATCTCGATCCTGTGGGGCCGCCCGGTCACACGCCCGGTCGTGATCAGGTAGCAGTAGGCGGCGCTCGCGGGGTCGGCGCCGCTCACCCGAAGCCGCTCACCCGAAGAAGGCCCAGGCCAGGAGCGCGGCGATCACGACCACCGCGGCGAGCAGGAACAGCAGGTCCGCCCGCTTGATCCGCCCCGGCTGCATCGCGTTGAAGCCCACGGCGCCGCCCCCTTCCTCGTACCCGATCAGCCCTGGCGGACGAGGTTCTGCTCCAAACGCGCGAGGTCCGCGCGGAGCTTGCCCAGGACCGCCTCGGCGTCCAGCGTGAACTCGGGAGCGAGGTCGGCGATCGAGTCGAGGGCTCGCTCGAGGCGCTCGCCGGAGGTCTCGGCGTCGCGCAGCAGCTCGACGAGCACCGCAGCGTAGTCGGCGTTGAACGGCTCGCCGTCCCACGGGCACGCCCCGCCCCCGTCGATCACCTGCTCGGCCATGAAGGTGCGGCCGCACCGCTTGCACGTGCCCTTGATCTTCACACCGGCTCCTCCTGAGGCAGCAGCCCTCGCTCGTCCAACAGCTCCCACAGCCGGTCGGCGACCTCGAACGGGTCGGCCGGCTTCACGAACCACGCGTCGGCGCCGGACCACCTGGCGAGCCATGCGTCGTGCTTGCGCTCGAGCAGGATCACCACCACGCCCTCGAACGGCCGGGCGTCGTCGCGGAGCGTCTTCGTGAGCGCGAACGCCCCCGCGCGCGAGGCCAGCTCGTCGGCGACCACGATCTCGGGCCGGTCGCGCCGTGCCGCCTGGATCCCGAGCTCGCCGTCCTTGGCCGCCCGGAACCGGAGCTCTCCCCGCAGCCGCCGCTCGATGCTCCGCACCGCCAGGGCCATCAGCTCGCGGGACGCGGCGTCGGGCGAGACGAGCAGGACCTCCATGCGCGGGAGGCTACCATGCGCCTGCGGCCGGACTTTGCCCCGCTCACGGGGGTCGCGTAGGCTCCCGCCGTCCCGCCGGACGCACGAGGAGACGGACGTGGCACACGTGGGCAAGGCGGCGATCGTCGAGGCGATCGGGACCTTCGTCGTCGTGTTCTTCACGGTCGCCTCGATCATGTCCGGGGGGACGCTGCTCGAGATCGCGCTCGCCTACGGCCTCGCCGCCGGGGTGGCGCTCACCCTGTCCGCCCGCGTGTCCGGCGGCGTCTGCAACCCGGCGATCCAGGTCGGGCTCTGGGTCACGGGAAGGTCGTCCTCGGCACGGACCCTCGTCTACCTCGGTGCCCAGCTCGCGGGTGCCGTGCTGGCCGCGGCGGTCCTACGGTGGATCGAGCCGTCCCTCTTCGCGCAGGTCGACGGCGGCACCCCGACCGTGGCCCCGGCGCTCGCGCTCGGCAAGGCGACCGTCCTGGAGGCCATCACCACGGCCGTCGTCGTGTGGGCCTACTTCGCGAGCGTGGTGGAGGACCGCGGCGCGTTCTCGAAGATCGCCGGGCTCGCGGTGGGGTTCGCCGTCACGCTCGGCGTGCTCGCGAGCCAGCGGCTCACCGGCGCGGCGATGAACCCCGCGCGCTGGTTCGGCCCCGCGCTCGTCTCCGGCCGCTGGAGCGACTGGTGGGTCTTCGTGCTCGGGCCGCTCGCGGGCGGGATCGTCGCCGCGGTGGGCTACTGGTGGCTCTTCCTGCGGGGCCGCGCCCCCGCGACGCCGTAGCCTGGGAGCCGATGACGGCCGACGTCTACCTCGACACCGCGACCGCGACGCCGTTGTTGCCGCAGGCCCGCGAGGCGCTGATCGACGCCCTGGACCGCACGGGCGACCCGCTCCACCTGCACGGCCCGGCGCGGGCGGCTCGCGCCCTGCTGGACGACGCCCGCGCGACGGTCGCCGGGGCGATCGGCGCCTCGCCTGACGAGGTCGTGTTCACCTCCGGCGGGACCGAGTCGGTCGCGCTCGCGATCTGGGGCGGCGTCCGCGCCCAGCGGGAGCTCGGCACCAGGATCGTCGTGAGCGCGGTCGAGCATCCGGCGGTCGGCGGCGTGTGCCACGTCTTGGAGAGCGACGGCTTCGAGGTCGCGCTCGTTCCGGCCGACGCCTACGGGCGCGTGGACCTCGACGTCTACGCGAGCCAGATCCGCGTCCCGGGGACCCTGCTCGCGAGCGTGCAGCACGCGAACCACGAGCTCGGCACGATGCAGCAGATCGGCGAGGCGGCACGCCTGGCGCGCGAGGCCGGCGTGCGGTTCCATACCGACGCCTGTCAGACGGTGGGTCGCCTGCCCGTGGACGTCGACGCGCTCGGCGTGGACCTGCTCTCGCTCTCCGGGCACAA
Organism: Planctomycetaceae bacterium; assembly: GCA_050257835.1. Lineage (GTDB taxonomy): Bacteria > Actinomycetota > UBA4738 > UBA4738 > HRBIN12 > AC-51. The sequence goes on along the minus strand of JBLMXP010000073.1, from coordinate 22,199 downwards.
GTTCGGCGGGCCACCCGGCGTCGGCGCGCTGTACGTCCGCCGGGGGGTGGGGATCGCCGCGTACCCGTGCGGCGATGACCGCGAGCGCAAGCGGCGCTCGGGGATGGAGAACACCCCCGGGATCGCCGGGATGGCGGCGGCTTTGCGTGCCTCGCTCGCCTCCATGGCCGACGAGGCCGCGCGGCAGTGGTCGCTCACCGCGCGCCTGCGCGAGCGGATCGAGGCGACCGTCCCCGGCGCGACGGTCCTCGGACACCCGACGCACCGCACCCCCCACCTGGTCTGCTTCACGGTCGACGGGCTGGACCCGGCCACGCTGACGATGGCCCTCGACGACCGGGGGTTCGAGCTGTCCGCCGGGTCGATGTGCAGCGGGCGCCCAGAGGACGCGTCGCCGGTCCTGGAGCGGATCGGCGCGCCGGCCACCTCCGGGTTCCGCGTGTCGATCGGGCCCGGCACCACCGAGGCCGACGTCGAGGCGTTCCTCCAGACGCTCCCCCCGCTCGTCGAGGAGCTGCAGCAGGTGGAGCGCGCCTCCGAGGCGGCGCTCGCGCGCTTCCGCGCGCCCGAGACCGGATCGGGGGATCCCGGGGATGCCGGGTAACGACCGGTCAGCGGTCGCGAACGGCTCGCGGACGGCTCAGCCGACGGTCCAGGAGTCGCTGCCGAGCAGGAGCTTCTCCAGGTCTCCGTCTCCCAGCCGCTCCTTCGCCCGCGCGAGCTGGTCGTGCACGGCCTCCCCGTAGGTCGGCTTCTGGACCTCGCGGAACACCCCGATGCACGTCGGCTCGGTCGGACCCGTGGAGATGTGCGCCAGGGCGAACGCCAGCGAAGGGCGCCCGTGCACGTCGTGCACGACGATCGACGCCGCGTCGGAGTCCGCGACATCGGCGATCTCGAGCCGGCCGTTCTCCCCCACCCGCACGCACCGCTGCCCGTCGTCGAACACGATCGGCTGGCCGTGGACCAGCCGGATCTGGTTGTGTTGGCCTGCCGGCTTGTCACGGAGCAGGTCGAAGGCCCCGTCGTTGAACACGTTGCAGTTCTGGTAGATCTCGACGAACGCCGCTCCCGGGTGGGCCGCCGCCTGGCGGAGCGTCTCGGTGAGGTGTTGTCGGTCGTTGTCGATCGTGCGTGCCACGAAGGTCGCCGCCGCGCCGAGTGCGAGCGCGACCGGGTTGAACGGGCGGTCCACCGAGCCGAACGGGGTCGACTTCGTGACCTTGCCGACCTCCGAGGTCGGCGAGTACTGGCCCTTCGTGAGCCCGTAGATCTGGTTGTTGAACATCAGGATCTTGAGGTTCACGTTGCGCCGGAGCGCATGGATCAGGTGGTTCCCGCCGATCGACAGGGCGTCGCCGTCGCCCGTCACCACCCAGACGCTCAGATCCGGGCGTGCGGTGGCCACGCCGGTCGCGATCGCCGGAGCGCGACCGTGGATCCCGTGGAACCCGTAGGTGTCCATGTAATAGGTGAACCGGCCGCTGCAACCGATCCCCGAGATGAACACGGTGTTGTGCGGCTCGACCCCCAGCTCGGGCATGAACCCCTGCACCGCGGCGAGGATCGCGTAGTCGCCGCATCCGGGGCACCAGCGGGGCTCCTGCGCGGAGGTGAAGTCCTTCTTCGTGAGGGTGGCGATCCCGGTCGCGTCGCCCTCCGCGTGCACGTCAGTCATCGAGCATCCCCCAGATCACGCTCTCGAGTTCGTCGGCCCAGATCGGCAGCCCCTGCACCTTGGAGAACGACACCGCGTCCACGAGGAACGCCGCTCGGATCAGCAGGGACAGCTGGCCGGTGTTCAGCTCCGGGATCAAGACCCGTCGGTAGCGGGTCAGGACCTCCCCCGTGTTGGACGGGAAGGGGTGGATCCAGCGCAGGTGCGCCGTGGCCACCTTCTGACCCCGCTCACGGACCCGACGAGCGGCGGCGCGGATCGTGCCGGCCGTCGAGCCCCACCCGAGCACGAGGAGCTCCGCGTCGCCCCCGGGGTCGTCGACCTCGAGCCGCGGCAGGTCCGCCGCGATCCCGTCGATCTTGGCGGCGCGCAGACGTGTCATCCGCTCGTGGTTCGTGGGGTCGTAGCTGATGTTGCCGGTACCGTCCTGGCGCTCCAGACCTCCGATCCGATGCTGTAGCCCGGGTGTGCCCGGGATCGCCCAGGGGCGGGCCAGGCGCTCGTCGCGGTCGTAGGGCCGGAAGTCCCCGCCGTTGGGGCGGGCGAAGCTCGGGTCGATCGCGGGCAGGTCCTCGACCGAGGGCACCTTCCAGGGCTCCGAGGAGTTCTGCAGGAAGCTGTCGGACAGCAAGATCACCGGCGTGCGGTAGTCGATCGCGACCCGCGCCGCCTCCAGCGCGACGTCGAAGCAGTCCGCCGAGGAGGCCGCGGCGACCACCGGGATCGGGGAATCGCCATGGCGGCCGAACATCGCGAGCAACAGGTCGCTCTGCTCCGTCTTGGTCGGCAGGCCCGTGGACGGGCCGGCGCGCTGGACGTCCACGACGATCATCGGCAGCTCCGCGATCACCGCCAGGCCGATCGTCTCGGCCTTGAGGTCCAGGCCCGGACCGCTGGTCCCGGTGACGGCGAGCTGGCCGGCGAACGCCGCGCCGAGCGCCATGTTGGCGGCGGCGATCTCGTCCTCGGCCTGCACGGTCAGCACGTCGAAGTTCTTGTGCCGCGACAGCTCGTGCAGCAGGTCCGAGGCCGGCGTGATCGGGTAGCTCGCGTAGAACAGGTGCAGCCCGGCGCGGTTGGCCGCCGCGATCAGCCCCCACGCGAGCGCCTGCGACCCCGCGACGTTGCGATAGGTGCCGGGCTCGACCGGCGCCGCCTTCACGTGCACCTGATGCCCGAAGACCTCGGTCGTCTCGCCGAAGTTGTAGCCGGCGTTGAACGCGGCCACGTTGGCCTGGAGGATCTCCTGCTTGGAGCCGAACTTCTTCTCGAGCCACTGCAGCGTGACGTCGGTGGGCCGCCCGTACATCCAGGACACGAGTCCGAGTGCGAACATGTTCTTCGCGCGCTCGGCCTCCTTCTTGGAGATGCCGAGGTCCTCCACGGCGCGGACCGTGATCGTGGTCATCGGCACCTTGTAGACCTGGTATCCCTCCAGGCTGCCGTCGGCCGTCGGGTCCTGCGTGTAGCCGGCCTTCTCGAGGTTGCGCTGGGTGAACGCATCCTCGTTCAGGATCAGCGTGCCGCCCCCGGCGACCTTGGACAGGTCCGCCTTCAGCGCGGCGGGGTTCATCGCCACCAAGACGTCGGCGTGGTCGCCGGGGGTCGTGATGTCGGTGGAAGCGAATTGGATCTGGAACGCGGAGACCCCGTGGACGGTGCCGGCGGGGGCGCGGATCTCTGCCGGGAAATCCGGCAGGGTGGCCAGGTCGTTGCCGATGAGGGCGGTGGCGCTGGTGAAGCGGTCGCCGGTCAACTGCATCCCGTCGCCGGAATCGCCGGCGAACCGGATCACGACGCGGTCGCGTTCTTCGACGGTCTTGGTCATGGCGGGCTCGGCCGAGAAGGGCCTGCGCTCCTTCCGTGGGAGGGTGGTAGCCGTCGAGCATCTAGCCTAGCGCGCCGCTCCCCGGTTGCCGGGCCTTCACATGTGATGAGATGGGGCCATGCGGACGGAAAGACTGGGGTCGAAGGGCCCCGAGATGTCGGTGGTCGGGTTCGGCGCGTGGGAGGCGGGCGGCGACGCCTGGGGTCCGAACGAGTCCGAGGACACGGTGATCCAGGCGATGCGCACGGCGGTCGACGCCCAGATCACGTGGATCGACACGGCTGAGGTCTACGGCAAGGGGGTCTCGGAGACGATCGTGGGCAAGGCGATCGCGCCGATCCGTGACCGGGTGCTGGTGGCGAGCAAGGTGGCCCCCGCGCCGGAGGGCACGGGCTTCGCCCCGGAGCAGGTCCGGGCGGCGTGCGACGCCTCGCTCCGCCGGCTCGGGATCGACCACCTCGACCTGTACCAGCTGCACTGGCCCGACGAGACCGGGGTGCCCGTCGAGGACACGTGGGGCGCGATGGCCGGGCTGGTCGAGGCGGGCAAGGTCCGTTTCGTCGGTGTCTCGAACTTCGACCGGGAGCTGATCGAGCGCTGCGAGGCGATCCGCCACGTGGACTCGCTCCAGCAGGAGTTCTCGATGCTCGTGCTCGAGGACCGCGAGCTGATCCGCTGGTGCGGTGAGGTGGGGATCGGGGTGGTCAGCTACTCCCCGCTCGGGGTGGGCTTCCTGTCGGGGAAGATCACGCGCGAGCGCGCCGAAGCGATCGACGACTGGCGGGCGAGCGAGGGTTGGACCGAGCCCGCCCGGCTCGAGGCGATCTTCGCCGTGGTCGAGCGGTTGCGCCCGATCGCCGAGCGGCTCGGCATCTCGATGGCCCAGCTCGCCCTGGCCTGGAACGTCCACCAGCCCGGCGTCACGAGCGCGATCGCCGGCAGCCGCAACCCCGAACACGTCGCAGACAACGCGGCCGCGGGTGACGTGAGGCTCGACGACGAGACCCTCGCCGAGCTGGAGCGCGCGATCGCCGGCTGAGCGGACGTCCCCAGGACGAGGCCGGGACGGGGCGGAGGCTCGGCGGGGCGTCCCCTGGGTCAGCCGGTGCGGCGCTCGACCTGACGGACCCGCCGCACGATGCCGTCGAGCAGCTTCAGCGCGAGCTGCGGGTCGTCGTGGATCAGCTCGACCAGGGTCCGGCGGAACAGGCGCAGGACCCGCATCGGGGTGTCCGCAACGATCGTCGCGGTGCGGGGCCCGCCGTCGAGCGCCGAGAGCTCGCCGAAGAAGTCGCCCGGCAGCACCTCTCCGACCCGCGCGGCCTCGCGCACGACCAGGCCGTGGCCAGCCAGGACGACGAACAGCGTCTCGCCGAGCATGCCCTCCTCGACGATCCGCTCCCCCGGGTCGAAGACCAGCTCGTCGGCCTCCTTGGCGAGGCGGTGGAGGTCGCGTTTGCGCAGATCGCTGAAGAGCGGCACGCCCGCGAGCACCGTGACGGTCTCGCGCGCGGTCCGCCGAGCACGCACCTCCGGTTGACGCGCGTGCAGCGCGTCGGTGCCCGAGCTTCGGAGCACGGCGTCGGGGATGCTCTGTGTCACACGTCGAGCCTACCCGAGGAGGGTCGCGCACGGCGCGCCGGTCGGGCCCGTTCGCGACCGACCTGCCGGTAGGCTGGAGGGCCATGGACGTGCGTTCCCGCCTCGAGTCGCTCCTCACGGAGCGGATCGTCGTGCTCGACGGCTCCTGGGGCGTGCTCCTGCAGGGCCGGGGCCTGGACGAGGCGGGGTTCCGTGGCGAGCGGTTCCGCGAACACGATCGCGACCTCAAGGGCGACCCCGACCTGCTCAACCTGACCCACCCCGAGATCGTCGCCGAGATCCACGACGCCTACTTCGAGGCCGGCGCCGACATCACGACCACGAACACGTTCACGGCCACCTCGATCGGACAGGCGGACTACGGGCTCGCCGGGGCGGTCCGCGACATGAACCTCGAGGGGGCGCGTCTGGCCAGGGCGTCCGCGGAGCGTCACGGCGGGCTGGTCGCCGGTTCGGTCGGACCGCTCAACGTCACGCTCTCGATGTCGCCCGACGTCGAGGACCCGTCGTTCCGCACGGTCACCTTCGACCAGGTCTACGAGACCTACGCGGAGCAGATCGCCGCGCTCCGCGACGGCGGGGCAGACCTGCTGCTGATCGAGACGATCTTCGACACGTTGAACGCGAAGGCGGCGATCGCCGCGGCGCTCGACGTCGCCCCGGACCTGCCGCGCTGGATCTCTGTCACGATCGTCGACCGGAGCGGGCGGACGCTTTCGGGGCAGACGGTGGAAGCGTTCTGGACCTCCGTCGCGCACGCCGACCCGGTGCTCGTCGGTGTGAACTGCTCGCTCGGCGCGGCCGAGATCCGGCCGGCGGTCGAGGCCCTCGCCGCCCAGGCGCCCGTTCCGGTCGCCTGCTACCCCAACGCCGGACTCCCCAACGCCTTCGGCGGCTTCGACGAGGACCCCGAGACGACCAGCAGGCTCCTCGGCCAGATCGCCCGCGACGGCCTCGTCAACCTGGTCGGCGGCTGCTGCGGCACGACGCCGGAGCACATCCGGCAGATCGCGGCGGCCGTTCGCGACGTCGAACCCAGGACGCTGCCCGCGGCCGGCGGCCTCACGTCGTTCGCCGGGCTCGAACCGTTCCGCATCACCCCCGAGACGGGGTTCGTGATGGTCGGCGAGCGCACGAACATCACCGGCTCCAAGCGGTTCGCGCGCTTGATCGAGTCCGGCGACTACGCGGCCGCGGTCGACGTGGCGCGCGAGCAGGTCGAGAACGGCGCGAACCTCATCGACGTCAACATGGACACCGACCTGCTGGACGGCGCGGCGGCGATGACGCGGTTCCTGAACCTGATCGCGACCGAGCCCTCGATCGCCAAGGTCCCGATCATGATCGACTCCTCGAAGTGGGACGTGATCGAGGCCGGCCTACGCTGCGTGCAGGGCAAGGCCGTCGTCAACTCGATCAGCCTCAAGGAGGGCGAGGAGGACTTCCTCCACAAGGCCGAGCGCTGCCGCCGGTTCGGCGCCGCGGTCGTGGTGATGTGCTTCGACGAGCGCGGCCAGGCCGACACGGTCGCGCGCAAGGTCGAGATCGCCGAGCGGTCCTTCCGGCTGCTCGTCGACCACGGCTTCGACCCGAGCGACGTGATCGTCGACCCCAACATCCTGGCGGTCGCGACCGGGATCGAGGAGCACAACGAGTTCGCGAAGGCCTTCATCGAGGCGACGCGCGAGATCAAGCGCGCCTGCCCGGGCGTCAAGGTGAGCGGCGGCGTGTCCAACCTGTCGTTCTCGTTCCGCGGGAACGAGCCGGTCCGCCGGGCGATGCACTCGGCGTTCCTGTACCACGCGATCGCCGCCGGCCTGGACATGGCGATCGTCAACGCGGGCCAGCTCGACGTCTACGAGGACATCCCGCGGGACCTCCTCGAGCACGTCGAGGACGTGATCTTCAACCGGCGGCCCGATTCCACCGAGCGGCTCGTGACCTTCGCCGAGACCGTCCAGGGGTCCGCGCTGGCCACCGAGGAGGACCTCTCATGGCGCGACGGCCCGGTCGAGGAGCGCCTCACGCACGCGCTCGTCCACGGGATCGACCGGTGGATCGAGGAGGACGCCGAGGAGGCCCGGCAGCGCTACGAACGGCCGCTCGACGTGATCGAGGGCCCGCTGATGCAGGGGATGCAGGTGGTGGGCGACCTGTTCGGCGCCGGCAAGATGTTCCTGCCCCAGGTGGTCAAGAGCGCGCGGGCGATGAAGAAGGCCGTCGCCTACCTCGAGCCGTTCATGGAGGAGGAGAAGCGGGCGCTGGTCGCCGCGGGCGGCACGGTCCGGCCCCAGGGCAAGGTGATCCTGTGCACGGTGAAGGGCGACGTCCACGACATCGGCAAGGGGATCGTCGGGGTGGTGCTCGGGTGCAACAACTACGAGGTCGTCGACCTCGGCGTGATGGTGCCCGCCGACGTGCTGCTCGACACGGCGCTATCCGAAGGGTGTCACGTCGTCGGCTGCTCCGGGCTGATCACGCCGTCGCTGGACGAGATGGTGCACGTCGCCAAGGAGATGGAGCGGCGTGGACTGGACCTGCCCCTGCTGATCGGCGGCGCCACCACCTCCCGCCAGCACACCGCGGTTCGCATCGCGCCCGCGTACGGCCGCGAAGTCGTCCACGTCCACGACGCCTCCCGCGTCGTCGGGGTGGTCAGCGCCCTGCTCGACCCCGATCGCAAGCCCGCCTTCGACGCCGAGAACCGCGCGCTGCAGGACCGGCTGCGGGCCCAGCACGCCGAGCGCGAGAAGACGCCGCTGCTCCCCTACCGGGTCGCCCTGGAGCGGCGCATCCCGATCGCATGGCGGGCCGAGGACCTCCCCACCCCCTCGTTCACCGGCACCCGTGTCGCCGAGCCGACCGTGGCCGAGCTCCGTCCGTTCATCGACTGGACCTTCCTGTTCGCGGCGTGGGAGCTCAAGGGCTCCTACCCGCAGATCCTCGACCACGACACCTATGGCTCCCAGGCCCGTGAGCTCTTCGACGACGCGAACGAGCTCCTCGACGACCTCGAGGACGCCGGGACGTTGCAGGCGCGCGGCGTCTTCGGCTTCTGGCCCGCGCACAGCGAGGGCGACGACATCGTCCTGGCCAACGGGACCACCTTCCCGATGCTCCGCCAGCAGGCCGACCGAGGCGGCGACCCCGACCGGTCACTCGCGGACTACGTGGCGCCGCTCGCGGGGGGATTCCCGGACCATATCGGGGCCTTCGCGGTCACTGCGGGCCTCGGCGTCGAGGACCTGGTGAAGCGCTACGAGGCGGAGCACGACGACTACCGCGCCATCATGGTCAAGGCGCTCGCCGACCGGCTCGCCGAGGCCTTCGCCGAGTACCTGCACCAAGAGGCCCGCCTGGCGTGGGGCTACGAGACCGAGCGGCGCCCGAACGAGGATCTGATCGCCGAACGCTACCGCGGGATCCGTCCGGCGTTCGGCTACCCCGCCTGCCCCGACCACTCGCTCAAGCGGCGCCTCTTCGACCTCCTCGGGGCGCGCGAACTCGGCCTGGACCTCACCGAGCACTGCGCGATGACGCCGGCCGCGAGCGTCTCGGGGCTGTACTTCGCACACCCGGAGGCCCGCTACTTCGCCGTGGGGCGGATCGGCAAGGATCAGGTCGAAGACTACGCACGACGGGTCGGCGAGAGCGTCACCGAGGCCGAGCGCTGGCTCCGCCCGAACCTGTCCTACGACCCGGACTGAGCCTGCATGAGGGCGTGGATCTCCGCGGTGAGACCGCGGACCTCCTCGGTGAGCTTCGTGTTCTCCTCCAGGAGCCGCTCCATCTTCTTCCCCTCGCGGTAGTGGTCGGCGGCCAGGGCCTCGTCACGAGCGGAGGCCCGGTTCTGGCTCATCATGATGACCGGGGCCTGCAGGCCGGCCATCGCTGAAAGGGTCAGGTTCAGCGCGATGTAGGGGTACGGATCGAACTGCTGCCCCCCGATCATCCGGGCGAGCACGACGGTGTTGAACAGCATCCAGACACCGATGACCCCCAGGAACGTGAAGATGAACGGCCAGGAGCCGCCGAAGCGCGCGATCGAGTCCGCGACCCGCTCCCCGGTCGTCCGATCGTCGTGCATCTTCTTGATCGCCGGGTGCGTGTGATCGTGCCGGCCGTACGGAACCCCTCGCTGCCGCACGTGGTCGGTACCGGTCGCCATCGACGCCCTCCTTCTGGAACACGACGCCCGGCGGAGCGTAGGGCCGGCGCGGGCGTTCGCGGGGATATCCGAGGGGACGCCAGGCCCTCGGAGCACGGGTCGCTCGCCCGTTGGGACCGCTCCGCCTCTGCGTCAACGTGAGGGTGGCGCGCGGGCCGACCGCCTGCGCACGAGTGGAAGGAACCCACGATGAGCGTCCAGGCACCCCAGCGGCCGGGGACCGAGGTCCCGTTGCGCGGCGTCGACCTCCTCGAACAGCCCCTGTTCAACAAGGACACCGCCTTCACCGACGAGGAGCGGGACCGATTCGGTCTGCACGGCCTGATGCCCCAACGGGTGACGACGATCGAGGAGCAGGTCGCCGTCGAGATGGAGCACCTGCACCGCAAGGACGATGATCTCGAGAAGTTCATCGGACTGGCCGCGTTGCAGGACCGAAACGAGACGCTCTACTACCGGGTGCTCGTCGAGCACCTGGAAGAGCTGATGCCGATCGTCTACACACCCGTGGTGGGCCGGGCATGCCAGGAGTACAGCCACATCCTGCGCCGGCCTCGTGGCCTGTGGATCACGCCCGACGACATCGACCGGATACCGAGCCTGCTCCGCAACGCGCGCCACGACGAGGTTCGCCTGATCGTCGTCACCGACAACGAGCGGATCCTCGGCCTGGGCGACCTCGGCGCGGGCGGGATGGGGATCCCCGTGGGCAAGCTCGCGCTGTACACCGCCGGCGCGGGGATCCATCCCGCGACGACCCTGCCCATCTCGCTCGACGTCGGCACCGACACCGAGCGGCTGCTCGACGACCCCCTCTACCTCGGCTGGCGCCACCCGCGCCTGCGCGGCGAGGGGTACGACCGATTCATCGAGGCGTTCGTGGAGGGCGTGATCGAGGTCTTCCCCCATGCGGTCCTGCAGTGGGAGGACTTCAAGCAGCACAACGCGATCCGCTTGTTGGACCGGTACCGCCACCGCCTCACGAGCTTCAACGACGACATCCAGGGCACGGCCGGCGTCGCGGTCGCGGGGATCCTCGCGGCCTTGCGTCACCTCGGCGCGAAGCTGACCGATCAGCGGCTCGTGTTCCTCGGTTCGGGCGCCGCGGGGATCGGGATGGCGCGCCTCGTTCGCGCCGCCATGCTCCGTGACGGCGCCGACGAGGAGACCGTCGACCGCTCGATCGCGATGCTCGACTCCCGGGGCCTGTGCTTCCTCGGCCGAGACCCGCTGGACACGGACAAGGAGGAGTTCGCGCTCACGCCCGAGGCGATGAACGCGCTCACCTTCGGCGCCTGCAACCCCGAGGTGCGCTTCGACCTGACGACGGTGATCCGACACGTGCGCCCGACGATCCTGGTCGGCACGAGCGGGACGCCCGGGACCTTCACGGAGGAGGCGATCCGCGCGATGGCCGAGACGGCCGAGCGCCCGATCATCTTCCCGATGTCGAACCCGACCTCCAAGACCGAGGCGCTCCCGGCTGACATCATCAAGTGGACGCGGGGACGGGCGCTCGTGGCCACCGGCAGCCCCTTCGAACCGGTGGAGTTCGAGGGGGTCACCCACCTGATCGGCCAGGCGAACAACGCGTTCATCTTCCCCGGGGTCGGGCTCGGCACGATCGTGTCGGAAGCCCGCGAGGTGACGAACGAGATGTTCCTCGCGGCCGCGGAGTCCCTGGCGTCGATCGTGCCGGAGGAGCGGCTCGAGCAAGGGTCGCTGTACCCCTCGCAGCAGGAGCTGCGAACGGCGTCGCGGATGATCGCGATCGAGGTGGCGAAGGTCGCTCGTGACGCCGGGATCGGGCGCGCGTTCTCCGACGAGGAGATCGCCGAGGCGGTCGACGCGCAGATGTGGTTCCCCGACTACGAGAGATACGTGGCCGTCTGATCTGAACCCGAACGGCGCTCACCCTCCAGGGTTGGGCCAGTGCGTCACGCCAGGTTCCACGGCGTGACGCGCTGGACCACCCTGACCCGCCGACATCAGGCTGCGACGACCGCGCGAGCCGGGATCCGGCCGACCTCGTGCACCAGCTCGCCGACGACGTCCTTCGCGTCGCCGAAGAGCATCGAGGTCTGCGGGGCGTAGAAGAGCTCGTTCTCGATGCCCGCGAACCCCGCGCGCATCGAGCGCTTGATCACGACGACCGACCGCGCCTTGTCGACGTCGAGGATCGGCATGCCGTAGATCGGGCTGCCCTCGTCGTGGCGCGCCGCGGGGTTCACGGTGTCGTTCGCGCCGATCACCAGGACGACGTCGCACCGGTCGAACTCGGGGTTCACGTCCTCGAGCTGCTGCATCCGGTCGTACGGCACGTTGGCGTCGGCCAGGAGCACGTTCATGTGCCCGGGCATGCGCCCCGCGACCGGGTGGATCGCGAAGATGACGTCCACACCGCGGCGGATCAGCAGGTCGGCGAGCTCGCTGACCTTGTGCTGCGCCTGTGCTGCCGCCATCCCGTACCCGGGGGCGACGATCACGAGGCTCGCGGTGTCCAGCAGCACCGCGACCTCCTCGGCGGTGGTCGCACGCACCGGCTTGCGCTCGACGGCGGAGCCACGCTGCTGCTCCTGCCCGAACCCGCCGAACAGCACGTTCGCGAAGGAGCGGTTCATCGCGCGGCACATGAAGATCGAGAGCAGGAACCCGCTCGATCCGTCGAGGGCGCCCGCCACGATCAGGATCGGGTTCGCGATCGCGAAGCCGAGGGCAGCGCCGGACAGACCGGCGAACGAGTTCAGCAGCGAGATCACGGTCGGCATGTCGGCGCCGCCGATCCGGATCACGAACATCACGCCGAACACCAGGCCGATCAGGACCAGCGGCACGAGCAGTTCCGTGCGGCTCGGGTCGACCGTGAGGAGCACCGCCAGGACGACACCGATCCCCAGCACGGTCAGGTTCACGATGTTCTGACCCCGGTAGACCATCGGTCGTTCGGGCACGACCCAGCCCTGCAGCTTGCCGAAGGCGACCATCGACCCCGTGAACGTGAGGTATCCGAGGAGCATCTCGAGGCCCAGGATCGCCATCGTGAACGGCTCGATGTTCGGCTGGCGCAGCATGTACTCGGCCGAACCGACGAGGGCGGCGGCCAGAGCGCCGCACGCGTGGGAGAACGCGATCCGCTGCGGCATCGCGGTCATCGACACGAACAGACCGATCGCGGTGCCGATCGCCGAGCCGACGAAGACCGCGACCACGATCCAGACCCAGTTGACGACCTCGGCATGCACGAGCGTCCCGATCACGGCCAGCAGCATCCCCAGCTCGCCGGCCTGCACACCCTTGCGCGCCGTCGTCGGGTGCGTCAGCCACTTCAAGGCGAAGACGAAGCCGACGCTCGCGGCCACGTAGGTGAAGAGCATGAACCAGTCGCGCCATCCGGTCGTCATGCCGGCTCACCTCCGGGCCGACGCCGTTCCCGGTGGAACATCTTCAACATCCGGTCCGTGATCACGAACCCACCGACGACGTTGATCGTGGACAGGCACACGGCGCTCGCCCCCATGATCGTGGCGTAGGTGGTCTCCCCCGCGCCCGCCAGGATCAACGAGCCCACGAGCGAGATGCCCGAGATCGCGTTCGTGAGCGACATCAGCGGCGTGTGCAGCAGCGGCGGCACGCGACGGATCACCTCGAACCCGATGAAGGTCGCCAATACGAACACGAAGAGTCCGAGCTCGATCCGGTCGTACATCAGGCGGACACCTCCTCGGGCGTCGGGGAAGGGGCGAGCCGCGGATGCACGACCCGACCACCTCTGGCGAGCAGCGTCTCGCTGACGACCTGGTCGTCCTCGTCGGGGGCGAAGGCGCCCTCCTTCACCATCGCGAGCAGGAAGTTCGTGACGTTCCGCGCGTAGAGCTGACTGGCGTGGAAGGGCGCGTGCGCCGGGAGGTTGGTCGGCCCCAGCACGGTCACCCCGCCGACCCGCACCTCTTCGTTCGGCACCGTCACCGCGCAGTTGCCGCCGCGCGGGGCCGCCACGTCCACGATCACCGACCCGAACCCCATCCCGCGCACCGCATCTTCGGTCAGCAGGATCGGGGCGGGGCGCCCGGGGATCGCCGCCGTGGTGATCACGACATCCACGTTGGCCACCACTTGCACCAGGAACTCCTGCTGCCGCTGGTAGAAGGACTCGCCGAGATCCTTCGCGTAGCCGCCTGCATCCTGCGCGTCACCGGGCTGCAGCGGCAGCTGGAGCAGCTTGGCGCCGACGCTCTCGACGTCCTCCTGCGCCGCGGGCCGGACGTCGTAGGCCTCGACCACCGCGCCCAGCCGCTTCGCGGTCGCGATCGCCTGCAGTCCCGTGACACCGGCTCCGATCACGAGCACGCGGGCCGGCGAGACCGTGCCCGCCGCCGTGGTGAGCATCGGGAAGATCTTCGGGAGCCGGTCCGCCGCCATCACGACCGCCGAGTAGCCGGCGATCGAGGACTGCGACGACAGGGCATCCATGTGCTGAGCGCGCGCGATCCTGGGCACGAACTCGAGCGCGAACACGGTCGCGCCGGTTCGCGCGAGCGTCTCAACGCCTTCGCGGTGATCCAGAGGTTCGCACAGGCCGATCACGACCGCCCCCGAGCGCAGCAGCGCGAGATCGGCTGCCGCGTGCTCGAGGTCGGCGGCGGCGGTGCGGACCTGGAGCACGATGTCGGCGCCGAGCGCGTCCTTCCGGTCGCCGATCGCGGCGCCGTTCGCGACGTACAGCTCGTCGGTGTAACCGGCGGGGTCGCCCGCCGCCGACTCGACGACGACCGCGAGACCTGCCTTCTCCAGAGCGGGCACCTGAGCCGGTACCATCGCCACTCGTGTCTCACTCGGGAGGGACTCCCGGGGGACACCGACGCTCAGCCGATCTCCCACGCCTCCATGGTCCCGCAGGCCGACGCGGGGACCCCGGGCCGACGGTCCCAGAGCCTCTGGGCGGGTCGGCGGAGCGGCGAGACGACGCGACTAGTGGAAGGAGCTGCCGCAGGCGCAGCTGCTCTGCGCGGCCGGGTTGTCGATCGTGAAGCCGCTCTGCTCGAGCGTGTCGACGAAGTCGACCGTGGCCTGCGTGAGGTAGGGCACGGACATCTTGTCGATCACGACGCGGACGCCGTGCTGCTCCTCCGCCTGGTCCTTGTCGGAGATCTGGTCGTCCAGGTACATCGCGTAGCGCAGGCCGGAGCACCCGCCCGGCTGCACGGCGATCCGCAAGGCGATGTCGTTGCGGCCCTCCTCGACGAGCAACTCCTTCACCTTGCCGGCGGCGGTTTCGGTCAGCGTGAGCATCGTTCCTCCGGTCGTGTTCGTCGGTGCGGCCGAGACGGCCGAACCCCGTAATCCTACCCCTGCGGTGGACTTCCGTGGAACACCGCGACGGTGCCGCCGCAGAGCCGTACGAGCTCCGTCGAGGCGAGCGGGAAGACGCTGTCGGGCGTGCCCGCCGCCGCCCACACCGTTTCGAAGGAGAGCAGCGTCTCGTCGACGAAGGTTCGGACCGGAGCCGGGTGGCCGAACGGCGGCGTCCCGCCGACCGCGAACCCCGTCGCCGACCTGGCCTCCTCGGGCGTCGCCCGGCGCACGACCTCGCTCCCGCAGAGCGCGCCGAGCACGGCGGTGTCCACCCGGTGTCGGCCCGAGGTGAGCGCGAGCACCGGCTGGCCGTCCGCCACGAAGACGAGCGACTTCACGATCTGCGCGACGTCGCACCCGATCGCCCGGGCGGCATCCTGCGCCGTCTTGGTCCCCTCGGGGAAGCGGCGCACTTCGGGGTCGATCCCGGCCGCCTGGGCGGCCTGGACGAATCGCTCGAGGCCGCCGGCCATCAGCCGACCCCTTCTCGTGCCGTCGAGCGGGCAGCGAGCCTCTCGCCCACCTCCACCAGTGCCACCCGGACGTCGCGGAGCGCCGCCGCCTCCCCGACCTCCTCGACGAGCGCCACCACCTCCACGCCCGGCGGACGCACCTCGGCGCGGCCGCACACCACGGCCACACGGCAGCCGCAGAGCCCGGCCAGGCGCAGCACCTGCCCCACGACCTTGGTGCCGAGCGAGGTCGCGTCGAGCGCGCCCTCCCCGGTCACGACCAGGTCCGCCGCCCCGACCCGCTCCTGGAGTCCCACGACCTCGCCCACCGACGCCGCCCCCGAGCGCAGCCGCGCTCCGGCGAACACGCACAGGCCGTAGCCCAGGCCACCGGCCGCGCCCGCTCCCGGCTCGCCCGCCGCGTCGAGCCCCAGGTCGCGGCGAACCACGGCCGCGAGATGGCCCAGCGCATGGTCGAGGGTCCACACGTCCTCGGAACGAGCCCCCTTCTGGGGCCCGAAGATGGCGCTTGCTCCCCGCGGGCCGGTGAGCGGGTTGTCGACGTCGGTGAGCCCAACGACCTCGACGGAGGCGAGGCGGGGATCCAGCCCGCGCAGGTCGATCCCGGCGAGCTCGAGCAGCGCCGAGCCCCCGGGGCCGACGGGCCGCCCGGACGCGTCGACGAGCCTGGCGCCGAGAGCCTGCGCGAGCCCGGCCCCCCCGTCGTTCGTGGCAGAGCCCCCCAGGCCGACCAGGATCCGCCGGGCACCGGCGTCCATCGCGGCGCCGATCAGCTCACCCAGCCCTCTGGTCGTGGTCCGACGGGGGTCGCGTCGCGAGGGTGAGAGCAGGTCGAGCCCGATCGCGCGTGCCGATTCCAGCACCGCGGTCCCGTCGGCGCGGAGCGCGAACGCCACCTCGACCGGGTCGCCCAGCGGTCCGGCGACGGTCGCGCTCCGCAGCGAGGCGTCGGCAGCCAACGCCTCGAGGGTGCCCTCCCCGCCGTCGGCCAGCGGCAGCAGGTCGACGGTGTCATTCGGACGGGCCCGCCGCCAGCCGGTCTCCAGCGCGGTGGCGACCTGCGGAGCCGTCGCCGTCCCCCGGAACTTGTCTGGACAGACCAGGACGCGCATCGAGCGACTGTACAATCCGCCCACGTTCAGCCCCAGACGTCGCCGGCCTCCAGGGTGCCGAGCCCGGCCGTCGTCGGAGCACCACGAGTGGGAAGGGAGACTCCGCGCGTGACGGTTGACCGCGAGCAGCTGCTGGGGGTCGCGCACGCCGAACGGCAGCGTCTCGGCAGGATGATCCAGTACGCCGACCCCTCCACCTGGGAGGCCCCGAGCGCGGCCGCCGGGTGGTGGAACCGTGACGTGATGGCGCACCTGGGCGCGTCCGACACGGCCGCCGCGCAGCTCTTGGCGGGCGGTCCCGCCGAGGAGCTCGACGAGTACCGGGCTGAGCTCGGAGACGAGCCCTTCTCGGTCGACGGCTGGAACGCCTGGGCCGTCAACCGCCGTTCCGGACTGGAGGTCCGCCAGCTCTTGGAGGTCTGGGGCAAGGCCGCGGACGCCGTCTTGGGGTTCGCTGCGCGCCTCACGCCCGAGGAGTGGGAGAGCGGGCGCTACCCCTGGGTGGCCGGCGAGATCGCCCCCCGCTACCTGATCCAGTCCCGCGTGGTCGAGTGGTTCCTCCACGGCGAGGACATGCGCGCCACGAACGGCGTCGCACGAGGCTGGCAGCTGATGTGGCAGCACTGGCCCGTGCACCTCACGATCGACCTCGGGGTCCGGATGCTCCCGTGGGCGCTGGCCCGAGCCGGCTTCGACGGCCGAGGCCGGAGCGTCCAGATCGACCTGGAGGGCGCCGGCGAAGGCTCCTGGCACTGGGGCCTGGGCGCCGGTGAGGTCCCGCCGGCGAACAAGAAGCCCGACGCGATCCTGATCGGCCGTGCACCCCAGTTCGCGCTCGTGGCAGGCCGTCGCCTGGCTCCCGACGCGGTCTTGGACTCCGGCGCGATCGTGCTCGGAGGCGATACCTGGCTGGCCGAGCGGATCCTGCGGACGATCCGCGCATACGCCTAGCTCCCGCGCGGTTCCCTCAACCGCGCCCCTCAGCGGCGCACCACGAGTCGGCGCACCCGCCGGGGCACCGCGCCGAACCGGTACTTGTACGCGTAGTCGCCCTTCAGCAGGTCGAAGCCCTCGAGCCCGTCCTCGATCGCGAGGCGGATGTCCTCGGCCACCAGCACCATCCCCGGCGCCAGCGTCCCCCAGGACCGGTCGAACGCCGAGTTGTACAGGTAGAAGGTCCCGTGGCATGCGAAGCCGATCGTCCCGGCGGCCAGCTGGCCGCCGACCTCGATGAAGGCGAGCCGGAACGTCCCTTCCTCGACGAAGGCCGCGCCGAGGCGTCGGAAGAAGATCTCCATCCCGGGCACCATGAAGACGCCCTTGGGGCCCTCGCTCATCCGGTGCAGTTCGACGAACCGGTCGAGCATGGGTGTGAGCGTGCTGGCGTCGGCCACGCGGATCTCGAACGGCCCGGCCTCCGTCACCAGCTTCTTCGCCTTGCGCTTGAGCTCGTGGCGCTGCTTGGCCACGAGTGTCTCGAGATAGGTCTGCCAGGTCGGTGCGAGCGCGACGAACGGCGCCACCCCGTCGTGGTCCGGAGCCTCCTGCACCGTCAGCCCAGCCGCGGCGGCGGCCTCCTCGAGCAGCTCGTACCAGCCGCCCACCTCACTGAGACCCCACAGGTCGGCCTCGTCCCAGTCGTCGCGGGCCAGGAGCGCCGCCCAGAGCTCCTTGGCCGCCTGCTGACGGTGGGCCGGGAGCGCGACCGGGCCCATGTAGTCGGTGACTTCGGTTCCCCCGAGGAACCGAAGGGTCCGGCCGATCCGCTCGAACGCGACCGCCGCCACCTGCTCCCCGGCCTCGTCCTCGCCGAACGCGAGCAACAGGTGCTCGGGCGTCTCGCCGAACTCCTCCCAGTACAGTTTCAGGTACCGCGGCAGGTGGAAGAAGCTCCCCGCGGGGTCGGCCCGGACCAGATCGGACCAGTCGCGGCGATGGAAGTCCCGGCCGTCGTCGCTGAACACGATGCGCACCGGGCCATGCTACGGGCCAGAGACGTCCGCGCCTGGCGCGGCGAGCAGGAGGGCCGTGCGATCACCACGATCCGCCCCCTCCCCCGCCACCGCCGCCGCCGGAGAACCCGCCGCCCGAGAACCCGCTCGTGCCCGAGCCGGCCGGCACGGCCGCAAGGGTCCCCGCGGCAGACACGGTGAACCCGTCCATCGCGTGCCCGAACGTGTCGAACGCGAACGGCCGGCTCGAGACGTACCACGCGCCCAACCCCGCCGGCGCCTGGCCGAGCGCCGAGAAGGCCCGGACCCACTCCTCGGTACAGCCGAAGACCATCGCGTAGGGGAGGTAGCGCGTGAAGACGTGCTCCTGCTCGGCCCAGCGCGAGACGTTCGCCTCGGCCGTCACGATCACGGTGCGGAACCCGCGGACCCGCCGGAGCATCGCGGTCCCTCTGGCGGTGCGGGCCGGCGCGCGCTTCGCACCGAACCACAGGACGAGCGCCCCCGCGAGGACGGGCACCCCGACGATCCCGAGATGCCAGCGCGTCGCGAGCAACCATGTGAGCGCGACCGAACCCGCGAGCGCCACGAACGCCAACCCGCGCCACCGCGCGCGCACACGATCGGGGCGCTCGCGGAACCAGCCCTCCTTCACGAGGTCCGCGTACAACGCGTCGGTCACCTTCGACAAGCGGTCCGCGAAGTGCAGTCGGAGCGAGGACAGCGTCACCTGGTCGCCGTCGGCGAACAGGCCCTCCAGCAGCGACCGCTCGTACGCGAGCAGGTCGGGGCGGGGCTCCTGCAGGCGGACGAACCGCCAGTCGGGCTTGCCGAAGAAGCCCTCCTTCGGGATCTCCTCGATCCGCAGGTAACCGCGGACGGCGAGATCCACGATCGTGACCGACGCGTCGCGCGTGACGACCAGGTCCTGCATCAGCGGACCGATCTGGCCGGGACGGATCCCCTCGGGAGGCTCGAACTCGACGGGCGCCGCCGTATCCGCATCGAAGACCGGCACCCGCTCGTCTCCGTGCGTGCCGCCCATCACCTGGTCGACCTGCGAGCCGCGGAACCGTCGGTCCCGCCCGACGCGCCACACGAGGACCGAGGCGCCCCCGATCGCGAGCAGCGCGAGCGCCCCCGCCACGACGCCGCGGCCGGGCGTCACGCGGAACGCGTTGGTGAACGTGAGCCGCTCGACCAGGATCGGCGCCGGCGTGGGCCGCACCGCGTCGCGCGGCATCGAGACCACCACCGTGAGCCCCTGGTACGGCCAGAGGTCGGCCTGGGAGAACGTGGCGGCGGCCGCGGCCGAACGCGAGTGGTCGCACGGCAGGCCGGAACGGTCCGGTCCCGCGAAGCACGCGACCTGGAGCACGCGCCCCGGCACCTGGACGTGCACGGTCGCCGCCGCGATCGGCGCCGGCCAGTCCGTGCCGATCGCGTTCCAGTACAGCTCGAGGTGGTCGGCGAAGGCGTTCAAGGCGCCGTCCACCCGGTAGTCCAGCTCGTAGGTGTGGACGCCGGTGACCGTGCGGTCGGGGTCGCCGATCTTGATCCGCGTCAGGCCTCCCGAGACCGACTCGGTCGTCCACGCCACGTCGCTCGACCCGGCCCCCGAAACCTCGCCGATCCGCGCCTGCTCCACCGTGAGCGGATAGCTCCGGTCGTAGGTGCCGTCGTAGCGAAGCGTCGTCGGGATGTCGCGGTAGATCCCGTGACGCTGTTCGGTGCCGAAGTCGTAGGTGATCACCTCGCGGACCTCCAGCGCGCCGTCGCCGCCCACGGTCAGCCAGACCCGATAGTCCGTGATCCGCTCAGCCGCGCGTGCCGGCCCGGCGAGGACGGCGAGCGCGGCCAGCACGAGGCCGGAGATGGCGAAGACCCGACGCACGCCGCGCAGCCTACGCGGCCGCGGCGCACGGCGCGCTCAGTCGAGCGAGTGCGCCTGCGTCCCGCTCGCCTCGCCCGCCTCGGTGAGCGCCTCCTGCAGCACGTCCCACGCGAGCACCGCGCACTTGATCCTGATCGGGTACTTCACGACACCCTTCAGCGCGACGAGATCGCCGAAGCGGTCCTCGGTCGCCTCGACGTCGCCGGCCATCATGCCGCGGAAGTCGGCGGCGAGCCCGAGCGCGTCATCCACGGTGCGCGCCGCGACGGCCTCGGTCATCATCGAGGCGCTGGACTGGCTGATCGAGCAGCCGGCGCCCTGGAAGGTGACCTCCAGGATCTTCCCGTCCTCGACGTGGGCGAACACGGAGATCTCGTCGCCGCACAGCGGGTTGTTGCGGGTGCACGACAGCTCGGCCCCCGGCAGGTCCCGCTTGTTCCGCGGGTTCTTGTAGTGATCGAGGATCACTTCCTTGTAGATGTCGTCGAGCGCCACGGTTCCCTCCGGTCGGACAGAGCCTAGAACGTGAAGATGTCGCCCGCCCTGGCGAGCGAGTCCACCAGCGCGTCGACCTCCTCGCGGGTGTTGTAGACGTAGAAGGAGGCGCGCGCCGTTGCTGGCGTGCCGAATCGGCGCATCACGAGCTGCGCGCAGTGATGCCCGGCGCGGATGCACACGCCGTCCTCGTTCAGGATCGTCGCGAGGTCGTGCGGATGCACGTCGCGGTACCAGAAGCTCACGGCTCCGCCGCGGATCGCCATGTCCTTGGGACCGTAGACCGTGGCGCCAGCCTCGAGCAGGCGGTCCATCGCGTAGCGCGTCAGCTCCACCTCGTGCTCGCGCACCGCGTCCATCCCGATCGCCTCCAGGTACTCCACCGCGGCCGCCAGCCCGACCTGCTGCGCGACCTGCATCGTCCCGGCCTCGAAGCGATACGGAACGTCGTTCCACGTCGCGTGGTCGTGGAAGACCTCGCGGATCATGTCGCCGCCGCCGAACATCGGCTCCATCGTCTCGAGGTGCTCGCGCTTGGCGATCAGCCCGCCCGAGGCGGTCGGACCGAGCATCTTGTGCCCGCTGAACGCGAAGAAGTCGGCGTCGAGCGCGTCGAGGTCGGTCGCCAGGTGCGGGGCAGACTGCGCGCCGTCCACCACCGCCACCGCGCCGACCGCGTGCGCCGCGTCGATCAGCTGCTTCAGCGGCGGGATCGTGCCGAGCGCGTTCGACATCCCGGTGATCGCGAGGACCTTCGTCCGCTCGGTCAGGAGCGACCCGAGGTCGGACAGGTCCAGCAGGCCGTCGTCGGTGAGCGGGACGTAGCGAAGACTCGCGCCGGTCGCGTCGCGCGCCAGCTGCCACGGCACGATGTTGGAGTGGTGCTCCATCTCGGTGAGCAGGATCTCGTCGCCCTCGCGGAGGTGGACCTTGCCCCACCCGTGCGTGACGAGGTTGATCGCCTCGGTGGTGCCCCGCGTGAACACGAGCCGGGCGGGATCGTGCACGCCGAAGAACCGCGCGATCGTCGCGCGAGCCCCCTCGAAGCGCTCGGTCGCCTCCTCGCCCAGCGTGTAGATCCCGCGGTGAGCGTTCGCGTTGTAGCGCCGGTAGAACTCGCTCTCCGCCTCGATCACGGGCAAGGGCTTCTGCGCGGTCGCGGCCGAGTCGAGGTAGACGAGCGGCTTGCCGTCGAACTCACGGGCGAGGATCGGGAAGTCCTCGCGGATCAGTGCGACGTCCAGCGCCTCGGTCACGGCTCACTCACTCCTCGTCTGCTGCGGCATCCTCGGCCAAGCCGAGCTCCTTGCGGATCCCTTCGTACCCCTTGTCCTCCAGCTCGTGGGCCAGTTCGGGTCCGCCGGACCTCACGATACGGCCCTTCATCATCACGTGGACGTACTGCGGGGTGATGTAGTTGAGCATCCGCTGGTAATGCGTGATCACGAGCACGCCGAGTTCGGGGCCCACCAGCTCGTTCACGCTCTCGGCCACGAGCTTCAGCGAGTCGATGTCCAGGCCCGAGTCGGTCTCGTCGAGCAGCGCGATCGAGGGCTCGAGCACCGCGAGCTGCAGGACCTCGTTGCGCTTCTTCTCGCCCCCGGAGAACCCCTGGTTCACGTACCGCTGCACCATCGCGTCCTCG
>JBLMXP010000072.1:0-20145 GCA_050257835.1 Planctomycetaceae bacterium | reverse complement strand
GGTCGACGGCCGGACGCGCAGGATGCGCGCCGCCTGCTCGGAGTCATAGCCGAGCAGGTCCACGAGCAGGAGCGCGGCCCGTTGGCGAGGCGTCAGGCCGAGCAGCAGACGGTGCACGTCGGCACGCATCTCCGCGTCGGCGAACGCGTCGCGTTCCTCCGGCACGGGCAGGACCTTGCGGGCGGCCACCGCCGCGCGGCGGTAGCGCATCCGGGAGCCGTTCAGCGCGACGCGGAACAGGTAGGCCGTAGGATCGGCGATCCGGTCCCGGTCGTCCCAGCGCTCCCACAGCTTCAGGAACGCCTCCTGCATCAACTCCTCCGCGTCGTGCCTGCTGCCCGTGACGAAGTAGAGGGCCTTGAAGAGACGCTCGTGTTCCTCCTGGAAGAACGTGTCGAAGCGGGCCCATGCCTCGACGCGTTCGGTGGGGAACCGCACGACCTCTCCCTCCGCTCGCACGGACCATGGATGCGCAGCGCCCCGCCGGTGCTGAGCCGATCCGCGAAGTCTTCCATGGACACGTAGCCCGACGGACGAAGAGATCCCCTCCGTCGGGCCCCACACGGGGTCCCAGATGCCGCTGCCGACGGGTCGCACCGCGCCGGCCTCGACGTCGACGATGTCGACGGAGGCCGTCGCCTCGTCGTCGTTACGACGTGTACGGGCTGATCACGATCAGGTGCCCGTCGGGCGACCGCCTCGCCCTCTGCGCGCATCACCCCTGCAGATGCCGCCGCGGGCTCGGCTGCTTAGGCGTGGAGCATGACAGGGAGGGGAACGTTCACGCGAGCTCCTCCCTGAGGTCCGCTGGCAGGAGATCTGCGTGGAGCCAGCCGATCCACAGGTCCTGTGCGATCCTGTCCCACGGCAGGCGCAACCCTCGGCGCTCGAACCATTCGCCCAGGCGCACGACGTCGCGGAGGAGGAACTCCTCGGCATGGCGGTTCTTCTTCGGGTCGACGGCCTGTGGGAAGTCGATCACGATCGCCTCGCCATCCCACACCAGGATGTTGTACGCGGACAGGTCCCCGTGGACGATGTCGCGCAGCAGCATGTGCTCGATCGCGTGCCGGAGCTGCTCCCACAGATCTTCGAGTTCGTCGCGGCCGACGGACGTGTACTCGTGCAGCCGCGGTGCCGCGACGCCCTCGTCGCCCACATACGTCATCAAGATCGCGTCGTCGGTCGCTTCGATAGGGCGCGGGGCCGGCACGGGGGTGCCGTCGAGTGCGCGCAGGGTCTCCCATTCCCGCGATACCCACAGGCCGCCTTGGACCTCGCGGCCGAACCTCGTCTTGTTCTGCAGCGCCGCGCGGATCCTCCGTTCCTTGATGAACTCGCCGTCGCGGTACAGCGTCTCGTCGCGGAAATCGCGACGGTTCAGCGGGTGGTAGACCTTGAGCGCCGCCAGGTCGTGCCCGGTCGTACGCGGGTTCGCGCGGCAGAGGTGGACGCTCGCCTCCTTGCCGTGCTTGAGCGGTCGGATGACCGTTTCGATCAGCCCTTCGTCGAGGAAGTGCTGGATGCTCTCGTCGTGCAACGCGATGCTCCTTCGTGACGGGTGGACGGGCAGACGTGAGCCACGTCCCTCGAGGAGCGATCGCGACCGGGAGGTCGCTACGCGGATGCGGAGGGACGCGGCGTGAAGACGAGCGCAAGGACCTTCGCCATCGTGCATCCCTCCTTCGGAGAACGAAGACGGCGCCGGGTCGGCACCGCGACCCATCAAGCCTACACGCCCGTGCGCCCGCCGGCCAGGATGTCAGAGGGCCGGGCTAGCGTGGCCCTATGCCGAAGACCAGGGTCGCGTTCGTGTGCGCCGCGTGCGGTCAGCGCTCGGCGCAGTGGGCGGGTCGCTGCGGCGCCTGCGCGGCGTGGGGGACGCTCGAAGAAGCCGTCACCTCTCCGGGCGGCACGCGGACGCGGCTCGCCGCGGTCGGGCCGGTGGCGCTGGACGACGGCGAGGAGGGCGAGGCGCGCGTGTCCACCGGGTCCGGCGGGTTCGACCGGGTGCTCGGCGGCGGGCTGGTTCCCGGCTCGGTCGTGCTCCTGGCCGGCGAGCCCGGCATCGGCAAGTCCACCCTCCTGCTGCAGTTGATCGGCCTGCTGACGGCCTCGGGGCGATCGTGCCTGCTCGCGAGCGGGGAGGAGTCACGCAGGCAGGTGGGCGATCGCGCGCGGCGGCTCGGGATCGACGGCGGCGCCGTCTCCTACGTGCCCGGGCGCGACCTCGAGGCGGTGCTCGACGCGGTCCGAGGCGCCGCGCCGTTCCTGCTCGCCGTCGACTCGATCCAGACCCTGCGCGACGCCGGCGCCGGCACGATGCCCGGAGGGGTCTCCCAGGTGCGCGGCTGCGCCGACGCGCTGGTCGGCCTCGCGAAGGAGACGGGCACGGTGGTGCTGCTCACCGGCCACGTCACGAAGGACGGGGACCTGGCGGGGCCGCGCGCGCTCGAGCACGCGGTCGACGTCGTCCTCGGCTTCGACGGCGACCCGCGCTCGGGTCTGCGGGTGCTCGGCGCGGGGAAGAACCGGTTCGGCGCCGAGGGCGAGACGGCCTGGTTCGAGATGGGGGCGCGGGGCCTCACCGAGCTCGATCCGACCCGCTTGCTCGTCACGGGCGAACGGGTTCCCGGCGCCGCGGTCGCGCTGCCCCAGGCCGGGCGCCGGGCGCTTGCCGTGGAGGTCCAGGCCCTCGTCGGATCGGCCGATGGTCCCGGCCGCCGGCAGGCGACGGGCCTGGACCTGCGGCGGTTCCAGTTGGTCGCCGCGGTGCTCGATCGCGCCGCCGGGCTGGGCCTGGGTCGAGGCGAGCTGTTCGGGGCGACCGCGGGTGGCGTGCGGATGGACGACCCGGCGGCCGACCTGGCGGTGGCCGCCGCCCTCGCCTCCGCGGCCTCGGGCGTCTCGCCGCCCGAGGGCGCCGCGTTCGTGGGCGAGGTCGCCCTGACCGGCCTCGTCCGACCGGCTCCCGCGATGGCTCAGCGGGTCCAGGCGGCCCGCGCCGCGGGCTGCCGCGTGGTCTACGCGCCCGCCGGATCGTGGCCGGGACAGGCCGAAGGGGTGAAGTTCGTGCCGGTGCGTCACGTGCGCGACGCGCTGCCATGGGCGCTCTCACCTGCGACGACGCGCCCGGATGCCCTTCCGGCGTAGGCCGTTCGGGCCAGTCCGCGTCGTGGATAGGCCCTGTGACCTGCGGTTTCGGGTTGCGGCGGAACGGCTCTCGATGCTACCCTTACGACAGTCGTCCCAGCTGTGTCGAAGTACTTCTTTCTCCAGCAGAGGGAGGGTCCGTGGCGTTCCGCAAAGGTGACACCGTCGTCCATCCGGAGCACGGTGCGGCGGTGGTCGAAGAGGTTCGTGAGAAGGAGTTCCTCGGCGAGACGCGCAAGTACCTGGTGCTACGGGTCGTCTACGGCGACCTCACGGTCCTCGTGCCCACGGACTCGACCGATCAGGTCGGCCTACGGCCCTGCGTCAGCAAGAACGAGGTCAAGAAGGTCCTGAAGGTCCTCACCGAAGACGAGACCTCGGTCGCTGCGAACTGGAGCCGCCGTTTCAAGAACAACCTCGAGAAGCTGCACTCCGGCGACCCGTACGAGGTAGCCGAGGTCCTTCGGAACCTCGCGATCCGCGATCGCGAGAAGGGCTTGTCCGCCGGCGAGAAGCGGATGATCACGAAGGCCCGGCAGATCTTGATCTCCGAGCTCGCGTTCGCCACGGGCAAGGGCGAGGCCGACGCGGAGACGCTGATCGACGGGATCCTCGACGACGCCCACGGCGTCAAGATCGCGGCCGCCGAAGGCTGAGCTCCTTCGCTCCGCCGCTGCGCAACCCTCAGGTTCGGGCGCGCGACGTCCGATGACCTCTTCGGACGGGGAAGCGCCCGCCTTCTCCGTCCCTGAGCGCAGGAGCGTGGAGTGGCCGTCGACGAACGTCGGAAGACGACGCTGCGCGGGCGCCTCGTGGAGGCCGTCCGCCTGCTCTTCATCGCCGTGCTCGGCACCGGCGGCTACCAGGTGGGGGTCGCGGCCACCGGCGAGACCGGCAACCAGGCGCTCGTCTACGTCTTCCTCGGCGCCGCGTGCGGGTACGTCCTCGGCGGGGTCTTCGGCCGGCTGACGCTCGAGGCCGTCTCGGGCCTGGAGCGCGAGCTCGGCCGCCGCCCGGCGCCCGAGATCGCGGGCGGCATCGTCGGGCTCGTGATCGGCCTGGTCGTGGCCGCGTTGATGTCGATCCCGCTGTTCTTCCTGCCGGTCGTCTACGGCTGGCCCGCGATCATGTTCATCTTCCTCGTGCTCGGGTCGCTCGGGATGCGCCTGGGACGCTCGCGCAACGAGGACCTGTTCGGTCTGTTCGGGATCAAGCCGCGGGTCTCCTCCAAGCGAGGAGGAGGCGACCTGCACGTGATCGACACGAGCGCGCTGATCGACGGCCGCGTGGCCGACCTGGTCTCCACCGGGTTCCTGTCGGGGACGATCCTGCTGCACGAGGGGGTGCTCGCCGAGCTGCAGGCGATCGCCGACTCCTCGGACCCGAACCGTCGCGCGCGCGGCCGCCGCGGGCTCGACGTCTTGGTGGAGCTGCAGAAGGCGCCGACGGTCCAGTTCCAGCTGGTCGAGGAGGCGGGAGTGCTGGAGGTCGACGCCGCGCTCGTGCGGTTGGCGCGCGAGAGCGGCGCCTCGCTCGTCACGGTCGACCACAACCTGTCGAAGGTCGCGGAGGCGCTCAGGGTGCCGGTGGCGCAGATCAACGCCCTGGCCACCCGCTTCCGGGTGCCGTACCAGGCCGGCGACGACGTCGCCGTGCGGCTCGTGAAGGAAGGCCGCGAGCACGGTCAGGCCGTCGGCTACCTCGACGACGGCACGATGGTCGTCGTGGAGTCGGCCACTTCGCAGATCGGGTCTGAGGTCGACGCGCGCGTGCGCAACGTGATCCAGACGACGACCGGCCGGATGATCTTCGCGAGCCTCGACGACCACGCCGACACGCCGGCTCGCTGACGCTCGGCGGTCCCGGGGCGCGTCTGCCATGCTTCGCGCGTGAGCCCGGAGCCGCGCGCCGTCGCCGTCGTGCTGGCCGCGGGCGCCGGCCGCAGGCTCGGCGCCGAGCTGCCCAAGGCGTTCCTGCCCGTCGGGGACCGCCCGATGCTGGCGCTCGCCGCCGCGGCCGCCGCTGCCTCCCCCGCGATCGCCGCGGTCGTCGTCGCCGCGCCCGAGGGGTACGAGGACGTCGCCCGCGGCTGCCTGGAGCGGATCGGCGTCCCGACGCGGGTCGTGACCGGCGGCGCCAGCCGGCAGGCGTCGGTCCGGGCCGCGCTCGCGGTGATCGAGCCCGACGTGGCGATCGTGGCCGTGCACGACGCGGCACGCCCGTTCGCGCCGCCGGACCTGTTCACCGAGGTGGTCCTCGCGGTCGAGGGTGGCGCCGATGGCGCGGTGCCGGTCGTGCCGATGGCCGACACCGTCAAGCGGATCGTCGACGGCCGCGTCGAGGCCACGGTCGATCGCGACGGGCTGGGGCTGGCGCAGACGCCGCAGGCCTTCCGTGTGGACGCGCTCGCGGCCGCGCACGCCCGCGCCGCCGCCGAGGCCCGGGAGGTGACCGACGACGCGGCGCTGTTGGAGCGGGAGGGCCGCGTCGTGGCCGTCCCCGGCGACCCGATGAACTTCAAGGTGACGACGCTGGCCGACCTCGCCCGCGCCGAGGCCCGGATGAGGCCCGCGTGAGCGAGGCGCCGCGTACCGGGATCGGGTTCGACGTCCACCGGTTCGCGCCCGGCCGTGAGCTGTGGCTGGGCGGTGTCCGGTTCGAGGGGCTGGACGGCCTCGCCGGGCACTCCGACGGCGACGCGGTGTGCCACGCGCTCGCCGATGCCCTGCTCGGCGCGGTGGCGCTCGGCGACGTCGGGCAGCACTTCCCCGACGCCGATCCGTCGATCGCCGGGATCTCGGGGACGCATCTGCTGGCGCGCACCGCCGCGCTCGTCCGCGAGGCGGGCCACGAGCCGAGGTCGTGCGACGTGACCGTCGTCTGCGACCGCCCGGCGATCGCGCCGCGCCGCGACGAGCTCCGGGCCGCGCTGGCCGCCGCCCTCGGGATCGACGTCGGGCGTGTCTCGGTCAAGGCGACCCGGCCCGAGGGACTCGGGCTCGTCGGCGACGGGGTCGGCTGTCTCGCGGTCGCGGTGGTCACGTGAGCGGTCACGCTCGGGCCGCTCCGATCGTGAGCGGACGGCGGTCCGTGACCGAGGCGATCCGCGCGGGCAACGCGATCGAGGTCCTCGTCGCGATGGGCGCGAAGCAGACGCCCGGTATGCGTGAGGTGATCAAGGCGGCGCGCGTGGGAGACGTCGCGATCCGCGAGGTGCCGCGCCGCGAGTTGGACGCGCTCGATCGGGACCATGGTGGCGTGGTGGCTCGCCTGCGCGCCACCCCGAGCGCCCACGCGCTGGGCGAACGCGACCTCGGCACGTACCCGTTCGCCGAGGACGCGGTCGTGGTCGTGCTCGACGGCGTGGAGGACCCGCAGAACCTCGGGGCGGCAGCGCGCTCGGCCGAGGCGGCCGGCGCGGCGATGCTCGTCACGCGGACGCACCGTTCGGCGCCGGTCACGCCCGCCGCGGTGCGCGCCTCCGCCGGCGCCCTCGAACACCTCCCGCACGCGCGCGTGGCGAACATCTCGCGGGCGATCGGACGCCTCCAGGATGCCGGCTTCACCGTGATCGGACTGGACGGGGACGCGGACCGCACGGTCTACGAGGCGCCGTGCCCGTCCGGGCGGGTCGCGCTCGTCGTGGGGAGCGAGGGCGGCGGCATGTCCCGGCTCGTGCGCGAGCGGTGCGACACGCTGGTCGCGCTGCCGATGCGCGGTCGCGTCGCGTCGCTCAACGCGGCCGCATCGCTCGCGGCGGTCCTGTACGCCTACGTGGTGCCGACGCGATCCGGTGTATGAACGAAGCCTCCATGGGAACGACGCCGACCGATCCGCCCGAGCCGCAGGACGCGCAGGAGCCGCGGTGGACGTCCGAGCACCATGGGGCGCCTCGGTCGCGGTTCGAGGACCTGAGCGTGCCGCTCCCGGCGGCCGCCCCGATCCGGCGTCGGACGCCGACCGTCACCACGGCCGCGCTGATCCTGCTGGTCTCGGGGGCGCTCACGCTGCTCACCGTCTTCCTGCTGAAGCCGTCCACCGGGTTGCTGCCGCTGTTCGCGGTCCTCGGCGCGCTCCAACTGCTCGGCGGCGGCCTCGTGATCGGACTCCTGCCGATCGGACGGGCGCTCGGGCTCGCGCTGGGCGCGGTCGGGGTGGTCGTGGGGCTCTCGCTGCTCGGTTCCAACGCCCTGAACGGGCTGATGACGATGGCGCTCAACGGCTACGTGATCTACGCGCTGGCCTCTAGCGGCCCGTCGTTCCGCCGATAGACTCGGCAGGTCGCCGGCGTGGCGCAGTCCGGTAGCGCAACCGACTTGTAATCGGTAGGTCGACGGTTCGAATCCGTCCGCCGGCTCGACGAAGAGGCTGGTCGTGGGCTCGTTGAGCTCCTACGGCTCGATCGGTCCTTGCGCTCGAGCTAACGGAATGCAAACCGGGAGACCGTTGTGCGCCTGAGGCGCGCCCGAGGCGGCACCGGATGTCGCTTCCGCGGGGAAGGGCCGCTGACGGTCGCTTCCGTCAAGAAGCGATGTCCAGGCCATCGGGATACGGTGTCTCGCGTGGACTGGCGCTCCCCGTTTCGCAGGTGGATCGGCGAGGAGGACTCCCTCGGCCCAGTGAAGATGGCGGTCTTGCGACTGATCGACCCCGTGGAGGCACACATGCGGTCGAGCTTCGCGGAACATGACGCTGTTCCGAGGCGGGGACGGCGGAACCGTGGCGGTTGGTACGCCTACGCACCGGCCACCGAACGGCGGGACGGAGCACTGCCGGTGCCGCCCGAGCGACCGGAGACGAGCCTCGAAGAGGACATGCGGGCGTGGAAGGCGTTCCGCGAGCGTTACCGTGGGTTCTTCGAGGCGAAGGCGAGAGAACTCATCGCTGGGCGCGACGTCGTGATCGAGACGACCCGGGGGACGGTGCGCGCGCGCCTCACCCGATACCGCGGCGGAGCCGTCTTCGAGAACTGGCGGACCGCCCCTGACCACGAGGGCAACGGTGCCGCTCGTATCGAGCCCGATGAGCCAGACGTTGCGTCGGCGCTCGTGGACCACCTTGTCAACGCGGTGCTTGACCTCGGTGCAGACACGGAACCACTGACGTAGCGCTCTTCGCGTGCTCGTACCAGAGTGTCGCCTCCGCCGAGACGCGACATGCCGCATGCACCCGCTGGCTACGACTGGTTGAGGGGATCGTCCCATCCGTCGAATCGGTCGGTCAGTTGACACCGGAACGCTTCGAGGAAGGGCGACGCCACGACCTCGGAGATCGCGTCGTTCGCAGCGCCCACGTACGTCGAGAAGCCCTCGATCTCGGTCGCGACGATCCAGGCTCTGTCGTCGGGCCAGAAGTAGTTCGGCCCTTGCGTGCGCCAGTCGAACCACGAGGACATCCCATCCAGCGGACCCCGAACGACCAGGTAGTGCCGAAACGCCCACGTGCTTCCAACCAACTGTGCGGGCACGTCCGGTGGCTCGGGGACTCGATGGATCGTCCCGCGCGCGATGCCTTCGATGGCAGGTCCGAGGTCGCCCCAGCCGTCCCAGAGCATGAACCAGGCGTCGTCTGCGCGATCGGTGAAGTCCCGAAGGATCGACGTGAGCGCGAGCGCCTCGGTCTCCTCCAGCCACTCGAACGGTGGCGACCACTCGCCGCCGCCGGTACTGATCTCCCTCCACTGCCGGTCGTCCTGGGTGTTGCGGTTGCCGATGAGCGCGGCGAGCTCGACCTGGGGATGCATCGTCTTGCCCCGAGCCTCCGCGATCTCCGCCCACCGCAACGGGACGGTCTTCTGGACCGGTCCCGAGAGGTGTCGGCGGGCAGGATGCAGGAGACGGGCGTAGGCCTCAAACCCCGATGGGACGATGAAGTTGACAGGGGTGCGAGACGGGTCCCAGGGGGACAGCAGCGGGTCGAGCCACGACGTCCCATCGACGTCCGTTTCGACGCGCAACGGTAGGGGAGGTGGAAACGCACCCATGGGCCCGGAGCGTAGTGATGTGGCTTCGATGTCGCTTCCGGCGAGAAGCGATATCGACCGAGCCCGCGCCGCTGAAGGATCCGCACATCCGTCCGCCGGCTCGACGGGCGACCCGGCTCAGTCGCCGCGGCGGAGCGCGCGACCCGCCCGGCCGGTGGCGCCGGGTCCCACCGTGACCACGCCGTTCACGACCACGGCCTCGATCCCGGCGGGGAAGCCGTGCGGAACCTCGAAGGTCGCGCGGTCGCGGATCTCCTCCGCGGAGAACAGGACGAGGTCGGCGTAGGCGCCCTCGGCGATCCTGCCGCGCCCGCGCAACCCGAACCGCTCCGCCGGCAGCGCCGTCATCTTCCGCACGACCGCCTCGAGCGGCAGGAGCCCGTGGTCGCGCGCGAGCGCGAGGGCCCGCGGGAACGTGCCGTAGCTGCGGGGGTGAACCGGGAGGTCGCCGCCGGGTCCATCCGGCGCCGTCGCCGATCCGTCGGAGGCCACGAACACCGCCGGGTCGGCCAGGATCGCGAGCACGTCGTCCTCGTGCATCGCGTGGCCGATGCATGAGGTCTCGGGATCCTCGAGGAGGAGGCGCACCATCGCGTCGAACGGGTCGGTACCGAGCGCCTCGGCGATCGCCGCGATGCTCCGACCCCGCCGGCGCTCGTCCTTCGTCCCCTCCACGACGATCGCGTCCCACCCGACCCCGTCGACCGAGCTCTGGAAGTCCGCCTCACCGCGTTCCACCGCGGCGCGGAGCCGTTCGCGGGCCGCCCCGTCGCCGGCGACCGTCGCGAGGTCCCGGACGGGCGCCCACGGCGGCAGGAGCGAGGCGAGCGAGGAGTTCCACGCGGCGTAGGGGTACTGGTCGGCCGTGACGTCGTCGCCGCCGTGGAGCCGCGCGAGCGCGTCGGCCGCGCGGCCCCACACGAGGGAGGACTCGCACTTCAGGTGGCTCACGTGGGCGGGGACCCCGGCCCGTCGCCCGACCGCGATCGCCTCGTCGAGCGCGGAGAACAGATCACGGCCCTCCCCGCGGATGTGGCTGGCGTAGAGCCCTCCGGCCTCGCCGGCGGCCTCGGCGAGCGCGACGATCTCCTCCGTGGTCGCATACATCCCCGGCACGTAGATCAGCCCGGTGGACAGACCGATGGCCCCCTCGCGCACCGCATCGGCGGCGAGCGTTCGCATCCGCGCGGTCTCCGCGGGCGTCGGGGAGCGCCGCTCGCCTCCCAGCACCTCGGCGCGGATCGTCCCGTGCCCGACGAGCGTCGCGACGTTCGCGGACGGTCGCGCGGCGTCGATCGCGTCGAGGTAGTCGCCCCAGGAGCGCCACGCCGGCCGTGGGAGCGACCCCGGCGCCGCGTAGGCGAGCCCGAGCGCCTCGTCCCACCCCGCGAGCGGCCAGGGCGTCGATCCGCAGTTGCCGACCACGACCGTGGTGGTTCCCTGCCCGACCGTGCTCGGCATCGTCGGGAGCACGAACGGCGACAGGTCGGAGTGGTTGTGCACGTCGACGAACCCAGGGGCGAGGGCCGCTCCGCCGCCGGCGATCCTCGCGCGCGCCTCGAGGTCGGCGTCCGGCGGCGCGATCGCGGCGATCCGGTCGCCTGCGACCCCGAGCGAGCCCCGGTAGGGGGCTCCCCCCGAACCGTCCACGATCCGCACGTCGTCGATCGCGAGGTCGAACATCCGGCGCAGGGTACCCCCTGGGGTGTCGGAAGGCCCCTCCGCGGTGGGCCCCCCGTCCCGGGGTGCTTCGCGGGGCACGGGGGAAGATGGGGTCAGCGAAAGCAGACGAAGGGGGTACGAGATGGGTGATGAGACGCTCTCGCTGGTCTTGTTCTCAGGCACCGACGACAAGCTCCAGGCAGCCTCGATCCTGTCCGTCGGCGCCGCCGCGATGGGCCGCAAGGTCAACGTCTTCCTGCAGTACTGGGCGCTCGACGCGTTCCGCGCCGACCGGATCTTGAAGGACCACGGGGTCGCGCCCGAGGCGGGTCCCGATGGCCTGGCCGCGATGCAGTCGCAGGGCAAGACGCACTGGAGCGAGCTGTTCCGCCAGGCGAAGGACCTGGGGGAGGTCACGATCCACGCCTGCGCCGACTCGATGGAGATGTTCCACATCACGAAGGACGACCTCGACCCGATGGTCGACGGCGTCTGGGGCGTCGCGTCGTTCTTCATGGCGGCCGACGGCCCCGTCACGTTCATCTGACCAGTCGCACACCGGAAAGGGGTACGCAGATGGCTACCACCGAAGTCACCCGCACGATCGACGGCCGCGGCATGCCGTGCCCGGGCCCGCTGATGAGCCTGATCGGCGCGATCCGCGAGGGCGCCGTCGGCGACGTGATCGAGGTCCTGTCGAGCGACGAAGGCTCGAAGACCGACATCCCCGCGTGGGTCGCCAAGGCCGGCCACGAGCTGATCGAGGTCACGCCCGACGACGGGTTCGCGCGGTTCATCGTGAAGAAGGTGAAGTAGCGATGCCCGCGCGCGTCGTCGTCCTCGGGGGCGGTGTCGGCGGCACGCTCGTGGCGAACCTGCTCGACAAGTCGCTCGGCCACGACATCCACGTCACGGTCGTCGACCCGTCGGGGATGCACGACTACCAACCGGGGTACCTGTACGTGGCGCTCGGCGAGACGAGCGGCCACTGGCTCTCGCGCGACGAGCGGACGCTGCTGCGCGGCGGGGTCGACCTGGCGATCGAGGAAGCCGTCAAGATCGACCCGGACGCCCAGACGGTGGAGCTCGGTCGCGGGGGCACGCTGCCGTGGGACTACCTCGTGGTCGCCACCGGGGCCCGTCTCGTGCACGACGCCGTGCCGGGGCTCCGCGAGGCCGCCCACGGGTTCTACTCGCTGTCGGACGCGGAGCGGCTCCGCGAGACGCTCCGCACGTTCAAGGGCGGCCGCGTCGCGATCGGGATCGCCGGGATCCCGTACAAGTGCCCGCCGGCGCCGATCGAGTTCACGTTCCTCGTGGAGGAGTACCTGCGCAAGAAGGGGCTGCGCGACAGGAGCACGATCTCGCTGCTGTCGCCGCTGAACCGCTGCTTCACGATCGAGAGCGCGTCCAAGCTCCTGCAGCCGATCTTGGACGAGCGCGGCGTCGAGGTGAAGACGTTCTTCAACGTGGAGTCCGTCGATCCTTCCGCCGGCGTCGTCGACTCGCTCGAGGGCGAGAAGGTCGAGTTCGACCTGCTGGTCCTCGTGCCGCCGCACCGGGGCGCCCAGGTCGTGATCGACTCCGGGCTCGGCGATCCCGGCGGGTGGTTGCCGACCGACCGGGCCACGCTGCAGGTCGGCGACCACGAGCGGATCTTCGGTCTGGGCGACGCCACGAACCTGCCGATCTCGAAGTCCGGGTCTACCGCGCATTTCGAGGCGCCGGTGATCGCCAGCCGGATCGCGTCGTTCGTCAAAGGCACGGCGCCCAAGGCGAACTACGGGGGCCGCGTGATGTGCTTCGTCGAGACCGGCAACGGCAAGGCCACGTCGCTGCGGTTCGACTACGAGCACCCGCCGCAGCCGCCCACGCCGAACCGCGCGTGGCACATGGCGAAGTGGATCTTCAACCGTGCGTACTGGGAGACCGTCCCGCAGGGCAGGCTCCCCGAGCACGCGCCCGGCACGATGCCGCCGAGCGCACCGAAGGAGGCATGACATGAGTCAGGCAGTCGTCAAGAGCCTCGATCTGAAGGGGCTGTCCTGCCCGCTCCCGATCGCGAAGACCGCGCAGACGATGCGCGAGCTGCAGCCCGGGGACGTGATCGAGGTGCTCGCCACCGACCCGGGTTCGGTGCCCGACTTCGACGCGTGGTGCCAGAACACCGGCAACGAGCTCATCGAGCAGACCGAGGACGCGGGCGTGTTCCGGTTCCTGCTCCGGAAGGTGTGAGTGCGATGGCTGAGGCGACCCAAACCGAGGAGCGCGTGGACGATCTCGCCGCGCTCGAGGAACGGATCCTCGCGCACGAGCGTGAGAGCGCCAGGCACAAGAAGCTCGTGATCATCGCCTGGGGCGGGGACCTCGACCGGATCTGGCCGGCGTTCATCCTCGCCACCACCGGCGCGGCCATGGGGATGCAGACCACGATCTTCTTCACGTTCTGGGGGCTGTTCGCCCTCGTGAAGAACAACGTCCACATGACCGGCGAGAACTGGATGCAGAAGATGATGTCGACGATGAACCGGGGTGGCACCGACCACCTCGGCCTGTCGAAGATGAACTTCCTGGGCGCCGGCCCCGCGATGATGAACAAGCTCGCGGAGGAGCATCACGTGGCCGGGCCGCAGGAGCTCCTCGAGGTCGCGCGCGACCTCGGCGTCAAGATGGTCCCCTGCCAGATGACGATGGATCTCCTCGGCCTGTCGAAGGACGACATGATCGACGGCCTCGAGGCGCCCGCCGGCGCCACCTCGATGCTCTTGGAGGCGCAGGAAGCGATCACGCTGTTCATCTGAAGACCTCGCACCCGGTGTGCGAGCGGCTCCCGCCCCCCTTGGGAGCCAACCGCGGCCGGACGGCGGCCGTACCCCCCGCCGTCCGGCCGCTTCCTTTCCCGACCGGGCGGCGCCGCGCCTACCCGCCGGCGAGGAACACTCGGAACGACGCCCCGCCGCCGTCGCGGTCCTGCACCCAGGCACGACCGCCGTGTAGCTCGGCGAACCGCTTCACGAGCGACAGGCCCACCCCGACCCCGGGGGAGTGCTCCGCGGCCGACCCCGGCGCCTGGCGGAACGGCTCGAACACGGCGTCGCGGAGGTCCTCGGGGATCCCGGGCCCGTCGTCCTCGACCACGAGCAGGACGCCGCCGTCCTCGCGGCGCGCGCGAACCCACACGTGCGTGTCGGCCGTGGTGTGGCGCAGCGCGTTGGAGAGCAGGTTCTCCAAGATCCGCTCGACCTTCGCGCCGTCGACGCTCACCTCGATCGGCTCGGCCTCGATCTCGACCGGGCGGCCCTGCAGGTTCTCGGTCTCGGCCACCGCGCGGCGCACCAGCTCCTCCAGGTCGGTCGCGCGACGCTGTGGCGAGACGATCCCGCGCTGCAACCGGTCGAGATCGAGCAGGTCGCCCAGGAGCCGTTCGAGCTTACGGGCGTTCTGCGCGATCCGCCGCACCAGGTCGAGCGCGTCCTCCTTCTGCAGCTCCATCCGCGTCTGCTCGAGCGTGAGCGCGGAGCCCAGGATGGAGGTGAGCGGCGTGCGCAGGTCGTGGGAGACGGCCTCGAGGAACGTGTTCTTCATCTCGTCGAGCGCCCGGAGGCGCTGCGCGGCCTCGCGCTCGCGACGGAACGCCTCGGAGTACTGCCGCTCGGAGGCCTGCAGTGCCTCCTCGGCCTGCTTGCGCTCGGTCACGTCGATCATGAGCCCGCGGAGCTGCCGTGCCTCGCGGCCGCTGCGCACGACGTGCAGGAGGTCGCGGATCCACACGACGGCCCCGTTGCGCTGGATCCGATACTCGACGTTCGCGTCCTCGACGCCGGTGAGCGCGGCCCGGCAGGCGGCGATCGCGACCTCTCGATCCTCCGCCACGATGTGCTCGCCCCACCGGCGTCCGCCCGACGTCCACGTGGCCGCGTCGGCCCCGAACACCTCCTCGACCCGGCCCGCGACGAACTGCAGGCGCAGGTCCGTCGCGTCTGCCTCCCAGAACACCGCGTCGAGCGTGGCCACCAGCTCGTGGAACCGCTCGAGATCCGACAGGCGCCGCGCGTTGCCGAGCGCGAGGGAGGTGATGTCGGCGATCCCTCGCGAGACACGCAGGTCCGTCTCGGAGAACCGAGCGTCGGGAGCGGGTGAGGTCAGCATGATCGCACCGAAGGCGCCGGGCTCCCATCGCAGCGGCGCCACGAGCACCTCCCGTGGCTCGGTCGTCACGTAGACGTTGCGCGGCAGCGTCGCCACGACCTCGACAGGGATCACGAAGGGGTCCGCGCCGGAGGTCAGGAAGGGCGCGGCGACCTCCGCGGGCACGTCGTCGATGTCGTCGCTCGGACGCGTGACGCCGGGCTCGACCTCGAGCAGACGGACCGGCCGGAAGGTCCCGGACCCTTCGTCGCGGACGTAGGCGACGATCGCGGAGCAGGCCACGATCGAGGGGACCGCGTCGAGCGCCTCCTGCAGGATCTGCCCGACGTGGCGGCGGGCCGTGAGCGCCTGCGACAGCCCGAGCAGCGCGGTCGAGGTCTGCGCGGCCTCGCGCTCGGCCTGGAGCAGCCGAGCGTTCTGGAACGCGACCCCTGCGTGGGAGGCGAGGACCTCGAGCATCCGCCGGTCGTCCTCGTCGAACATCCCATAGCCGAGGCTCGAGAGCACGATCACGCCGACGACGTCCTCGCCCGCGAGCATCGGGACCGCGAGCATCGACTCGAGCAGGTCGTCGTCGGTCCCGGGGATCGTGACCGAGAAGGAGACCTCGCGGGCGTCAGGGGTGAGCAAAGATGTTCGGGACTCGGCCACGTGCCCGGTGATGCCCTCGCCCATCACCGTCACGAGCTCCTCGAGGTCCTCTTGCTCGTACTCGGTGAACAGCTCGCCGCGGAACGCGATCGGCATCAGGGTCACGCCGTCGGGCTGCAGCACGTACACGCGGCAGTTGTGGTAGTCGATGATCGTGCGGAGCTCGCCGGTGATCGCGGCGCCGATCTCCTCGACGTCGGCGAGGGAGTTCAGTTTCGCCCCGAGGCTGTGCAGCATGTCGAGCTGCGCGACAGAGCGGTCGCGGCCGTCGGACCGCGCGCTCGGACCTCCGCTCTCGATGTCGACCACGCTTGCGCCTCCGATGGGGCGGACGCCCATCGTCTCACCCGCGATCCCCTCTACGGAGCGTTTCGGCCGTCCTGGGGCCTCGCTTGAACGTGGGTGCTTGCACCGGACCGCGCAGCCGCTAGCCTCGCCCCCGATGAGTGGGTTCCACGCGGGGAAGGCGGGGGACGCCGGGCTCGACGAGCGCGCCCGCGCGATCCTGGATCTCGAGCGCGAAGCGTGGCGCCTGACCGTGCCCAAGGAGCGCGCGATCCGGGAACGGTTCGGGTTCTCCCCCACCCGTTACCACCAGCTGTTGAACCGCACGATCGACCTTCCCGAGGCCCTCGCGTACGACCCGATGCTGGTTCGCCGGCTCCGCCGCCTCCGCGACGCGCGCCGCCGCCGACGGGTCGCCTCGCAGCTCGGCGTGCACGTCTGAGCCCTGTCCCTCGCAGGGTAGGATGGCGCCGTGAACCAGGGGACCGCCCGGATCGTGATCATCGTGGCGATGGTCGTCGTCGGTGCCGCCGTGCTGATGAACGGGTTCGGCTCCTCGGGCTCCTCGGTCGTCTCGTCGAGCTCGAGCACGTCGACGTCGTCGACCTCCACGGCGCCGCCGTCGGGAAGCGCGACGTCACCGACGGCCTCGCCGACCCCGCCTCCGCAGAAGCCCAAGCTGGTGTCGATCATGGCGCTCAACGGCACGTCCGTGACGGGGCTCGCGGCCGCGGCCGAGTCCACGCTCACCGACGCCGGCTACCAGGTGGGCGCCCCCGCGGGCAACGCTCCGAGCACGGGTGTGCAGAAGACCGTCGTGTACTACCGCACGGGCTCCGACGAGGCCCAGAACAAGTCGAACGCCACCCGCATCGCCACGAAGTACTTCAGCGGCGCGAAGGTCGAGAAGCTCGGCTCCGAGTTCGACTCGCTCGTGCCCTCGAACGTGACCGTCGTGGTCGTGGCGGGTCAGGACTTCGCGAACGTGATCGCCGCCGGCGGCTGAGCCGTCACGCCTTCTCGCGGTCCTCGACCAACAGCTCCTCGAGCGCGGCCGCCAGGTCGAGCGGATCGAACGGCTTCGTGACGAACCGGCGCGCGCCCGCCTCCGTGACGCGCTCCTCCTCGTCGGGCAAAGCCTTGGCGGTGAGCACGAGGATCGGCAGTCGAGCGGTCCGAGGGTCGCGCTGCATCGCGTCGAGCACGCCGTAGCCGTCCATCACGGGCATCATGAGGTCGAGCACGACCACGTCGGGCTTCTGCCGCTGCGCCATCGCGACCCCGCGGAGCCCGTCCTCGGCGAGCAGCACCTCGTGCCCGAGCCGCTCGAGGCTGAGGCGCAGCATCCACCGCACGTCGGGCTCGTCGTCGATCACCAAGATCCGGGCCATGCGCGTCCGTCCGATCGTCGTCACCGGGAGGCCGGCGAGACCGACCCCTCAAAATGCATCGGTCGGAAACCTACCCCGCCTAACCCCGGAGGCGTGAGAACGACGTCCGGGGCTTGCCGCCCCCGGGCCCGGTGGCCGTCTACCACTGGACCGAACCCGATGGTCCAGCATCCGGAGCACCTGACCGAGCGCC
The DNA here is from genome assembly GCA_050257835.1 of Planctomycetaceae bacterium. Taxonomy (GTDB): domain Bacteria; phylum Actinomycetota; class UBA4738; order UBA4738; family HRBIN12; genus AC-51. The sequence goes on along the minus strand of JBLMXP010000072.1, from coordinate 2,678 downwards.
CCGGGGCTCGACCTGCCGCTCCTCACCTCGGCGCTGTACGTGGCCCAGGGGATCACCGGTATCAGATGATGAGTCGGATGAACGCGCGCGTCGTGACCGCCCTGGCAGCCCTCGTCGCTCTCCTCGAGGTGTCGTGTACGGGCGGCCTCAGCACGAGCTCCCCAACCGCGTCCGTCGTCGCCTCCTCGCCGTCGAGTCCTCCGCCGACCGGCCGGCTGCAGGTCAAGGCGAAGCCGATGGGGCGCTGTCCGAAGGCGGTGTTCTCGCCCGGTCCCCCGGGTACCCCCTTGGCGGACAGCACGATCGGACGCACAGCGGCCGCGACGAACGAGCTGGTGTTCGGTCTCGCTGACCGCCACCAACTGTTCGGCTTCGTGTTCCCGGCGATCAGCACGGACGGTGGTCATACGTGGCAGCTTGACGGACCGTGCTTCTACTACGCAGCGGCTCAAGGACCGGCCGCCACCACGAAGATCGGGGCGCTTGGCCCGAACTGGGCCTACGCGTGGGGCCGAGGCGGGAACTTCGTGAAGGTGACACACGACGGTGGCGCGCACTGGTTCGCCGCGAACCTGCCCTCGATCAGGCGCGTGACCTCCTCTGGACGGACGCTCCGTGCCTGGCTGTTCGGCACGCACTCCCTCTACATCTCTCGCGACTACGGGCTCACCTGGCAGCTGGTCGAGGCAGACACCTAGCGCCACGTGCACGCCACCCCGGCGGGGGTGCAGCAGGCGTTGATCCACTCCTCGTTTCGGCGAGTCGCTCCACCGGCACGCCCGTCAGCCGCGATGTGTAGGTCGCTCGTGGCGTTGCCAGGATCTCGGATGGTCGGAGCCCGGATCCTTCCTAGAGTTCAGGCGAAGGCGACGGTCTTGGCGCCCTGGATGACCTCCTCGACGACCTTCGCAGCGCCGATGATCGTCGCACCCTTGTTCACCTGCTCCTCGGTGATCCCTCGCGGCTTCGTGCACGCGCCACACAGCCACACCTGGCCGCCGTTGTCCACGAACTCCGCGTAGAGGTCGCTGAGCACCGGGAGGCCTTCCTGCGCGATCCCTTCGGTGCCACCGTTCGTGCCGAGCCACACCGCGTCGATCGTGCAGAGCACCACCGCTTCCTGTCCCGCCGTCGCCGCGATGTTCGCCGCGACGAAGGGAAGCGTCGCTCGCTCCGGGTCGTCCTTGCCGTACGTGCAGTTGAAGATCAGCTTGTCGCTCATCGTCCACGCTCCACAGAGATCAGGAGCCGTCCGTCATCGGACGGCTCGACCGAACGGACCGTGTGGCCCATCATCCGTGCCAGGGGCGGCAGGTCCTCCTTCGCGGAAGGGTCGCCGGTGGTCACGAGCAGCTCATCGCCGAGCGGGATCCGCTGTATCTGCCTACGGAACTCCCTTGCCAGGCCGGTCGCGCAGCTGAGGTCGCCTGCGTCGAAGGTGTGCTCGCCGCCCGGCTGCTGCTCGGCTTCGCTGGAGGAACCGCCTCCGCGTTCGTTCGGTGTCACGGTCATCACGGCGAACCTTCCTTCAGCGTCGTTCCAGTCGATCCGGTCCGCTACCCCTGGGTGACGGGGTAGATCTCGTCTGCGACGAGGCCGTGCGCCTCGCGGTGCACGGCGTGTGCGGAATCGGCGTCAGGGGCCTCGATCAGGCAGAAGGCCTTGCCGGCGCCCTCGTCCACCCAGTAATTGAGGTATCGCACGCCGAACCGCTCCTGGACCTGAAGGTCCGCGGCGTGCGCCCTCGCCACGTCGACCGCCGTCGCCCCCTCGGGCAGGTGGTCGTGTACGTCCATGAAGAGCGTCACCGTTACCTCACCTCCTTCCCATGCGCAGAAGCTACGGAGGCGACCGTTCCCGAACCGTTCCGCACGGCCGGCTGGCCGGGGCCGGGGTCTGTCTCTACGATGCGGTAGTGCGCGAGCTTGCGATCGAGCTGCTGGGTCGGTCCACGGTGAGGGTCGACCGTCAACCGGTCTCCAGCGACGCGTGGCGGAGCCGCCGCTCGGCCGACGTCGTGATGCTGCTCGCGCTCGCCCCCGATCACCGGATCCACCGACTCCAAGTGATGGACGCGCTCTGGCCCGAGAGCGCGCCCGCAGCCTCCGGTACGAACCTCCGCAAGGCGCTGCACTTCGCGAGGCTCGCGCTTGCCGACGAGCGGGCGATCGTGAACGAACACGGAGTGCTCGTGCTGGCGCCTGAGGCTCGGGTCGACACGGATGTCGAGCGGTTCGAGGCCGCCTCCAGACGGGCGCTGGAGTCCGGCGACGTCGCGACGTGCCGCGACGTCGCCGACCTGTATCGGGGAGACCTCCTGCCCGATGACATCTATGAGTCCTGGACGCTCGAGCCGCGTGCCCGGCTGCGCCGTCGCTACCTGGATGTACTGCGCGCGGGAGCGCTCTGGGCTCGCCTCACCGAGGAGGACCCCACCGACGAGCAGGCGACGCGCGAGTTGATGGTGATCGATCTCGCGGCTGGGGAACGGCGAGTGGCGATCCGCCGCTTCGAGCGGCTCCGCGAGGTGCTCCGCGACCAGCTGGGGGTAGGGCCGGATCCCGAGACCGTCGCCCTCTACGAACGGGTGCTCGCGGTCGAGGGATCCGAGCCTCCCTCCGACACCGAGCGCGCCCACGCGCTCCTGGCGTGGGCCCTGGTGCACATGAACCGCGGGG
>JBLMXP010000071.1:0-8425 GCA_050257835.1 Planctomycetaceae bacterium | reverse complement strand
CCGTACGTAGGCGGAGCCGGTGCCGGCCGCGGGCGCGGGCAGGTCCACGCTCACGAGCAGCTCGCCAGGCTCGGCGCTGGTCGCGGCCGGGCCGGTCCACAGGTCGGCGAGCCCGGCCGAGCGCATCCCCGATGAGGAGGCGAGGGTCACCGTGCCGCCGAAGCACAGGAGCGGGCCGCCCGTGTCCATCGCCGGGGAGGCGTTCATGACGTTGCCGCCGATCGTGCCGTTGGCGCGGGTGGCGTGCGAGCCGACGATCGCCGAGGCGTCGGCGAGCGCCGTGTACCGGGCCCGCACGACGTCGCTGGCGACGATCTCGGCATGGGTCGTGAGCGCGCCCAGCCGCAGGCCGTCGCCGGTCTCCTCGAGCCCGCGGAGCGCCTCGATGCGGTCGATCGCCACGATCGCGTCGGGCAGCGGCGCCTTGCCCTGGCGCGCGCCCACGACCAGGTCGGTGCCGCCGGCGACGGGGCGCGCGCCGGACGCGATCGCCCCCAGCGCGTCCTCGACCGTGGCGGCCGCGGTGAACGACCGCGTCATGCCCCCACCTCCCGGCTCGCCGCCCACACGCGTTCGGGGGTCATCGGGAGCCGGCGGACCTGCGTGCCGAGCACCTTCGTGATCGCGTTCGCGATCGCGCCGGCCGTCGGCACCTGCGGGGGCTCGCCCACGCCTTTGGAGCCGCGGGGACCGGCGCCCTTGGCGGGGATCTGGATCCAGTCGACCTGGATCTCCGGGGCGTCGGAGCACGTGACCAGCTTGTAGTCGAGCAGCGCGGGGTTGCGCTGGCGGCCCTGGTCGTCGAGCTGGGTGCCCTCCGAGAGCGCGAGGCCGACGCCCATCACGACGCCGCCGTAGACCTGCCCGTCGGCGCCGGGGCGGTTGAGGATCACCCCCGAGTCGTGGGCCGCGGCGACCTTCAGGACGCGCACCACGCCGGTCGCCCGGTCGACCTTCACGTGAGCGGCGTGGGTGATCAGCTGCGGGGCGAGGAACGTCTCGTTGCCGATCCGCCCCACGCACCCGCCCGTGTCGCCGGTGGGGACGTCGGGCACCTCGCCGGCGCCGCGGCCCGCGATCGTCTGGCCGCCCGCGAGCTCCGCGATCGAGACCGAGCGCTCGGGCGAGCCCTTCACCCGGACCGAGCCCTCGACGAGCTCCAGGTCCTCGCGGTCGGCCTCGAGCTGGGATGCGGCCGCGTCGAGCAGCTGCCGGCGGACGTCGGCCGCGGCGTCGAGCACCGCTCGCCCGCTGTTGAACGTGGTCTGCGAGCCGCATGAGCCCATGTCCCACGGCGCGGCGTCGGTGTCCTGGTACAGGATCGAGAAGTCCTCGGGGCGCATCCCGAGATCCTCGGCCACGAACGTCGGCATCGCCATCACCGCGCCGGTGCCGTTCTCCTGCGCGCCGGTGACGATCGTGCCCGAGCCGTCGCCGTTCAGCTGGATGTACGCGCCCGAGGGCGCGGGCATGCAGGGCCACCATCCGACCGCGACCCCGATCGCCTCGTCCTCGGGGAGATCGCGACCGTATCCGATCATCTCCGTGGCGCGCTCGAGCGTCTGCTTCACGCCGAGCTCGTCGAAGACCTGCCGGGTCGGCCCTTCGGCGCCCTCCTGGATCAACGTGCGCCGCCGCAGCTCGACCGGATCGATCCCGATCGCGCGTGCGACCTCGTCCATGTGCTGCTCGAGGCCCCAGCACACCTGCGGTGCGGTCGGCGCGCGGACCGACCCCGAGGGCTGGTTGTTCGTGTAGTTCAGGTGCGCCTCGACGGCGATGTTCTCGATCTGGTAGGGGCCGCAGGCGTGCATCGCGGCCATCTGGCCGAGGAACCCGCCCTCGCCGCAGTAGGCGCCCTTGTCGAGGATCAGCTTCGCCTTGCGCGCCACCAGGTGGCCGTCGCGGGTCACGCCGGTCTCGAACTCCATCGTGATGCCCTCGCGGCGCTGGGCGATCGCGACGAACTCCTCGCGCCGGCTGAACACGAGCTTCACCGGGCGCTTCGCGGCCCGGGCGATCGCGGCGACCTGGCCCTCGAAGTGCAGGTCGCACTTCGCGCCGAAGCCGCCGCCGAGCAGCGGGACCACGATGCGGACGTTCGCCTCGGGGATCTGCAGGGTGTGGGCGACGCCCGCGCGCGCCGCGTAGGGGACCTGCGTGGAGGACCAGATCGTGACCTTGTCGCCCTGCCACTGCGCGACCACGGCGCGCGGCTCGATCGGCACGCCCTGGGAGGCGTCGGAGACGTAGCGGCCCTTGACGACGACCTCGGCGCCGGCCATCGCGGCCTCCGCATCGCCCTTCACGATCGTGTGGTAGGCCATCGTGTTGCCGCTCGACAGGATGTTCTCGTCGCGCTCGTAGGACGCGTGGTCGGGGTGGATCAGCGGCGCGTCCGGGTCCATCGCGGCCACGTAGTCGCTGATCGCCGGGAGCGGCTCGTACTCGACCTCGATCAGCCGGGCGGCCTCGGCAGCGATCTCCTCGGAGAGCGCGGCCACCCCGGCGACGATCTCGCCCTCGAAGCGCACGGCGTCCTTCGCGAACAGGTAGCGGTCCTGGACGAACCCGCCGAACCGCACGTCGGGCAGGTCGGCCTGGGTCACGACGGCGACGACCCCGGGCAGGGCCTTCGCCTTCGACGTGTCGATCGACAGGATCTTCGCGTGGGGGTGGTCGGCGTAGCGGAACTTCGCGAACGCCATCCCGGTCATCGTGAGGTCGGCCGTGTAGCGGCCGGTCCCCGTGACCTTCTCCCGTCCGTCGGCACGCACGTAGGTGGATCCGCGCTCGGTGACGGTCGAACTCACACGCTCCTCCTCTCGCGACGGCCGCAGGGGGCGGCACGGCCGGTAAGGGGCAGATGGTAGCGGCTGCGCGCCGGGGTCGGTCAGCCCGCGCCGCCGAGCGAACAGCGCGCGAGCGGCTCGTAGCGGGGCGCCGGCCGACGCAGGTGGCTCCGGAACAGCGTGACCCCCGCCACGCGGAACGTCACGGGCGCCAGCGACGAACCGCGGAAGCCCTCGGGCAGGGCGAGCGGGGGGTCGCTGCGCGCCACGGTCACGTGGGGCGAGAACGCCCGCGACTCCGGCGCGAACTCCCTCGCGAGCCCGTCGTCGAGGGCGCCGACCAGGGAGGCCATCGTGCCGGCGTCGTCGTCCAGCCCGGCCCACAGGACCCGGGCCTTCCCGTGCTCGGGGAAGGCGCCGAGCGCGGTGAGCCGGGTCTCGAACGGGGCGCACGTGGCGGCTGCCTCGCCGACCCGCTCCTGGACCCACGTCCCCAGACGCGGCCACGTCTGCCCGAGGAACTTCAGCGTCACGTGCCAGTTCTCCTCGGGGGCCCAGCGCGCCCGAGGCAACCGGTCCCGCCACGGCGCGACCGCCACCTCGATCGCGGCCCGGGCCTCCGCAGGCACCTCGACCGCGACGAACAACCGAAGCGCCTTCGCCTCGGGTCGGGCCGCACGGTCCCTCGCCATCGAGGCTCCCTCAGATCACCGCGTCGGAGACGGGCAGCGCCGAGCCGTCGAGGTAGCGGCGCACCAGGTCGAGCCCCGCCTGCGCCGCCCAGCCGCGGACCCGTTCGCGCTCGCCGGGCAGGCGCAGGCCGCGGGCGTGGGCGACGTCGGCCGCCTCCAGGGCGATCCACACCGTCCCGGGCTCGGCCCCCCCGTGGGGCTCGGGGCCGGCAGCCCCCGTGAGCGCGAGCGCGACGTCGGCCTCGAACAGGCGCCTGGCCCCGGCCGCGAGCTCGCGGGCGCAGGCCTCGCTCACGACGCCCGGCCCCTCGATCGTCTCGCGCGATACCCCGAGCACCCGCCGCTTCTCCTCGGCCGCGTACACGACGGCGCCGCCCAGGAACGAGGCCGAGGCCCCCGGTGGGCGGGTGAGCCGCGCCGAGACCGCACCGCCCGTGAGCGACTCCGCGCACGCGAGCCTCAGGCCCCGCTCGCGGAGCAGGCGGAGCACGACCTCCTCCAGGGTCTCGTCCTCGGTCGTGAACACGACGTCGCCGAGCCGGCCGCGGACCTCTTCGGCGAGCGGCCCCAGCAGGCGGCCGGCCTCCTCGGCCGTGGCGGCCTTCGCGGTCAGCCGCACCTTCACCTCGCCGGTCCCCGCGAGGTAGGCGACGCTCGGGTTCGCCGAGGCCTCGAACAGGTCGTGCAGGACCTCGGCGACGGCGGACTCCCCCATCCCGGTGAGCCGGAGCACCCGCGACACCAAGACGGCTCCCGTGCGCGCGCGGAGCTCGGGCAGCACCGTCTGCTCGAACATCGCGACCATCTCGCCGGGGACCCCGGGGACCGCGTACACGACGGCGCCGGTCGGCAGCTCGGCGACCAGGCCCGGCGCGCTCCCCCGGTCGTTCGGGATCGGCCGCGCGCCCTTCGGGACGTCGGCCTGGCGGAGGTTGTTCGCCGGCATCGGCCTGCTCGAGATGCCGGCGAAGCGCTCCCGCAGCCACGCCTCCAGGTCGGCGCTCCGCTCCAGCGGCGCGTCCATCACCATGGCGAGCGCGTCGCGCGTGAGGTCGTCCTCGGTGGGCCCCAAGCCCCCGGTCACGAGCACGACGTCGGCGCGCGTCGCGGCGAGGTGGAGCGCATCGACGATCCGGCGGAGGTTGTCGCCGACGACGGTGTGGTGCAGCACGTCGACGCCCGCCGCGGCCAGGCGCTCGGAGATCCACCGCGCGTTCGTGTTGTCGATCTGCCCGAGCAGCAGCTCGGTCCCGACCGCGACGACCTCGGCCCTCATGGCGGCGACCTCAACCGCTCGTCGAGGCCGTCGGGCTGCTCGGCGCGGCCGAGGCGCTCGGGGACGCCGGCGGCCGCGGGTGGCTGAACGTCTTCTTCCAGGGCTCCCCGACCGGACCCGGGGAGCCGCGGTCGACCCCGTTCACGTTGACGTCGATCGCGCCGCCGTCGCTCGCCGTGACGGTGAGCGTCTGTGAGGCCTGGAAGGTCGCGACGGCGCCGGCGCGCAGGTGCTCGGGGTCCAGCGGCTCGCCGTCGGCGATCGCCGAGACGTCGACCTCGGCGGTGGCGGTCAGGACCACGTCGATCGTGGGCGCGCCCTCCGTCGTGAGCGCCTCGAGCGAGGGGGGCGGCGTCGCCGTGGCGATCACCGCGGGCACGGGGACCGAGCGCCGGGACACCAGGCCGACCGCCACGAGCGAGACGAGCACGACCGCCGCCGCGATCAGCAGGAACCGCTGCGAGTCCCGCACGCGCGTCGCGGCGATCGCCCGCTCGACCTTGCCGAGCTTCGAGGGCGGGACCGGCGGCTCGGGATCCTCGGCGTGCCGCGCGTAGGCCGCCGACACCTTCTCGGCGTTCAGCCCCAGGTACTCCGCGTAGGTGCGGAGCGTCGCCCGCACGTAGACCTCTCCCCCGAGCAGGTCGAAGTCCTCGTCCTCGAGCGCCTGCAGCTGCTCGGGACGGAGCTTCGTGTCGCGGGCGGCCTCGTCCAGCGTGGTGCCGCGGATCGCGCGCGCGCGCCGGAGCGCGGCGCCGACCCCGATCGCCGTCGGGCGCAAGCTGTTCCCGGCCATGCGTCCCGGTGATGGTAACCGCCCTGCCCCGGCTACACTCCGGCCCATGCAGAGCGACGTGCTCACGGTCATCGTCGAGATCCCGAAGGGGTCGCGCAACAAGTACGAGATGGACCACGAGACCGGTGAGATCGTCCTGGACCGGATGCTGTTCACCTCGATGCAGTACCCGGCCGACTACGGGTTCATCGACGGGACCCTCGGCAACGACGGCGACCCGCTGGACGCGCTCGTGTTCGTGGGCGAACCGACGTTCCCCGGGTGCCGGATCCGAGCCCGGGCGATCGGGCTGTTCCGGATGATCGACGAGAAGGGCGAGGACGAGAAGATCCTCTGCGTGCCGCTGCGCGACCCGATGTGGTCCCACGTCGGGGACCTCGGCGGCCTCCAGCTCAACCTGCTCAACGAGATCGAGCACTTCTTCCAGGTCTACAAGGACCTCGAGGGCCACAAGGTCTCGACCGAGGGGTTCGAGGACCGGCTCTCGGCGGAGGCCGTGATCCGGGCCGCGCGGGAGCGTGCCGCCGGCCCTGCATGAAGGGCAGAACTGGGGCAGGATAGGAGGATGGACCGCGAGGAGCCTTCGCGGATCGAGGCGCTGCACGAGGCCTGGCACTGCGCCACGCTCCTGGAGGAGGGCCAGCCCATCGAGCGCGTGACCTTGGATCCACCCCGCACGTACTGGGAGCCGCCCGGGGACGAACGGGTCGAGGCGGTGTTCGTGCTCGTCCCGAACCTGGCCCTCCCCTGGCACCCATCTCCCCAGGATCAGGGCGTCCTCAAGCGGCTCGACGCCGACGTGCTGGACGAGGCGCGGCCTACGGCCGAGGCCGTCTTGGACCTCGTCGACCGCCGCGGTGTGCGCTCGATCGCCGAGGCGTTGCTCGGGGCGCCCGCGAGGGAGCTCGACGGGGAGGACGTCGCGCAGCTCTACGCCGACGCGGTGTCCGGGCGCCATGTCGAGGGGGACGGCATGCACGAGCACGAGGTCGCGGAGCCGCACTTCTCGCTCACGTACCGACACGACGCCGATCAGGACTGGCACGTCGAGACGGCCGGTGAGGAGCACGACCACCGGATCACGATCGTCGTCGAGGGTGGCAGGCTGATGGTCGAGCGCGGACCGGGCGTGGAGTCCTTCCACCATCCCGCCGACCCGGGCTGGGAGCCACCGCAGGTCCGCTAGCGTCGATCGGCCGCGTCGCGCCGACACGGCCCGCGCGTGTGAGGATGCGCGCATGGACCAACCCGTCGCGCGCGGCCCACGCACGCATCTGCGTCCGCTCGTGGCCGGCGACCGTGACGAGTTCCTGGCCGCCGAACGGCGGAGCAGACGCCTGCACCGGCCCTGGACCCACGCGCCGTCGACGCCCGAAGCGTTCGCCCGGTACGTGACGATCGACCCCGCCCGTCGCTCGCTCGGCATCTTCCGCGCCGACGGCGCGGACCTGGCCGGCGTCTACAACCTCTCGCAGCTCTTCTACGGCCCGTTCCGCAACGCCTACCTCGGCTACTTCGCGTTCGAGCCGTGGGCCGGACAGGGCTACATGCGGGAGGGCATGGACCTGCTGCTCCGTCACGCGTTCGTCGACCTCCGCCTGCACCGCATCCAGGCCAACGTGCAACCAGGAAACGCGCGCTCGATCGGCCTGTTGCGGGCGAGCGGGTGGCGCGAGGAGGGCTACGCGCCGCGCTACCTGAAGATCGGCGGACGCTGGCGCGACCACCTGATGTTCGCGATCCTCGCTGACGATCGGGGCTCCCGCCGAGCCGCCGGCGACCCCGTCCGACTCGAGCCCGTGACCCGGGCGAACTGGCGCGACGTCGTCGCCGTGCGCGTCCGGCGCGACCAGCGGCGGTGGGTCGCCGACGTGACGCGCTACCTGTCGCTCTGCACCTACGAGCCGATGTGGCGTCCGCTCGCGATCGTGGCCGACGGGCGCACCGTCGGCTTCATGATGTGGGGCCGCGACCCCGACGACGACAGCCTGTGGATCGGCGGGTTCATGATCGACGCCCGCGACCAAGGCAAGGGCTACGGGGCCGCCGCGCTCGCGGCCGCGATCGACCTGCTCTCCGCACAGCCCGGCGCGCGCCAGTTGGCGCTCTCCTACCGGCCCGACAACGAGGTCGCCAAACGCCTGTACGCGAGCCGCGGGTTCGCCGAGACCGGCGAGACCGTCACCGACGAGGTCGTCGCTCGCCGGCCGGTCCACCGCAGGGCCTAGGTCGCGGGACGGCGCGCGCGTCGCAGGAACTAGCCCTCCGACCGCTGTCGCGCGCCGCGCGGGGGACGTACGGTGCGCTCAGACGAGGGAGGACGCAACCGATGGACAGCGACCCGAAGCAGATGTTCGATTCCCCGCTCGCCTCGCTGCGGGAGCCGATCGCGGCCCGCGAGGCGCTCGCCGAGGGGCCGGTCCGTTACCTGCTGGTCTCCGGCGGGCGCGACAACGGGCGATGGGGCCTCGTCGGCGCGTTCTGGGTGAACATCGACGGCTCCAACGGCGGCTTCATCGTCTCGCCCGAGGCGATCTGGCAGGGCTCGGAGATGGTCCGCTCCTACAAGAGCGCGCGCGCCCGCGGCTGGACCCACGAAGAGGTCTACAACTGGTGGCAGGCCCAGGTCGGACTGGTGGGAACGATCATGATCGACCCCCAGGTGCACGCCGACACGCTGTTCCAGGTGGCGCGCCGGGTCGGCGCCCTGTAGCGCCCCCTCAGGCGGTCCGGCGCTCCTCCCACTCCTCGGGCGTGATCAGCACGTCGCGGGCCTTCGAGCCCTGCGAGGGTCCGACGATCCCCTGCTCCTCGAGCAGGTCCATCAACCGCCCGGCGCGGGCGAACCCAACCTTGAGCTTGCGCTGGA
>JBLMXP010000070.1:0-7196 GCA_050257835.1 Planctomycetaceae bacterium | reverse complement strand
CGACCACGGCTCGCACGGCGTCGTCCTCTACGGCGACTCGATGGGCGGCAGCGTGATCGCCGCCTTCCTCCAGCGCTCGGCGCTCGCCTCGCAGATCCGGGCGCTCGTGCTCGACGCCCCGATGCTCAACTTCTCCGCGACCGTGGACGACAACGCGTCGCGCGAGCCGCTCGTCGGGCCGATCAGGCTGCCGTCATCTCTGACCGCGGTCGCGAAGCGGATCGCGGAGAAACGGTTCGGCGTGGACTGGAGCGCCCTGAACTACCTCGCTACGCCGCAGATCTTCGACCTCCCGACGCTCGTGTTCCACGGCACCGACGACACGACGGTCCCGATCGCCACGAGCGAGGAGCTGGCAAGGATGAAGCCGACGACCGTCACGCTGGTGACCTGCCCCGGCGCGAACCACATCGAATGCTGGAACGCCGACCCGAGCGCCTACGAGCAACGCGTCGTCGGCTTCCTCGATCAGGCGGTCGGCAGCCAGGCCGGGCGGGTCGCTTCGTAGGCGTCGATCGCATCGGTGGCGCGGAGCGTCAGGCCGATGTCGTCGAGGCCCTCCATCAGCCGCCAGCGCGTGAACGGCTCCATGTCGAACACCTCGTCGATCCCGGGCGCGCGGACGGTGAGGGCGTCGAGGTCGATCTCGATCCGCGTCGTGGGGTCGTCGAGCACGGCGTCCATCAGGGCGCGCACCGACTCGGCGCGCAGCTCGATCACGAGGAGCCCGATCTTGCCGCAGTTGTTGGTGAAGATGTCCGCGAACGACGGGGCGATCACGGCCTTGAACCCGTGGTCCTCCAGCGCCCACGGGGCGTGCTCGCGGCTCGACCCGCAGCCGAAGTTCGCCCCCGCGAGCAGGATCGAGGCGCCCGCGTAGCGCGGGTCGTTCAGCACGAAGTCGGGATCCTTGCGCCACTCGTCGAACAGGAACGGGCCGAAGCCCGAGCGCTCGATCCGCTTGAGGTACTGCGCGGGGATGATCTGGTCGGTGTCGACGTCGGCGCGGTCCAGCGGGACCGCCGTGCCCTCGATGCGCGTGATCGGCTCCATCGCTACAGGTCCTCCGGGGTCGTGAAGTGGCCGGCGATCGCGGTGGCGGCGGCCACCCGCGGGCTCACCAGGTGCGTCCGCCCGCCCTTGCCCTGGCGCCCCTCGAAGTTGCGGTTGCTGGTGGAGGCGCTGCGGTTCCCCGGCTGCAGGATGTCGGGGTTCATGCCGAGGCACATCGAGCACCCGGCCCCGCGCCACTCGAAGCCGGCATCGGCGAAGACCCGGTCCAACCCTTCCCGCTCCGCCTGGATCTTGACCGCGACGCTCCCGGGCACGACGAGCGCCCGCAGACCATCCTTGACCTTCCGTCCGCGGACGACGTCGGCGGCCACCCGAAGGTCTTCGATCCGCGAGTTCGTGCACGAACCGATGAAGATCGTGTCGGGCCGGATCTCGCGGATCGGCGTGCCGGGCGTGAGGTCCATGTAGCGCAGCGCCCGCTGCGCCGACTCGTTGTCACCGGGGTCGGGGACCGAGCCGTCGATCGTCGCCGACTGCGCGGGGTTCGTGCCCCACGACACGTACGGCTGCAGGGTCGAGGCGTCCAGGGTGACCTCGGTGTCGAAGACGGCGCCCGGGTCGGTCGGGAGCGTCCGCCAGTCCTCGAGCGCGGCCTCCCAGTCCTTCCCCTTGGGGGCGTGGGCGCGCCCCTCGACGTAGGCGAAGGTGGTGTCGTCGGGCGCGACCATGCCCGCGCGCGCGCCGCCCTCGATCGACATGTTGCAGATCGTCATGCGGCCCTCCATCGAGAGCGCTTCGATCGCAGCGCCGCGGTACTCGATCACGTGCCCGACGCCGCCGCCCGTCCCGATCCGGTTGATGATCGCGAGGATGATGTCCTTGGCGCTGCAGTTGGCCGGGAGGTCGCCGTCGACCGTGACCGCCATCCACCTCGGTGGCGTCTGCGGGAGGGTCTGGGTGGCGAGGACGTGCTCCACCTCGCTCGTGCCGATCCCGAACGCGAGCGCGCCGAACGCGCCGTGGGTCGAGGTGTGCGAGTCGCCGCAGACGATCGTCATGCCCGGCTGCGTGTACCCCATCTCGGGCCCGATCACGTGGACGATCCCCTGCCCCGCGGCCCCCCACGGGTAGACGGTGATCCCGAACTCCTCGACGTTGGCCGCCAGCGCCTCCATCTGGCGCTTCGAGACCTCGTCGGTGACGGGGCCCTCGATGGTCGGGACGTTGTGGTCCATCGTGGCGACCGTGAGGTCTGGCCGTCGCACGGTGCGGCCGTGCATCCGAAGCCCGTCGAACGCCTGGGGGCTCGTGACCTCGTGGACCAGGTGGAGGTCGACGTAGAGGAGGTCGGGCTCGCCCTCGGCGCGCCGCACGACGTGGCGCTCCCACACCTTCTCCGCCAGCGTCCGCGGCATCCTCCGACCTCCCGACCCCTTGGTGTATGGTCCGCGCGTCCCATATATTGGGATGGCATCCCACATACTGGACAGACCGGATGGTAACAGGGCGCGATCGAGACGACGACGAAGCTGCATCGCTCGACACCCGGCACGCGCTCTCGGCGCGCGAACGGGCTCGCGTCACGGCGCGCCGTGACGCGGCGCCTGCGTCTGCGGAGACAGGGGTCGGCGTACTCGATCGCTCTGTGCAGATCCTCGACGCGGTGGAACGCGGGGCCCGTTCGCTTCCGGCGATCCAGCGGGAGACGGGACTCACGCGTTCGACGACGCATCGATTGGTGAACGCCCTCGAAGACCACGGGTTCCTCTTCCACGTCGGCGGTCGCGGTTACGCGCTCGGCCCCCGATTGCTCGGCCTGGCTGCCCGGGCGATGCGCGAACTCCCCCTGCGTGAGCTGGCTCGCCCCGCGCTCGAACGGCTCGCGAGGACGACCGGCGAAAGCGCACAGCTGTTCGTGCGGGAAGGGAGCGAGCGGCTCTGCGTCGACGCCGCCGAGTCCGACGCCGAGCTCCGCACGATCGTGTCCGTGGGCGCGGTACTCCCCCTCACGAAGGGATCCGCGGGCAAGGTGTTCCTCGCGTGGGGACCCACGGAGGGGATCGAGATCGACGAACCCCTCGAGCGGCAGATCCGCGTCACCCGCCGACGTGGATGGGCGGACTCCCACGGCGAACGCGAACACGGCGTCGCGTCGGTGAGTGCGCCCGTGTTCTCCTCATCGACGGAGCTCCTCGCGGTGGTATCCCTCTCTGGCCCGCAGAGCCGGCTCAGCCCTCTCCGAGCGAAACGGTACGCGCCGGCGGTGGTCGAAGCGGCGCGTGAGATCGAGCGCGCGGTCGGGGCGGAGCCGCCGCCCAGCTACCAGGCGTAGGCCTCGGGCGCCGGTCCGCCCGGGCCCGGGAAGATCGCGTCGAGGTCGCGCAGCACCTCGTCGGACAGCGAGATCTCGAGCGCCCGCATCGACCCGAGCAACTGCTCCTCGGTACGCGGTCCGATGATCGGCGCCGTCACCGCGGGCTGGTGCAGCAGCCAGGCCAGCGCGACGTGGGCGGGCTGCTCCCCAAGCTCCTTGCAGAGGGCCTCCCAGCGCTCCAGGCGCTCGCGCATCCCCTCGATCTCCTCGACGAGGTACCCCTGCGAGCGCCGCCCCTCCACGACCTTCTCGAGCGCGCCCGCCAGCACGCCCCCGCCGAGCGGGCTCCACACGATCAGCCCCATCCCGTACTCGCGGACCGCGGGGATCACCTCGAGCTCGATCGTCCGCTCGGTGAGGTTGTAGATCGACTGCTCCGTCGCCAGGCCGAGCGAATGCCGCCACCCGGCCAGCTCGTTCGCGCGCGCGATGTGCCAGCCGGCGAAGTTCGACGATCCCACGTACAGGATCTTGCCCTGGCGCTTCAGCTGGTCCATCGCCTCCCAGATCTCGTCCCACCACGCCTGCCGGTCGATGTGCTGCATCTGGTACAGGTCGATCCGGTCGGTCTGCAGCCGCTGCAGCGACGCCTCGCACTGGCGCACGATCGCGAGCTTGGACAGGCGCCCCTGGTTGGGCCAGTCGCCCATCTGTCCGTAGACCTTGGTGGCGAGCACGACCTTGTCGCGCCGCCCGCTCCCGCGCGCGAACCAGTCCCCGATGATCCGCTCGGTCGCCCCGACCCCGAGGTGTCGTCCGTACACGTTCGCGGTGTCGAAGAAGTTGATCCCCTCGGCGATCGCCGTGTCCATCAGCCCGTGGGCCGCCTCCGCGGGCGTGTGCGGCCCGAAGTTCATCGTGCCGAGGCACAGGCGCGACACGACCAGCCCGTGGTGACCGACGTGCGTGTACTCCATGGCGTTCGAGTCTACGGGTCCAGCGAACCGTCGAGTTCAGGGTCGCGCGCTCCGGGCAGCAGCAGGAACACGATCGGCGCGATCGCCCCGAGCACCCCGGCCGCGATCAGGACCTCGTCGGCGCCGAGCGCCGACGCGAGCGGCCCCACGATCAAGAACGAGAGCGGCGCGCCGGCGATCGAGATCATCCAGTCCAGCGCCGAGACCCGCCCGAGCAGCTCGTTGGGGACGAGCCGCTGCAGCAGCGTGAACCAGATCACGACGAGCACGGCCATCGACGCCTCGGCCACGAACGCCACCACCATCCCCTGCCAGACGGCGCCGATCACGCCGAACCCGGCCGTCATCCCCATCCCGACCGCGAACGCCAGGTACATCACCGTGACCGGCTTGCGTGGGAGGCCGCCCCGCTGGGCCATCACGAGCCCCACGAGGACCGAGCCGACGCCGCCGGCCCCGAACACGAGCGCGAGCCCGATCCCGCTCGAGCCCAGCTGGTCGCTCACGACGAACGGCACGAGCGTCTCCCACGGCCCGAAGACCGCGAACAGGCTGACGAGCCCGGCCAGCAGCCCGAGCAGGATCCATCGGGTGCGCCGCACGTAGCGGATCCCCTCGCGGATGTCGTCGAACAGGTCCGCCGGCTCGGCGCTCGGCTGGACGCGCCGCGCGTGCATCGCGAAGATGCAGGCGGCCGAGAAGGCGAACGTGCCCGCGTCGGCCACGAACGCCCAGCCGGTGCTCACCGCCACGAGCAACCCGCCCACGAGCGGGCCGATCACCGTCAGGGCGAGCGGCCGCACGACCTGACCGATCGAGTTCGCTTGGACGAGGAGATCCTCCGGCACGATCGTCGGCACGATCGAGTGGAACGCCGGCCCGAACAGCGCCGCCCCCACCCCGTAGGGAAAGACCAGGAGCACGAGCAGCGGCACCGTGAGCCTCCCGGTCAGGGCGAGCACGCCCACCGCGCCGATCACGACCAGCCGCAGCAGGTCGCCCGCGATCATCAGCCGGCGCCGATCCATCCGGTCCGAGAGTGCCCCGGTCCCCAGCAGCAGCAACACCTGCGGCAGCGACCACGCGATCCCGACCGCGGCGAACGCGGCCGGCGAGGCGTCGAGCTCACGGTAGACCTCCCACGCGACCGCGACCGCGTACACGCCGTCGCCGATCAGCGACACCGTCATCCCGAGCCACAGCAGCCGGAAGTCGTGGTGGCGCAGGGGGCGGAGCACCCCGATCCGATCCGCGAGCCCCTCGACCTCGGCCACCGAGGGAGCCTATCGCCGGGTCCCGAAGGCCGGGGGCCGGGGGGCCGCAGGACGCGCGCCCGGGTCGACGGACGATACGGGCAGGAGAGGAAGGGGCACCGTTGGCGGCCGCGATGAAGCGGTTGTGGAGGACGCGCGGCGGCAGGGTCGCGGTCGTGCTGCTCGCGGTCCTCATCGTGGGGATCGGCGGGGCGTTCGCCGCGGCCAAGACGACCGAGAGCAACAAGTTCTGCGGTTCGGACTGCCACGAGATGGTCCCCTACATGAAGACCTGGGAAGCCTCCAAGCACAGCCAGGTCGACTGCGTCACGTGCCACATCCCCCCCGGCGTCTGGAACTTCGTGAAGACGAAGTTCTTCGCGATGCGCGAGGTGTACGACCACATGGTCGGGAAGGTGGCGGCGCCGATCGTCGTCACGCGGCACATCCCGAACCAGACCTGCCAGGAGTGCCACCCGACCTCGAGCCTGTCGAAACCGGTCAAGCTCGTGTCCGCCACGTTCTCTCACGACGGCCACAGCGGCGTCCCGATGTGCATCGACTGCCACGCCCAGGTCGTGCACCATCCGATCCCGGGCCGTGCCTGGGTCCCGCCGCAGTCGATGCCCGCGTGCTTCACCTGCCACGACGGCACCCAGCAACCGAACGAGTGCTCGTACTGCCACACGGCGCCGCATCCCGACCGCGGCGCGTGCCAGGATTGCCACTCGCTGCAGACCTGGTCCCCGAAGGGCTTCCACCACCCCGTCCCGCTCACCGGCAAGCACGCGCAGATCCTGTGCGAGACCTGCCACACGTCGAGCACCGCAGGGTCGATGGGGCCGGCCGACGGTTGCGTCAACTGTCACGGGAACCACCACAACGACCCGAAGCTCACGATGTGCGCGGACTGCCACACGACCACGCACTTCGTGCCCTCGACGTTCGTCCACGAGCAGGTCGGGCCGCACGTACCCTCGGGTGACGAGCCGATCCCCTGCGACGCGTGCCACACGCTGACGTTCGCGACGGCGACCTGCTCGTGCCACGGGGGCAACCCGCCGAGCGGCGGCGGATGACCTACAGGACGCCGGCGGCGTCGGGGATCAGGCCCTCGGGACGCCCGGCGAGCGCGGGGATCTCCTCGGGTGGGACCGGCCTCGCGAAGTGGAACCCCTGCGCCAGCCGGCAGCCGTTCGCGCGCAGGAACGTCAGCTCGCCCTCGGTCTCGATGCCCTCAGCGAGCGGCACCATGTCGAGGCTCTGCGCGAGCTGGATCATCGCGCGGACCATCCCGGCCAGGCGCGCGTCGCCGTGGACGTTGCGCACGAACGCGCGGTCGATCTTCAGCACGTCCACCGGCATGTGCTTGAGCCGTGCGAGCGAGGAGTACCCGGTGCCGAAGTCGTCGAGCGCCAGCTTCAGACCCCACGCGTGCAGCTCGGCGAGCACCTTCTGCGTCCGGTCCGGCTCGGCCATCGCCATCGACTCGGTGATCTCCACGACGATCCGATGGGGGTCCACGTCGGCGGCCTGCAGCTTGCCGAGGATCCGCTGCGCGAGGCGCGGCGACCACAGCTGGCGCGGCGACAGGTTGAAGGACACCTCGAGGTCGAGTCCCTCGGAGGCCCACGACCG
>JBLMXP010000069.1:0-9125 GCA_050257835.1 Planctomycetaceae bacterium | reverse complement strand
ACGTTCGCACGCGACGACGCCGGCAGGGTCGACCTGGACGCCCTGGACGACGCCCTGCGCTCGCTCGGCGGCGCGCCCGCGATCGTGATCGGGAGCGCCGGCGAGGTGAACGCGGGCGACTTCGACCCGCTCCCGGCGATGGCGGACCTGGCCGAGCGCCACCGCGCCTGGTTCCACGTCGACGGCGCCTTCGGGCTGTTCGCCGCCCTGTCGCCGCGCACGGCGCACCTCGTCGAGGGTGTCGAGCGCGCCGACTCCGTGATCGCCGACGGCCACAAGTGGCTGAACGTCCCCTACGAGAACGGCTTCGCGTTCGTCCGCGACCCCGCGCTGCTCCCGGCGGTGTTCGGCTCGGGGGCGGCCTACCTCCCCGACATCGACGATCCGACGCCGAACTGGGGGTACCTCGGGCCCGAGATGTCACGGCGCGCGCGGGCGCTCCCGATCTGGGCGACGCTGCGGGCTTACGGGCGCGAGGGACACCGCGCGGTCGTGGAGCGCGACCTCGACCTGGCCCAACGCCTGGCCGCGGCCGTCGACGCCGACCCCGAGCTCGAGCGTCTCGCCGACGTGCCGCTCAACATCGTGTGCTTCCGCTACCGTCCGGACGGCTGGGCTGACGGCCCGGCCCTGGACGACCTGAACCGGCGGATCGGCGAGGCGGCCCTGCAGGACGGCCGCGTGTTCTTCGGCTCGACGAGCTACGCGGGGCGGGTCGCCTTCCGTCCGGCGCTCGTCAACTGGCGCACGCGTGGGTCCGACATCGACCTGATCCCGAAGGTCGTGACGGAGCTCGGGGCCGGGTTGCGCTGACCGATGACGCTGCGGGACACGTTCGAAGCGGAGCTCGCGCTGCACGGCCTCGCCTGGTGTACCGGGCCGTGCCGGTTCCACGCGAGCCACCGACGGGGGTTCGCCACCCCCGGGATCGTGCACCTCGACGCGAAGATCGGCACACGACGCACCTTCTACGGCGGGCTGCACGAGATCGGCCACCTCGTGCTCGGGCACACGCGGCGCGCGGGCAAGCGACGGTGGCAGCTCGAGGCCGAGGCGGAGGCCTGGGCCCAGCAGCGGATGCGCGCGCTCGGGCTGGAGCCGCCCGCCGCCGACGTCGCGGCCGGTGAGGCCTACGTCGCCCGGATGCGGCGCTGGGGCGACAACATCAGCCGGTCCCGTCGTCGGTAGCGGCGCGCCACTCTCGGTCCAAGATCGCGTAGACGAGCTCGCTCTGCCACTCGTCCTTGACCCACTCGTTCTCCACGAGGTGCGCCTCGCGCCGCATCCCCAGCCGCTCCATCAGCCGCGCGGAGGCGTCGTTGCGCGCCTCGGCGCGCCCGATCACGCGGTGCAGCCCGAGGCGCTCGAACGCGACCCAGAGCAGCGGACGCACGGCCTCGGTCGCGTACCCGTGGCCGTGATGGTCCGGGTGGACGACGAACCCGACCTCGCCCTGCGCGTGCGCGGCGCTGGTCCACGCGAGGACGACGTCACCGATCGTCGCCCCCGTGGCCTGCAGCACGACCGCGAGGTTCAGCCGGTCGCCCTCTCGCTCGATCCCGCGATGCGCGATCCGCTCGGCGAGCATCTCGCGGACCTCCGGTTCTTCGCGCGGGCCCCAGTAGAGGTACCGGGCGACGTCCTCGCGCGCGTAGATCGCGAACAGCGCGTCGAAGTCCTCCGGCTCGAACGGTCGCAACAGGAGGCGCTCGGTCCGGATCGGCGACGTCGGTGCGAACCCCATGTGACGCGCAAGCCTACGCGGACGGCGGGGCAACCTCCGCCAGCCGTCGTTCGAGGAACGAGCGCTGCGCCGGGTTCGTCGCGAGCGCGAGCGCGCGCCGGTAGGCGTCGGCCGCCTCATCCGCACGCGCGAGCCGCCGGAGCAGCTCGGCGCGGGCGGAATGGAACAGGTGGTAGCCCTCGAGCGGCTCGGCGAGCGCGTCCACGAGCGGCAGCCCCACCTCCGGCCCGTCGGCCATCGCGACGGCGACCGCGCGGTTCAACGACACCACCGGCGACGGCGCAGCCGCTTCGAGCACGCCGTAGAGCGCGGCGATCTGCGGCCAGTCGGTGTCCTCCGCGCGCGGCGCCCGCGCGTGCAGGGCGGCGATCGCCGCCTGCAGCTGGTAGGGACCGGGCGCATTCGCGGCCATCGCGGCGTCGAGGGTCGCAAGGCCCTCGTCGATCATGTCGTGGTCCCAGCGGGCACGGTCCTGGTCCTCGAGCAGCACGAGCTCGCCGGCGTCGTCGGTGCGGGCCGCGCGGCGGGAGTGGTGGAGCAGCAGCAGCGCGAGCAGCCCGCCCACCTCCGGCTCGTCGGGGAGCGGGTGCGTCACCACCCGCGTCATCCAGATCGCCTCGTCGCACAGGTCGGAGCGGACCAGCTCGCCCTCGGTGGCCGCGTAGCCCTCGTTGAACACGAGGTACAGCACCGCGAGCACACCCGCGAGCCGCTCTCCGAGCAGCTCCCTCGGCGGCACCCGGTACGGGATCGCGGCGTCGCGGATCTTCCGCTTGGCCCGGACGAGCCGCTGCGCGACGGTCGGCTCCGGTTCGAGGAACGCCCGCGCGATCTGCCGGGTCGACAGGCCCCCGACCGTGCGGAGCGTGAGCGCCACCCGCGACTCCATCGCGAGCGCCGGGTGGCAGCAGGTGAAGATCAACCGGAGCCGTTCGTCGGGGATCTCGTGCATGTCGGTGTCTCCCCCGAGTGCCTCGAGCCCGGCGATCGCCTCGGTCTTCTGTCGCCCGACCCGCTCGCGCCGCAGCCGGTCGATCGCGCGGTGCCGCGCCGTCGTGGCGATCCATGCCGCGGGGTTGTCCGGGACGCCGTCGCGCGGCCAGCGCTCGAGCGCGGTCGCGAACGCCTCCTGCACCGCCTCCTCCGCGAGGTCGAAGTCGCGCACGGCCCGGATCAACGCCGCCACCACGCGCCCGGACTCGCGGCGGAACACCCGCTCGACGACCTCCGTGGTCGGCGCGGCCGACCCCGCCTCGACGTTCACGTGGGCATGTCGGTGGGCATGATCGGGCGGATCTCCATCGACCCGTGACGAGCCCCCGGGCAGCGGGCGGCGGCCTCGATCGCGTCGTCGAGGTGCTCGACCTCGATCAGGTAGTAGCCGCCGAGCTGCTCCTTCGTCTCCGCGAACGGCCCGTCGACGACCAGGCGCTCGCCCTCGCGCACGCGCACGGTGGTCGCCTCGCTCGCGTCGTGCAGGGCGTCGCCGCCACGCATCCACCCCTGGTCGATCAGCCACTGCGTGTAGGTCCGGTACGCGCCCATCACCGCGGCGGCCTCCGCCTCGGTGGTCGCGCCCATCCCCGGCTCCGAGTAGATCAGCAGCAGGTACTGCGCCATACGTTCCCCCTTCCTCGGCGGCGCGCTGCGCGGCCGCGTCCACCCTACCGACGAACGGGGAGCCCGCATATCGACAGCGCGGCCGGGTGGCGCCCGGCGCGCAGAACGCGTAGGGTCCCCGCAACGACCGGCAGAGGGGGCCGGTCCGCAGACGGGAGGGGTGCCCGATGGTGTTGCGCGTCCTGCGCGTGTTGCTCCTGTGTTCGTTCGCGCTGTCGCTGGCCGCGTGCGGCAGCGACACGACCTCGTCCTCGGAGGCGGCGACTCCGACGGGCGCCGAGATATCGGAGGACACGGTCGGCGCGACCGTGAAGGACTTCGCGATCTCGCTCGATGCCTCGAAGGTGGCCGCCGGGGACGTCACGTTCGACGTCCACAACGACGGCCCATCGACCCACGAGTTCGTCGTGATCAAGACCGACCGGGCGCCCGACGCCTTGCCGCTCAACGCCGAAGGCGACGGGGTCGACGAGGACCAGGTCGAGCCGGTCGGCGAGGCCGAGGACATCGCCGCGGGCACCGACGCGTCGTTCACCGCGACGCTCGACCCGGGCTCCTACGTCGTGATCTGCAACATCACGTCGCACTACGAAGCGGGGATGCACACGGCGCTGACCGTCTCCTGAGCGCGCCTTTGCCGTCCGCAGGGCCGGCTCCGCCGGCCCTGCGTGGCGCATGCCGCCCCTCAGCGACGCTCCGTCAGGTTCGTCAGGAACGTGTCGACGTCCTCGAGGGCGCCCCAGATCCGGTCGCGCACGCGCGTGCGGTCCCGGGCGGGCGGCGCGTCCTCGGGCGGAAGCTCGACCACCCGCTCGCGCACGTCCACCTCGGGCAGCAGCGACGCCACGTGCGCGGCGCCGCGGAGGTCGCCCGTGTCCCGCTTCAGCTCGGCGAGGTCCTCCACCGAGGCGACCCTCACGACGACCCCGTGCCCGAGCTCCACCTGCGCCGCGCGCGCCTCGAGCTCCTCGTAACGGTCGGTCTCGATGCAGTCGAGGCGCCCGGCCACCGTCACGAACGACGCGCGGGCGCTCTCATGCGACGGATCCGAGACCATGGTGCCCCCCAGGTCGGCCAGCGCCAGGCCCAGGCGCTGGAGGTTCTCGTCGTCGCCGGCCAGGCACACGTCGACGTCGTCGGTCGCGACCGGCGAGCCGTACGCGGAGGCCGCGACCCCGCCGACGACCACGGCGCGCACGCCGTGGGCGCGCAGCGACGCCAAGATGCGGAACGGATCGGAGCCATCGCCGTGCATCCCGAACCCCCTCGATACCCTCGGTCCTTCCAACATCGGCACCGAGCGGGTGGTTCCTTGAACGGCTCATCCGCCCGCGAGCGCCTCGTCGACCGCGCGGTGCGCCTGGTCGATCGCGGCGGAGGCGAGCGCCGTCCACGCGGCGTCCGCGTTCGCGATCGCGATCCGCCCGAGCGGACGCCGCGCGAGCTCGTACGGCGCCGGCGCTCCCTCCGGGAGCGGGTCGTGGAGCCGGTCCCCGCCGTAGGAGTAGCCGTGGCCCCAACGGTTCACCGTGATCGCCGCGATGTCGCGGCCGGCGTCGAACCCGCCGGGGCCGAGCATCCGGGTGAGCTCGTCGCGGACGCGTTCCTCGAACGTCGCGAACGTGGTCGCGTACAGGCGCGACCGCGCGCGCCGGAACGCCTGCCTGGCCGGGAGGCCCCGATGGGGCACCGTCGGCACGTGGACCAGGTGCAGCACCATCGGCTCGTCCGGCGAGCTCGGGAACCGGTGATCGCCGATGCTCACCGGGTAGTCGACCTTCAGGCGCGAGAAGAAGCCCATCGGGTTCGTGATCTCGTGGACGCCGAGCCGCACCCAGGGCCACCAGTCACGCACCGCGACGTTCACGTACACGAGCGGCGCCTTGACGTTCGAGGCGAGCGCCTCGGACTGCTCTGCCGGAAGGCCCCGCACGATCGAGGGGAGCATCATGTGGTAGCCGGCCACCACGCACCGTTGCGCGCGGACCCGGTGCAGCGTCCCGGCGCGCACGTAGCCGACGTCGACGCCGCCACCCTCGTTCGCGACGTGCACCACCGTGCTCGACAGCCGCAGGCGGGTGGGCGATCCCGGCTCGTCGAGGCGCCCGTAATCGAACCGCGCCGTCACGACATCTTCCATCGTGGAGCCGGGCGCGACGGAGGGCAGCAGCGACCGCACGAGCAGCCGGGCGATCGAGGCGTTGCCGTCGGGGAAGTGGAAGACGTAGGGCTCGTCCATCTCGGCCTCGGCGACCGGGTCGGCGGGCACCCGCACCCCGGCGAACCCCGGGTAGCCCGTCTCCATGGCCGCGTACGCGGTGATCGCGTCGATCCCCCGCGCGAAGAAGTCGTGCGAGCGTCCCTGGAAGGTGTCCGCGCCCTCGTCGCTGACGTCCCAGTGGCGGTGCAGGTACTCGCGGTAGCTGACCGTCTGCAGGTACGCCGCTGCGTCCGAAGGAGCGAGCCCGCCCAGCGGATCGCGCGTCGAGGTGTACAGCTCCACGAGCGAGGCCTTCGTGGCGTCGGCGACCGGGAACTCCGCGATGAACGTCGCCGGCGCCCGCTCGTGCATCCGGTCGGCGGGGATGTCGTCGGCGACCATCCGCATCGGGTCCCCGGTCACGAGCCGGTCCTCGCCGAAGGCCTCCCGGGTGAAGAACAGGCCGCGCGATAGGCCGAGCGACGGGTACAGCTCCGTATCGAAGTAGCGGTGGAACCGGCGGTGGTCGACACCGACGGACCGAAGCAGCCCGATCGCGACCTCGGAGTAGAGCGTGTCCGGAGACTGCATCGACTCGCTCCCGCCGTAGCCGATCAGCAGCCGTTCCCCCACCCGGAACTCGTTGCGCTTGGCGTGGCCGCCGAAGTCGTCGTGGTTGTCGAGCAGGAGGATCGACGCCTCGGGGCGGCGGTCCCGGAAGAACCGGGCCGCTGCGAGACCGCTGATCCCGGCGCCGACCACGACGAGGTCCACGTGCTCCTCCACCGGCAGGCCGGCGACGTCGAATCGCTCTCCGTCGCGGATGGCGTGCCCTACCTCGAACGACCCCGGGTGGCTCCCACGGAAGCCGGTGAGCCCCGGCGGGTACCGAGAGCCGTCGACGAAGTGCTCCCGCACGACGCCGTCGCTCACCGGTCCCTCACGCGGCGCGACGTTACAGGGGATCGGGACCTCCCGCGCGCGGTCCGGCCGCGCTACGGCGAGGGGCTCGCGGTCGGGACCGGGACCATGACCGTCGCGTCCACGACCCGGCGTTGCCCGTACGACGTGCGGTTGACGAGGCAGCCCACCTCGGTCTTCGACTGGCACGCCGCGCTCCGCGCGCGCGTCCACATCGTGGTGCTCCCCCCGCCGTCGAGGTTGACGGCGCCCCACGCGCCGAGGTCCACGAGGAGGTGCCCGAGCCCGGGGAAGCGCAGGCCATCGCTCCAGCCGGGAAGGCGGCCGTCGACGGTCACCAGGAAGTACTCGCAGGGTGTCGTGCCGCGCCCGTCGACGCAGCCGCGGCCGATCCCGACCGCCGTGCGGGGGTTGCGGCCGTAGAACGCGCGGTCCGGGCCGCGCTTGGGTCCGCAGGTCTCCAGGCAGGCCGGCCCCACGTTGACGCCGTGTTTCACGAGGCGTGGGAGCCCTCCCATCACGTTGGCGACGCCGGGATGGCCGAGGTCCACGGTGATCGTGACCGGCTGCCCCACGACCAACTGGCCGACGGGCTTGCCGGCAAGGACCACGTTGCCGTGCCCACCGCTCGGCTGGATCGACGGCTTCGTGCAGTCCGAGCGGACGGCCGTCACGAGGTAGGTGCGCGACTCGAGCGTCCCGGGCTCGCGCTGCAGGAACGCCGAGCACGTGTGCGTCGAGGGGTACCGAGAGGTGCCGCCGCGGGTCGTGAACGCGGTGACGGTGCCCTTGGAGGGCTGCTGGGCGTTCCACCCCACGACCGCGAACGACACGGCGCCCTGGGTCGCCGTGATGCTGATGGACCGGCGGCCCACCCAGGCCTGCGTGCCGTCGGCGGTGGTGCTGAGCGTCCACCCCATCTGCGAGGGCGAACCCGTGGTGATCAGCTCGCCGTCGATCACCGTGAGATGGCGCGGGGCGTCGGTCCCTCCTGCGCGGAACCCGCCGTTCGTGGCCATCAACGCCCCGTGCTCTGCCCCGACCTTGCTCGTGACCTTGCGGCCCGACAGGGCCGAATACGCGAGCGCCGGTCGCACGACGAACCCGTCCTCACCGTAGAAGGTCACGATCCGGACCTGCTGGTGGTCCCACTTGCGTGCGTACAACGTGTATCCCGACCCCGTGACCATCAT
Source organism: Planctomycetaceae bacterium (assembly GCA_050257835.1). Classification (GTDB taxonomy): domain Bacteria; phylum Actinomycetota; class UBA4738; order UBA4738; family HRBIN12; genus AC-51. The sequence continues at coordinate 1,447 of JBLMXP010000069.1, read as the reverse complement.
GCGCTCGCCGGTGACGGCGGCCGCGGAGGGCGCGAGGACCGCCGCGAGGACCACCGCGCCGAGCGCGGCCCGAACCGCGGCCGCGCGGTGGGAACGGGGACGGGGACGTGTCTGGTTCATCGGTGGCACGAGGAGGTTCCTGTCTCCGAGACGCTCCGGAGGCGCAGGATACCGAGCCCGCGGACCGAAGGGAACGACCGAAGGTCGGGGATGCATGCCGGCTGGATCAGCCGGCTCGGGCGCGTGGCGCCTCGGTCCTGACCTCTGCGGGCAGCTCCACGACGAACCGGGCTCCCCCGCCCTCGCGGTCCTCGACGCGCGCCGTGCCCTCGTGCAGCTCGGCGAACCGCTGCACGAGCGACAGCCCGATCCCCACGCCCCCATGCGAGTGCTCCCCCTGGCGGAACGCGTCGAAGACGTGCTCCTTCAGGTCGTCGGGGACGCCGGGCCCCTCGTCCTCCACGACTAGGACGATCCCGCGCCTCGACCGTTCCACGCTCACGCGGACCGGCGTGCCGTCGGGCGTGTGCCGGCCCGCGTTCACGAGCAGGTTCTCGACGATCCGCTCGACCTTCGCGCCGTCGACGTCGGCCAGGACGTGCGGTCCGGCCACGACGATCGGATGCCCCGACAGCGCCGGCACCTCCTCGACCGCGCGCTCGGCGAGCGCCACGACGTCGGTGAAGCGCCGCTCGGGGCGGAGCTGCCCACGGCCCAGCCGGTCGAGGTCGAGCAGGTCGTCGACGAGCCGTGCGGCCTTCGCTCCGGACTGCTCGATCACCGTGTACAGCTCCTCGCGCTGGTCGGCGGTGAGCCCGATCTGCTCGGCGCGACGGATCGTCTGCATCGCCCCGAGGACCCCGGCGAGCGGGCCCTTGAGGTCATGCGACACCGCGTGCAGGAGCGTGTTCTTGATCTCGTTCTGCGTGCGCAGGTCGTCGGACCGTTCGGTCTCGGCCTCCAGACGCCGGGCCTGCCGCGCGGCCGCATCCTGCAGCGCGCCCAGGAGCCACACGACGAACGCGAGGACCCCGAACCACACGACCGCGTTCCACCAGCTGAGGAGACCGCCGGACAGGTCACCGCCGATCCGCAGCGCCGCGTGCGTCATCAACGCTGCGAGGGCGGCCACCGCGAGGCCCCACCGACGGCCCGCGTTCCACGTGACGAGCGCGACGGGAAGGACCGTGAACGGCGCCAGCGAGACGTCGCCGGTGATCCCGCCGACCACGCCCAGCAGGATCACGAAGCCGGACCCCAGCACGACGCCGGCCGTCTTCGGCACGCCGCCGAAGAACGCGTCGAGCGTGGAGGGACGGCTCCCGGGCGGCGCCTTGGCCGGCGCCACGTCAGGACCCTGGTTACCCACGGCTGAAACGTCGGCCGCCTTTCGACCTACCTTGAGCCGAGTAGGCGAGGACGAGGCGGGCCACCGTGCGCTCAGCCG
>JBLMXP010000068.1:0-3710 GCA_050257835.1 Planctomycetaceae bacterium | reverse complement strand
TCCGCCGCCGCCCGATCCGCACGACGGACGAGCTCGCCGGGGCCGTCGTGAGCGCCGTGGGCAAGCGCCCGGGGGGCCCCCACCCCGCCCGTCGCACGTTCCAGGCGCTCCGCATCGCGGTCAACCGGGAACTCGAGGAGCTCTCCGCGGCCCTGCCTCACGCGGCCGGGCTCCTCGAGCCCGGTGGCCGCGTGGTCGTGATCTCGTACCACTCGCTCGAGGACGGCATCGTCAAGCGGGCCTTCCGCGACGACGAGCGCCTGCGGGTCCTCACGAGGAAGCCCCAGACGCCCGCGGAGGCCGAGCGTGCGCGGAACCCTCGCGCCCGCAGCGCCAAGCTGCGCGCGGCCGAGCGGGAGGAGGCGGCGTGAGTCAGCCCGCCCGCCAGGTCGCACGACGCGCGGGCGCGACGCCGACCCGCACGGCCCGTGCCGCGGCGCCCGCGCGAGGACCCGTCCCGAGCACCGAACGTGCGCGCCCCACGCGCACGCCCGCGGCGCGCCCGCGGACCTCCACCCCTCCCCACCCTCGACGGCGGGCGCGCCGCGGGACCTCCCCCGCGTTCTGGGTCCTCACCGCGGTCGTCGTGACCGCCATGGTCGTCGGGATCGTGTCGCTTTCTGCCCTCGTGGTGCAGGCGAGCTTCCGGGTCGACGCGCTCCAGTCGCAGATCGCCCGGCTCACCGACCAGCAGCGGGTCCTGCACGAGCAGGTCGCTGCGGAGTCCTCGCCCGCGCGGATCCAGGAGTGGGCGCGCACGCAAGGCCTGGTGATGCCGGGTAACGGTGACGTGGTGGTGCTGCGGGTCCCCGCCACCCGGGGGAGCGGGGCGTGACGCGTCCTCCGGCGCGGCGCCTGGTCGCGCTGCTGGTCGCGCTGCTGCTCGCGTTCGGCGGCGTGGTCGCACGCCTCGCGATCCTGCAGGTGCGCGAGTCGGGGCAGCTGACCGCGCTCGGCGCCGAGCAACGGATGCGGCCCCAGGCTCTTCCCGCCGATCGCGGCCAGATCCTCGACCGCAACGGCACGCCGCTGGCGATGACCCTGGAGGCCCGCGACATCTACGCGAACCCGACCCAGGTCACCGACCCTGCGGGGGAGGCCTCGGCGATCGCGCACCTGCTCGGCCTGAAGGAGTCGGTCGTCGAGGGACAGCTGCGTCTGCCCGGGACCTTCGTCTACCTCGCCCGGCAGGTCGATCGCGACGTCGCTCAGACCCTCGAGGCACGCCACCTGCCCGGGATCGGGTTCCTGCCGGTGGAGAAGCGGTACTACCCGTCGGGGTCGGTGGCGTCCCAGCTCCTGGGGTTCGTGGGCGTGGACGGCACGGGCCTGACCGGGCTCGAGAAGCAGTACGACGGCGTGCTCGCCGGCGCCCCGGGGCAGGAGACCGTCGAGATCTCCGGTGAGGGCCAGCAGATCGTCGGAGGGAGCCAGGTGATCACGCCCGCCAGGCCCGGGGACGACCTCGTGCTCACGATCGACCGCGAGCTGCAGTTCCGCGCGCAGGACTACCTGCGCGCCGAGGTCAAGGCGAACCACGCGAAGGGCGGCACGATCATCGTGATGGACCCGCGGACCGGGAACATCTGGGCGATGGCCTCCTACCCCTGGTTCGACCCGAACCGCTTCACGGCGTTCCCGGCCGACACGTACGCGAACCGCGCGGTCACCGACACGTGGGAGCCGGGCTCGGTGAACAAGGTGATCACCGCCGCAGCTGCCTTGCAGAGCGGGACGGTCTCGCCGACGGAGCGCTTCCGGGTTCCGTCCTCCCGCGTGATCGACGGTTACACGATCCGCGACGCCGAGGCGCACGCTCCCGAGCGGATGACGCTCGGTGACATCTTGGCGCAGTCCAGCAACGTGGGGATCTCCGAGGTCGCGGACAAGGTCGGCAACGCCACGCTCGCCACGACGTTCTCGCGCTTCGGCTACGGGCGTCCGACCGGCGTCGGGTTCCCGGGCGAGGCGTCGGGCCTCATGCCGACCGGGGAATGGTCGAACATCACGCGCGCCACCGTGTCGTTCGGTGCCGGCGTCACGGTCACGCCCCTGCAGATGGCCTGCGTGTACGCGACGATCGCGAACGGCGGGACGTACGTCCAGCCGCGCCTCGTGGCGGCCACGGTCTCGCCCGACGGGGCCACCACACCGGCGCCCGCCCCCGCGGAGCACCGGGTGCTCCGCCCGCAGACCGCGGCGCTCCTGACCCGGATGCTCACCTACGTGGTGCAGGACGGGACCGGCGTGAACGCGCAGATCGCCGGGTACCAGGTCGCCGGCAAGACCGGAACGGCCAAGAAGGTCGACGCGAGCGGCCACTACACGAAGCGCTACGTCGCCTCCTTCATCGGGTTCCTCCCGGCCGCGGCGCCGCGGGTCGTGATCGCGACCGTGATCGACGAGCCCCGGACCGTGTACGGGAGCGTGGCCGCGGCCCCGTTGTTCCAAGAGGTGGCGCGGTACGCGATCCAGCGTCTGGCGATCCCGCCGGCGCCCTCGGTGTCGCTGCCGCCGCACGCGCTGCCCCTTCCTTGAGGGCCTCCCGTGAGGCGCGAGGCAGCGGTGTAGGCTCGCTCGCGGTGGACCCCTCCTTCCCCCCCGTGCCGCTGGGCGCGGTCGCTGCCGCCGTCGGTGCCACCGTCCACGGCGACGCCGACACGCGCGTGGGAGAGGTCGCCTACGACTCCCGCTCCGTGTTGGCCGGATCGCTGTTCTGCTGTATCCCCGGCGACCGTGCCGACGGCCATCGCTTCGCGGCCGACGCCGTGCGCGCCGGGGCCGTGGCGCTCGCGGTCGAGCGCCCGGTGGAGGTCGACGTCCCACAGGTCCTGGTCCCGTCGGTACGACGGGCGATCGGACCGATGTCCGCCGTCGTGTTCGGCGAGCCCGCGACCGCGGTCACGCTGGCCGCCGTCACGGGGACGAACGGGAAGACCACCACCACCTACCTCTTGGAGGCCGTGTTCCGCGGCGCCGGCCTGACACCGGGCGTGATCGGAACGACCGGGGCGCACGTCAACGGTCGGGCGCTGCCGCTCGCGCGGACGACCCCAGAGGCGCCCGACCTGCAGCGGCTCCTCGCGCGGATGCGTGCGGCCGGCTGCGACGCGGTGGCGATGGAGGTGTCCTCGCACGCGCTCGCCCAGCACCGCGTCGACGGCATCGTCTACGACGTGGCGGCGTTCACGAACCTGTCCCAGGACCACCTCGACTACCACCCCACGATGGAGGCGTACTTCGGCGCCAAGGCGCGGCTGTTCACGCCCGCGCTCGCGCGGCGAGGGGTCGTGAACGTCGACGACGCGTGGGGCAGGCGCCTGCTCGATGCGCCGATCCCGCTCGCCACCTACGGGTTCGACCGACAGGCCGACCTCCGAGGCACCGGCCTGCGCGTGGACGCCGAGGGGCTCGCGTTCCGCGCGGGCGGCGTCGACGTGCGGTCGCCGCTGCGCGGCCGGTTCAACGCCTGGAACTGCCTCACCGCGCTGGCGGTCGCCGAGGCGCTCGCGATCCCGCTCGTGGAGGCGGCATCCGCGATCGCGGACCTCGCCGAGGTGCCCGGAAGGATGGAGCCGGTCGAGGCCGGCCAGGACTTCCTGGTGGTGGTGGATTACGCGCACACGCCGGATAGCATCCTGCACGTGCTCCGGGGTGCACGCCCCCTCGCGACGGGGCGGGTGATCGTCGTGCTCGGTTGCGGGGGTGAC
>JBLMXP010000067.1:0-4152 GCA_050257835.1 Planctomycetaceae bacterium | reverse complement strand
GCTTATGGTAGGGAGCATGTCCGCACGGAAGGCCCGTCGAAGGCATGACGGAACCCGATGGCCTGAGGATCGAGCGCACGACCCACGGCGCGTGGCAGGTGCTCGTGCTCAGCGGTGAGCTCGACCTGTACACGCGCTCGGCGCTGGGCGACAGGCTGACCTCGTCCGAGGACCACGCCCGGGTGGCGTTGGATCTGGCCGGCGTGCGCTTCATCGATTCCAGCGGGCTCGGCACGATCGTGGTTGCGGTCCAGCGGTTCCGGGCGGCCGGAGGATCGCTCGCGCTGGTCGCTCCGCCCGGCTCGCCGGTCGCGCGGATGCTCGAGCTCGCCGGGTTGTCGGACCTGTTGCGGCCCCTCGCGGATCGGACCGGGCAGTGAGCGCCGATACCTACACGCTCACCGTCGTCCCCGACCCGTCGCTGTCGATGACCGTACGGATGTTCGCGGCGGAGGCGGCGCGCAACCTGGGCTTGGACGACAGCGACGTCGAGGACCTCCGGCTGCTCGCGACCGAACTGCTGGGCAACGCGCTCGAGACCGGCGGCGCGTCGCTCGAGCTCACCCTCAGCTCGGAAGCCGGCGGTTGGTGCCTGCGCGCCCTCGGCGCCGGGCCGCTGGAGGTGGCGGCCGGCCACGTCGTCGATCGCCGCGACGTCCTCACGGGCCTCGCTGACGTACGGGTCGCCACCGACGGGTCCCTCGAGCTCCGTCCGACCGGCAGATCCTGAGGCTCGTCGCGCCATCATGTCCTCTGCCGTACCCGTCGCCGGCGTGCGCTACTCCTTGCCCTCACCCGCCGTGGGCCCCTCGCGGTGTGTCCGGCAAGGCATGTGGGTATCCGTAGGCGCCATGACAGCCGAACCTGCCACGGTCCGGACCTCGACCGCGCCGAGCCGCTCGGGGCCGCGTCCGACCCTGCGCCTCGCGGTCGGCGCGTCTAGAGTGGTCCCCTGATGCAGGTTCCCGCAACCTCGGCGTTCGAATCGCCGCTCGTGGTCGCCTCCAACCGCGGTCCCGTCGCGTTCCATCGTGGCGAGGACGGGCGCTTGATGGGCGAGCGCGGGTCCGGCGGTCTCGTCACCGCGATCGCCGGCGTCCTGTTCGAGTCCGACGCCACCTGGCTCGCCGCGGCGATGACCGACGGTGACCGCGAGGTCGCGGCGGGCGGCAAGGGGATCGAGGTCGACCCCGCCGGGCGCGCCGCGTTCGTCGACATCGACCCGGCGCGCTACGAGGGGTACTACAACGGGATCGCGAACCGGGTGCTCTGGCTCCTGCACCACTACCTGTTCGACCTGGCGTACCTGCCGGCGTGGGACGCGGAGACGCGGCGGATCTGGGACGACTACCGCGAGGTCAACCGGACCTTCGCCCAGCGGCTGCACGAGGAGCGCGCGAACGACCCCGTCTACCTCGTGCAGGACTACCAGCTCGCGATGGTGCCGGGATTCCTCCGCCAGCTCCAGCCCGAGGCCCAGATCGCCCACTTCACGCACACCCCGTTCGCAGGGCCCACCTACCTGCGGCTGCTCCCCGAGCAGATGCGCCAGGACCTGCTGCGGGGGATGCTCGGGGCCGACGTCTTGGGCTTCCAGGCCGATTCCTGGGTCCAGAGCTTCCTGCTCTGCGTCCGCGACACGCTCCCCGACGTCCACGTCGACGTCCGCGCCCGCCGGATCCACGTCGAGGGGCGGCGGGTGCTCGTGCGCGCCTACCCGATCGCGCTCGACCCCGCGCCGCTGCGGCGCACGGCCGCCTCGCCCGAGGTGAAGGCCCTGCGCAAGGAGCTCGGCGCCTGGCGCGGGGACGCCAAGCTGCTCCTGCGCGTGGACCGGCTCGAGCTGTCGAAGAACATCCTGCGCGGCTTCCAGGCCTACGACGCGTTCCTCGAGGACAACCCCGACTGGCGCGGCAAGGTGCGGTTCCTGTCGCTGCTTCCGCGCTCGCGCGTGGAGATCCCCGAGTACCAGGTCTACGCGGAGCGCTGCCTGGAGATGGCCGAGGCCATCAACGCCAAGCACGGAGGCGAGGGCTGGTCGCCGCTGGAGGTGCGCACCGCCGAGGACTTCCCGGGGGCCGTCGCGGCGTACGGGCTGTACGACGCGTTGCTCGTCAACCCGATCTTCGACGGGATGAACCTCGTGGCGATGGAGGGCCCGCTCGTCAACCGGCGGCGCGGGGCGCTCGTGCTGTCGGTGAACGCCGGCGCGTTCGGCCGCCTCGGTCGCCACACGATCCCCGTGAACCCCTTCGACATCGAGGAGACGTCGATCGCGATGCGCACGGCGCTCGAGCTCCCGGAGGAGGAGCGTGCCCGCCGGGCGCGCGCCCTGGTGCGCGCGGTGCTCACGAGCAACCCGGCTCGATGGCTCACCCAACAGCTGCGAGACCTCGATGCCGCCCGGGGGGTCGGCTCAGAGCGAGCGCAGCACCTCGAGGAACCCGGACGGTCCTTCCACGACCAGGTCCGCGCGGGCGACGAGCTCGGTCGGCGTCTCGGGGCCGCCGACGACCACCCGGCAGACCACGAGTCCTGAGTCCGCCAGCTCGTCGGCGGCGTCGAAGGCGTCGAGGTCGGCGAGGTCGTCGCCGGCCACCAGCAGCGCGTCGGCGCCCTGGGCCAGCCGCAGCACGGCCGCGCCCTTCCCACGCCCCGGGGGCGCGAGCTCGAGCACGCGCTTGCCCTCTCGCAGCACCAGCCCGGCACGGCTCCCGGCCGCGGCCAGCACGTCCCGCAGCCGGTCGGCGGCAGCCGCGGGATCGGGCGCCTCGCGCAGATGCACCGCGAGCGCCGCCTCCTTGTCCTCGACGCGGGCGCCCGGCTCTCCCGCGGCCGCGGCCGCGACCGCCGCCCGCAGGCCCTCGTCGACGGGCGGCGCACCCTCCAGGCCGTAAAGGCCGGCCACCTCGAGACGAGGGACGCGCAGGTGCGCGCGGACGAACGAGGAGGGACGGCCGGTGACGACGGCCAGGGTGCGCACCCGAGGCGCCAGCGCGGCCAGCGCCTCCGCGAACCCGGGCAGCGGCCGCGCATCCTCGGGCAGGGGCACGATCGGCGCCAGCACGCCGTCGAAGTCGCAGAGCACGGCGGCGCTCGCGAGCCGCTCGCGGACGCCCTGCAGGCTCATCGTCGCCGGCTCCCGGCGGTTCCCCGGCCCCGCCGTGCGAACCGGCGGCGACGCTCCGCCGGGCCGACCTCGTTCGTCGAGAGGTTCCTGGCCGTGCCGATCACCGACACGTGGGAGAACGCCTGCGGGTAGTTCCCGACGAGACGCTTCGCCGCGGGGTCGTACTCCTCCGCCAGCAGCCCGACGTCGTTGCGGACGCCCAGGACGCGCTCGAACAGCTCGCGGGCCTCGTCCGGGTGGCCCTGCAGGGCCAGGCAGTCGGCCAGCCAGCACGTGCACGGCAGGAACGCGCCCTCGCCGCCGGGGAGCCCGTCGACCTCGGAGGTAGCGTCGTAGCGCCGCACGAACCCGTCGACCATGAGGCGGTCGCGGATCGCCTGCACGGTTCCGATCGTGCGCGGGTCATGGGCGGGGAGGAACCCGACGAGCGGGATCATCAGCGTCGCCGCATCGAGCTCCTTCGACCCGTAGGACTGCGTGAACGCGCCGAGGCCCTCGTCGAAGGCCTCGCGGCACACCTCCGCGTGGATCTCGTCGCGCACCGCGCGCCAGCGTTCGACCGGGCCCGGGAATCCGAACAGTTCGACGTCGCGGATCGCGCGGTCCATCCCCACCCACGCCATCACCTTCGAGTGGGTGAAGTGGCGCCGGCCGCCGCGGACCTCCCAGATCCCCTCGTCGGGCTCGCGCCAGTTCGACTCGAGCACGTCGACGATCCGCTGCTCCATGTCCCAGGCGACCGCCTCGTGGGGAAGGCCCTCCCGCGAGGCCTGGTGCAGGAGGTCAAGGACCTCGCCGTACACGTCGAGCTGGAACTGCCGCGAGGCGTCGTTGCCGACCCGCACGGGAAGGGAATCCTCGTAGCCGGGGAGCCACTCGAGCTCCATCTCGGGGATCCGGCGCTCCCCGGCGATCCCGTACATGATCCGCAGGTCACGGGGGTCCCCGGCCACCGCCCGCAGCAGCCACTCGCGCCAGGCCTCCGCCTCCTGCTCGTAGCCGGCCTGCAGGAGGCTGTACAG
>JBLMXP010000066.1:0-12044 GCA_050257835.1 Planctomycetaceae bacterium | reverse complement strand
AGCTCCTCCGGGGTCATGAGCACCGCCCGGGCCTTCGAGCCCTCCGAGGGGCCGACCACCCCCCGCTGCTCGAGCAGGTCCATGAGCCTTCCGGCCCGGGCGAAGCCGACGCGCAGCTTGCGCTGCAGCATCGAGGTCGAGCCGAGCTGCGAGCGGATCACCAGCTCGGCCGCCTGCTCGAGCAGCTCGTCGTCGCCGCCGAGGCCGTGCTCGCCCTGCAGCTCCGCCTCGCTCGGCGGCAACCCGAGGCCCTCGACGCTGTGCTCGTAGGCGACCTCCCGCTGGGTCCGGATGAACTCCGAGACCTGCAGGATCTCCTGCTCGGTGACCCACGCCGCCTGCAGGCGCACGGGCTTGGACAGGTTCGACGGGGCGAACAGCATGTCGCCGTGGCCCACGAGCTTCTCGGCGCCGTTCATGTCCAAGATCACGCGGCTGTCGGCCTGGCTCGATGTCATCAGCGCGATCCGGCTCGGGATGTTCGCCTTGATCAGGCCGGTCACGACGTCGACGCTCGGGCGCTGCGTGGCGACCACGAGGTGGATCCCGACCGCGCGGGCCATCTGCGCGATCCGGCAGATCGCGTCCTCGACGTCGCGCGGGGCCACCATCATCAGGTCCGCGAGCTCGTCGATCACGACCACGATGAACGCCATGTGCTCGTAGCGGTGCTCCATCCCGGGCGGGATCCGGAGCGTGCCGGCGCGCAAGCCCTCCTCGTAGCCGTCGATGTCGCGGACGCCGACGGTGGCGAGCAGCTCGTAGCGCTCCTCCATCTCGCGGACGATCCACTGCAGCGCCTCGGCCGCGCGCTTGGGGTGCACGATCACCGGGCTGAGCAGGTGCGGCACCTCCGCGAAGTGGCTGAGCTCCACGCGCTTGGGGTCCACGAGCACCAGGCGCACGTCGTCGGGCGAGGTCCGCGTCAGGAGCGACGTGATGAACGAGTTCACGAGGCTCGACTTGCCGGCGCCGGTCGCCCCGGCGATCAACAGGTGCGGCATCTTCGCGAGGTTGACCATCCGCGCGTGGCCGTGGACGTCCTTGCCGAGGGCGACCTCGAGCGGGTGCGTGGCCTCCTTCGCGGCGGTCGAGCGCAAGATGTCGCCGAGCATCACGAAGTCGCGGTGCTTGTTGGGGACCTCGATGCCGATCGCGGACTTGCCGGGGATCGGCGCCTGGATCCGCACGTCGGGCGTGGCGAGCGCGTAGGCGATGTCGCCGGCGAGCGAGAGCACCTTCTGCACCTTGGTCCCCGCGGCGACCTCGACCTCGTACATCGTCACGGTCGGGCCGCGGTGCGCGCCGGAGACCTTCGCGTCCACGCCGAAGGTCTGCAGGGTGCGCTCCAGGGCGGCTTGCATCGCGGCCTCGTCGCGGGTGTCGGCCGAGGAAGGCGGCGCGCTGCGGAGCAGATCGAGCGGCGGCAGCAGGTACGGGCCGTCGGCGGTCTCGATCGTGCGGGGGCGGGGCTTGCGCGCCTTGGCGGGCGCCTCCTCCTCGGGCTCGGCGGGTCCGAACCCCCGCGCGGGCTCGGCCTCGGGCACGACCAGCACCTCGGGCTCCTCCAGCCCGAACGCCTCGCGGAGGCGGGTGCGGCGCTTCGGCCGATCGGGCTCGGGCTCGGCGAGCACCGCGGGCTCCGGCTCGGGCTCCTCGTCCGCGACGTCGGCGGCGGTGAAGAAGTCGACCGCGGCGCGCCACGCGATCGCCACGGGGGTGCCGGTGAAGATCAGCAGGCCGAGCGCCGACAGGCCCAGGCAGACCACCGCCGCGCCGAGCGGGGAGACCACCGAGGAAAGCGGGTGCGCCGCTGCGGCCCCGAACAGCCCGCCGGCCCACCCAACGGCGGCATAGCCCTCGCGCGGGCCGGGGTTGCCGCCCAGCAGCGACAGCAGCCCGAGCACGGCCACGCCGAACACCGTGAACCCGATGAACATCCGCACGCGCTCCTCGCGGGCGGTGTCCCGCAGCAACAGGATCCCCCAGTACACGCCGACCACCGGGAAGGTGACCGCGGCGACGCCGAAGGCGCCGCGCAGGACCCAGGTGAGCCAGCCGCCGACCGGGCCCGCGGCGTCGAACCACACGCCGAGCACCGCCAAGAGCGCGAGCACGACGAGCCCGATCCCGAGCGCGTCGCGCGCCCACGGCGACAGGATCTGGCGCACCGGCGTCTTCTGCGGCGCGGCTTTCCTGGCGGGCGCCCGCTTGCGGGCCGGCTTGCGGGCGGTCGCCCTGCGGGTCTTCGAAGCTCGCGACGCCGAGCGTCGCGAGGGGGAAGTCTTCGTCGGCACCTACACCTCCATGATCACCGGCAGGATCACCGGTTTTCGCTGGGTGACCTCGAAGAAGTACTTCTTGAGCACCCTCCGTACGTTCTGCTGCAACGCCGACGGGTCCGTCACCTGGGCGGCCGCCGACTCGTCGAAGGCAAGCATGACGCGTTCGCGGGCTTCTTCAAGGATGTCGCGGGAGGTCTCCTCGTGGACGAACCCGCGGTTCACGACGTCGGGACCGCTCACGATCTCGCCGCTGTGGGCGTCGACGGTCACCACGACGACCACCACGCCGTCGGCCGCGAGCTTGCGACGGTCGCGCAGGACCTCGCCCCCCACGTCACCGATCCCCAGGCCGTCGACGAAGGTCATGCCCGCCGGGGCGCGCTCGACCTTGCGGACCTCCTCGGCCACCTCCACGACGTCGCCGTCCTCGCAGACCAGGATCCGCTCGCGGGCGATCCCGACCTCCTCGGCCAACCTGGCGTGGTGCTGGAGGTGACGACGCTCGCCGTGGACGGGGATGAACCACGTCGGCCGGACGAGCGAGAGCACGAGTCGCAGCTCCTCCTGCGCCGCGTGCCCGGAGGCGTGCACGTTGTCGGCCGGCACGTGGTAGACGTCGGCGCCGCTGCGGTACAGGGCGTCGACCACCCGGTGGATCGCCGGCTCGTTGCCGGGGATCAGGCTGGAGGACAGCACCACGGTGTCGTCGTCCGAGAGCTTCACCCACTTGTGCTCGCGCGCGGCCATCAGGCTGAGCGCGCTGTAGGGCTCCCCCTGCGACCCCGTGCAGATGATCACGACGCGCGAGGGGTCGAGCCGGTCGACCTCCTCGATGTCGATCCGGTCGCGGTCGTCCAGGCGCACGATCCCCAGGCGCCGGGCCGCGGCCACGCTGTTGTGCATCGAACGCCCGACGATGCACACGACGCGCTCGTTCGCCACCGCGGCGTCGATGACCTGCTGGATCCGGTGGATGTGGCTCGAGAAGCACGCGACCACGACGATCCCCGGCGCCTTCTCGACGATGTCCCGGAGCACCGGCCCCACGGTCCGCTCGCTCTCCGTGTGGCCCGGCTCCTCGGCGTTGGTCGAGTCCGATAGGAGCAGGTGCACCCCGCGCCCGGCCTCCTCGGCGAGGCCGTGCAGGTCGGTCGGGCGCCCGTCGACCGGCGTGTTGTCGAGCTTGAAGTCGCCGGTGTGCAAGATCGTGCCGCTCGGCGTGTCGATCGCCACCGCCATGCCGTCGGGGATCGAGTGCGTGACGTGGTGGAACCGCATCGTGAACGGGCCGACGGTCATCCCCCCGCCCGGGATCGCGAGCCGCGTGTCCGCGAGGTCCGTCACCTCGTGCTCCTCCAGCTTGCCCACCAGCAGCTCGAGCGTGAACGCGGTGCCGATCACCGGAACGGGGCGGCCCAGCTCGCGCAGCAGGTACGGGAGCGCGCCGACGTGGTCCTCGTGCCCGTGCGTGAGCACGATCGCCTCGACGTCGTCGATCCTCGCCCGGACGTACTCCATGTCGGGCAGCACGAGGTCGATCCCGGGCATGTCGGCGGACGGGAACGAGAGCCCGACGTCGAGCACGAGCAGCCGGCCGTCCAACTCGACGCAGGCCATGTTCCGGCCCACCTCGCCGACACCGCCGAGGAAGACGACGCGGCACCCGTCGCCGTCGCGTTGGCCGCCCTCGCGCCTGTCGCGCTCAGCCAAGGAGGCCCGCGTCCTCCAGCGCCTTGCGGACGCGCTCGCGCTCCTCCACGGTCGCCGGCACCAGTGGCAGCCGCGGCTCGCCGCAGCCGCGCCCGACCATCTCGAGGGCCGCCTTGAGCGGGATCGGGTTCGACGTGACGAACAGCGCGTTGAACAGCGGCGAGAGCGACTCGTGGATCTTGCGCGCGGCCGGGACGTCTCCCGAGCCGATCAGGTCGACCATCTGCCGCATCTGCGGGCCGACCAGGTGGCTCGCGACGCTCACCACACCGACGGCCCCCAAGCACACGTAGCCGAAGGTGGCCCAGTCGTCCCCGGAGTACACCTCGAACCCTGCCGGCGCCTCGGCGACCAGCTTCGAGATGGCCTGGAAGTCGCCGGTGGAGTCCTTCACCGCCACGATGTTCGGGCGCTTCGCCAGCTGCAGCAGCGTGGCGTGCTCGATCCGCGTGCCCGTGCGGCCGGGGATGTTGTACAGGACGATCGGCAGCTCGGTGGCCTCGGCCACGCGCTCGAAGTGGGCGATCAGCCCGCGCTGGGGGGGCTTGTTGTAGTAGGGGGTGACCACGAGGAGCCCGTCGGCGCCCGCATCCTCCGCGGCCTGCGTCAGCTCGAGCGTCTCGGCGGTGGAGTAGGTGCCCGTGCCGCACACCAGCTGACCCTTGCCGCGGATCGCCTCGCCCACGGCGCGGAACAACTCGGCCTTCTCCTTGTGCGTGAGGGTCGGCGACTCGCCCGTGGACCCCGCGACGACGACCGCGTCCGAGCCGTGGTCGACCAGCCAGGAGGCGAGCTCCTGGGCCCCGTCGAGGTCGACGGCGTGATCCTCGCGGAAGGGCGTCACCATCGCGGTGACGACGGAGCCGAAGCGCCCGGCCATGTCTCGTCGCCTCCTCTCGATCGGCACCCCCGGGGGGCGCCGGACCGACCTATGCTAGCCGCCGATGCCGCGCATCTACACGAAGACCGGCGACGATGGCTCGACCGGCCTGCTCTACGGAGGGCGGGTCCGCAAGGACGACCTGGTCACGGAGGCCTACGGCACGACCGACGAGGCCGTGGCCGCCCTCGGGCTCGCGCGCGCCCTGACCGGCGACGAGGCGATCGCCGCCGAGCTCCTGGCCCTGCAGCGCGAGCTGTTCGTGGTCGGCGCCGACCTCGCCACGAACCCTCAGGAGCGCGCCAAGCTCGAGCCCGGTGTGTCGCTCGTCACCGGGTCGATGACCGAGCGGCTCGAGGGCCGGATCGACGACCTGGTGGCCGATCGTCCGCTGCCCCAGGTCTTCATCGTGCCCGGCGCGAACGGCGCGAGCGCGGCGATCGACGTCGCGCGCACGATCGTGCGTCGCGCCGAGCGCGACGTGGTCGCCCTCGAGGACGCCGGACGCACGGTGAACCCCGAGGTGCGCCGGTACCTGAACCGGCTGTCGGACCTCCTGTTCGTCCTCGCGCGCCGGCAGGCCGGCGAGAGCGAACCCGCGAGCCGTTAGGGCGAGGGGCTCGCCGAGTGCGCGATCGTCGGTGACAGCGCGCCCCAGTTCTCCTGCCCGAACTCGATCGCGAACAGGCCGACGTCCTCGGCCTTGAGGGTGGACGGGAACGTGACGTCGAGGGCGACGGTCTTCCCGTCGGGGATCGGCGTGGCGCCCTTGACCACGGCGTCCACCCGCGTCTGCTGGTGGGTCTCCACGTACATCCCCGGGGGGCCGAGCTGGCTGCCCGAGCCGTTGTCGACGGTGAGGATCCCCTTGCCGTCCTTCCAGGAGAAGGTCACGTTCACGTCCTGGTAGGAGTAGTCGTACTCACCCGGAACGAACTTCACGGGCTGGTCGACCGTGGGCAACGCGGCGGCGGAGGTTTCGGTCGAGGACACGGCCGACGAGGAGACGGCCGAGCTTCCCGTGCAGGCGGGAAGGGCCGCGACCGCGAGCGCGGCGAGCAGGGCGAGGGAGGAGGCGCGGGCTCTCACGGATGCGGCATCATACGCGAGCCCTCCGGGCGCCGACCCCGACCCCACAGGAACGTCATGGCACAGCTCGAGCTCCGCCGTCACGCCCCTCGCGACCCGGCCGCGGACCGGCTCTCGCCCGCCGGCCGCGCCTTGGCCGAGGACGTCGGTCGCTCCAGGGCGGGCGTCGCCTACGCCGCCGTGTTCGTGTCCCCGGCCGAGCGCGCAGCCGAGACGGCCGCGTGGTTCCTGCGGGGCGCCCGGGTCGCCTTGCCGGCGCACGCGGTGATCCCGGGCCTCGGCGGGCGCGACGCGACCGGAGGCTCGCCCGAGGGCATGGCCGCGGGAGTCCGCGCCCTCCTCGACCAGCTGGAGGCCGACGAGATCGCGCTCGCGATCAGCCATACGCCGTTCGTCGAGCGCGCTGCGTTCGGGCTCACCGGCCGTGAGGTGGCGCCGTTGCAGGAGTGCGAGGGGATCTTGGTCACGCGTGGCGAGGACGGCCGGATCCAGATCGAGGAGCTGCGCCTGGCGAGCGGCGGGCGATGACCGACGCGTGGTCGCACGCCGGGCCGGCGTTCGCGCTCGGGTTCGCGCTGGGAGCGGCGCCGGGACCGGTCCAGCTCCTGATCCTCAGCCAGGCCGCGCGCCACGGCCTCGGCGGCGGCCTGCGCGTGATGCTCGGCGCCAACCTCACGCTGTTCGCGATCCTCGCGGCGATCGCGCTCGGCCTGTCGGCGCTGGAGCCGAGCGACGCCGCCCTCCGCGCCCTGCAGCTGGCCGGCGGCGCGGTCCTGATGGCGATCGCGGCGACCGAGGCCCGGACGATCCTCACCGACGGCCGCGCGCCGGCCGAGGCCGTGCCGGTCCGGCGCCTCGGGCCGACCTCGCTCGGGATCGTCGCCGTGTTGGTGAACCCGGGCGCGTGGCTGTTCTTCGCCTCGACGGCCTCGGCGGCGCTGGCGGCGGCGAGCGCCGACGCCGGACGCGCGGGCGCCCTGGCCACCGCCACCGCGATGGCGATCGGGGTGTCGTGCTCGGACCTGAGCTTCACGATCCTCGGCAGCGCCGGCCTGCGGCTGTTCGGCGCCCGCGGGCTGCGATGGATCCGCCTCGGGCTCTGCGCGCTGCTGTTCCTGATCGGCGCCGGGTTCGTCGTGCAGGGCCTCCACGGCCCGTGAGACCGGGCGAGCTCCGGCCTAGAAGAACCAGGGCGACCACGGCGCCGGATCGCTCGAGAACAGCGCGTCGGCGCGCGCGAGCGTCTCCGCGGTCGCCTGCACCGCGCCGGCGCGCGCCAGCTGGCGCCAGGTGCTCCCCCCGAAGAAGGTCGACCCGACCGCGTTCGTGCCGCAGCGGAGCTCCGGCTCGAGTTCGTCGGTGCGCACGCAGGTGGCGACGCCCTCCTCGACGGCGAGCGCGAACGTGCCGCCCCCACCGGGCAGGAACGGGTCGGCGACCTCGAGCACGAGCCGACCCTGGCCCGCGTACCCGCGGGCCTCCAGCGCCGCCGCCACGTCCACCGGCCGTGCGTGCAACCCGTCGACGAGCTTGCCGCGCATCGCGCGCGGCTCCTCCAGGAGCCACAGGAGCGGTTCGTCGAGCGGCCGGTCCCCCGTCTTGACCCGGTGCACCAGGTCCACGTCGAGGAGGTAGCGCCACACGTCGGCGGTCCCCTGCGGCGTCGACCCGAGCACGTGGCGCGCCTTCAGCTCGAGGTGGGGCAGCGAGTCGGGCCACTCGTGCTGGGCGCGGTAGACGGCGTAGGCGTCGGGCCGGCCGTCGTCGTCCTCGTGCACCACGTACAGATGCCGGTCCTCGGGCTTGTCGCCCTCGAAGTGCATCCACGCGAACGCGGCGTCGTCGAGGCGGAGCATCCCCGGGCGCGTCGGGCAGACCGCGTCGTAGACCGTCTTCATCGCGGGGAGGGCCTCCTCGCGCGCCAGCAGGCGCGCGCGGCCGTGGCGTTGGTACCCGACGACGAACCCGGAGCGCTCGACGAGCACGTCGAGCTCGGCGCCGATCGTCGCGAGGCCGAACCCGAACCGACCGTAGATCGCGGCCTGCGACGCGAACAGCGCGGCGATCGGCTCCCCGCGTTCGCGTGCCTGGGCGAGGAGCCGGCCGAGCAGCTCGCGCGTGATCCCGCGGCGCCGATGGGTCGGGAGCACGCCCACGGTGGTGATCCCGGCCATCGGCGCGACGCGACCGCCCGGCACGGTGACGTCGAACGTGTACGCGCCGGCGCAGCCCACGATCGCGCCGTCCTCCACCGCGGCGAACAGCCGGTCGGGCTCGAGGCGCTCGATCTCGTGGGCGATCTCCGCCTCGTTCTCCTCGGTGCTGGTGAACGCGAGGTTCAGCGTCGCCAGGAACGGACGGACCTCCTCGGGCGCGATCGTGCGGAACTCCACCCGGCGAAGCCTACCCGGCGTCGATGCCCTCGAAGACATCGCCGAGGACCGGGGTCCCGGGCTCGCGGGGCGGCCACGCCACCACGCCCCACTCGCGGCTCATCGCCTCCCGCCAGTCCTCGTCGCTCATCGCCCGGAAGTCCTCGGCCTGTGAGCGGTGCTCGTGGAGCGCGGCCAGGACCCGGTCGGCCACCGAGGAGGTGTCGACCGAGAGCCCGATCGTGGCGTCGGGCACGCCCCGCGGCTGGAACGGCTGGGTCGGGTCGAACGGCGGAAGCCCGGCCGCGACCAGCCTGCGGTTCCACTCGGCGATCGCGGAGTCGGGCAAGGCGTCGTAGAGCAACCGCGAGAGCCCGGGCCCGCCCTGAGCCCGCACCCGGTGGAACGCCTCGGTGGCCGCCATGCCCACGGTGATGTGGTCCAGGTGCCCGGTCACCCCCTCGGGCCCGAAGGTCACGACGACGTCGGGCCGCTCCTCGTCGAGGATCCCCGCGATCGTCCCGACCAGTTGGTCGAACGGGTGATCCTCCACGCCCCCGTCGGGCAGGCCCAGCCACTCGTGGCGGTCGGGCTCGCGCCCGAGCGTGATCCACGAGCGCCGGTCCTCCTCCTCGCGCACGGCGCCGAGGGTCTCGCGGGTGGCTCCGCTCCCCTGCGCGATCTGCCCTGCCTCGCCCCTCGTGGCGTGGATCAGCACGAAGCGGAAGCCGGGGTCGCCGGCGTGCAGCGCGACCGTGCCGGCGCATCCGAAGGTGTCGTCGTCGGGGTGGGCCACGACGGCCGCGAGCGTGCGCCCCATCAGCCCTCGAGCAGCGCGTCGAGCCCGACCGTGAGGCCGGGACGGTTCGGCACGGCCTCGATCGCCATCATCACGCCGGGCATGAACGAGGACCGGTCCAGGGAGTCGTGGCGGATCGTCAGGACCTGGCCGGGGCCGCCCAGGATCACCTCTTGGTGGGCCACCAGTCCCGGCAAACGCACGCTGTGCACGCGGACGCCGTCGACGGGGGCGCCGCGGGAGGGAAGGTCCCCCTCGTCGAGGCCTGGCGGCGCCGCGACGGCCTCGCGCGCGGCGGCGATCCGTCGCGCCGTCGCGATCGCCGTGCCGCTGGGGGCGTCGCGCTTGGCGTCGTGGTGCAGCTCGATCACCTCGGCGGCCGGCAGGTAGCGCGCCGCCTGCTCGGCGAAGCGCATCATCAGCACGGCGCCGATCGCGAAGTTGGGAGCCACGAACACGCCGGTGGTCGCCCCACGCCACGCGTCGTCGATCGCGAACCCGGTGGTGCCCTCGACGACGTGCAGCCCGTGGTCGATCGCCCAGGAGACGTGCTCGGGCGCGTGGGCGGCGGCGGTGAAGTCCACGAGCACCTCCGCGCCCGCCTCCGCCACCGCGTCGAGGCGCTCCTCGAGCACGAGGTCGACACCCTCCAGTCCGATCGCGTCGGCGAGCGTCGACCCGGACGCGGAGCGCGAGACCGCGGCCACCAGCGCGAGGTCGGGATCCGCGGCGACCGCCCGGCAGACCTCGCGCCCCATCTTGCCGGTCGCCCCGACGACCCCGACGCGGATCACGCGAGGATCCCCTCGAAATGGCGGGGGGAGAACGGGCCGAGCACCGTGAGCGTCATCGGCTGCGACAGTACGCGCTCGGCCGCGCGCCGCGCATCCTCGAGGGTCACCGCCTGGATCCTCCTGAGCGACTCGTTCACGGTGAGGATCTCGCCGTGGGCGATCTCGGATTTGCCCAGACGCGACATCCGCCCGCCCGGGTCCTCCAGCGCGAGCACCGTTGACCCCTTCACGTGGCCCTTCGCGCGCTCGAACTCGTCGGCGCGCAGGCCGCCGGAGGCGACGTCCTCGATCTCGCGACGCATCAGCGCCACGACCTCCTTGGCCCGGCTCGGCGTGGTGCCGGCGTAGGCGCTGAAGATGCCGGCCTCCGTGTACTGCGCGTGGTAGCTGTACGCCGTGTAGGCGAGGCCTCGCTTCTCGCGGATCTCCTGGAACAGCCGCGAGGACATCCCCCCGCCGAGCGCGGTGTTCGCGATCAGGAACGCGAACCGGTCGTCGTCCGTTCGCGGCAGGCCGTTCGTGCCGAGCACGATGTGGGCCTGTTCGGTCTTGCGCCGCTTCACGAGGGACGCTCCGCTGGGCGTAGGCGCCTTCGCGCCGCGGCGCAGCCGCCACGTGGAGACCTCTTCGTCGCTCAGCTCGCGGCCGGTGTCCATCCGGTCGCGGAGCATCCTGACCACGTCCTCGTGCCGGACGTTGCCGGCGACCGCGACCACGAGGTGGCCCGCGACGTAGTGGCGGCGGTAGAAGGCGCGGACCGAGGACGTGGTGGCGGCGCGGATCCGCTCGGGCGTGCCGAGGATCGGGCGGCCGAGGGGATGCCCCGGCCACAGCGCCTCGGTGAACACGTCGTGCACGACGTCCTCGGGCGAGTCCTCGTGCAGGTTGATCTCCTCCAAGATCACCTGCGACTCGGCCCTGAGGTCCTCGCCGCGGATCACCGAGTGCTCGACCATGTCGGCGAGGTGGTCCACGGCGAGCTCGAGATCGCGGTCGAGCACGCGCGCGTAGTAGCACGTGTACTCCTTCGCGGTGAACGCGTTGACGTCGCCCCCGATCGCGTCGAACGCCTCCGCGATGTCCAGGGCGCTGCGGCGCTCGGTCCCCTTGAAGAGCAGGTGCTCGAGGAAGTGGCAGTGCCCGCTGATCGCGGGACGCTCATCGCGCGAGCCGGCGAGCACCCAGAAGCCGACCGAGACGGAGCGGACGCCGGGCATCCGCTCCGTCACGACGCGCAGGCCGGAGCTGAACTCCGAGCGCGCGATCGGCATCGTCAGGAACCGGCGGGTGCGTCGCCGCCGGAGCCGCCCGAACCCGAGCCGCCGCCCTCGCGGTCGCGGAACCGCTTGCCGTGCCGGTCCCGGTCGCGGTCGCGGCGAGGACGGTCCCCGCCCTCTCGACGGGGACGGTCGCCGCCGCCCGCCTCGGCCTCCTGGCCCTCGGGGACCTCCCACTCGGGACCGACCGGCTTGAGGCTGATCTTGCCCTGCGGGTCGATGTCCTCGACGAGCACCGTGAGGGCGTCGCCCTCCTTGACGGCCTCCTCGACGCTGGACAGGCGCTTGCCGCGCCCGAGCTTCGAGATGTGGACCAGACCGTCTCGGCCCGGCACGAGGTTCACGAAGGCGCCGAACGTCGTGGTCTTCACCACGCGGCCCTCGTAGGTCTCCCCGACCAGGACCGGGCGCGGGTTCGCGATCTCGTCGATCATCCGCGCGGCCTCGTCGGCGCCCTCGGACTCGTGGGAGCCGATGAACACCGTGCCGTCGTCCTCGATGTTGATGTCGGCGCCGGTCAGGGCGATGATCTCGTTGATCTTCTTCCCCTTCGGGCCGATCACCTCGCCGATCTTGTCGACCGGGATCTGGATCGTGATGATCCGGGGCGCCTTCTCGCTGACCGCGCTCCGAGGCTCCGGGATCGCGGCGAGCATCACCTCGAGGATCTTGAGCCGGGCCTCCTTCGCCTGCTGCAGCGCGCCGGCGAGGACCTCGGCCGGCATCCCGCTCACCTTCATGTCGAGCTGGATCGCGGTGACGAACTCCTCGGTGCCGGCGACCTTGAAGTCCATGTCGCCGAGCGCGTCCTCGGCGCCGAGGATGTCGGTGAGGGTCA
>JBLMXP010000065.1:0-3864 GCA_050257835.1 Planctomycetaceae bacterium | reverse complement strand
GCCAGCTCGTCCTCGGGATACGGCCGGAGGACATGGAGGACGCCGCGCTCGTGCGGGAGACCGGCGAGGGACGCAGGATGTCCGTGGTCTGCGACATCCGGGAGGACATGGGCTCGGAGGTCTTCGTCCACTTCAACGTGCGCGCCGACGCGGTGGCCACGGAGGAGGTCGTCGAGGCGATGGTCGTGGACGAGCTCGAGGACGAGGAGGCGAGGCTCGCGGCGGAGCGTGCGCGCGGCACCGGGGTCTCGTTCGTCGCCCGCCTCGATCGCCTGACGCGGGCGCGCGAGCGGGAGGCGCTCGAGATCGAGGTGGACGTGAAGCGGCTCCACTTCTTCGACCCGGAGACGGGTCTCCGCATCGAGGGCGCGTAGGCACCCGCAGGCGATCGCCCAGCACCCTGCGGTATTAGCGCCGCCACTCGGGACCATCAGCAACTCTCGTCCTTCGTCGGGTGTGACGCGCCCGCGTCCGTGCGTTCTCACACGCATGGCCCACGAGACGCCTCCCAGGCGATGACCGCTCCGGTCAGACACGTCTGGATCGCCCTCGTCGTCGTGTACGTCGTCTGGGGCTCGACGTACCTCGGGATCAAGGTCGCCGTGGAGACGATCCCGCCGCTCTTCGCCGCGGGCACGCGTTTCGTTGCGGCGGCCGCACTGCTCGCCGCGGTGCTCGCGTGGCGGGGGCGATCGCTCCGCGCCACGAGGACGGAGCTCGCCGGAAGCGCGGTCGCAGGCGCGCTCCTCCTCGGGCTCGGCGTTGGCCTCGTGCACGTCGCCGAGACGCGCATCGACTCGAGCGTCGCCGCGATCATCGCCGGCACGGTGCCGTTGCAGGTGATCGGGCTTCGGCTGCTCACGGGGGAGGATCCGGCGCGCGCGACGCGGCTGAGCGCACTCGCGGGCCTCCTTGGCCTCGGGCTCGTCGTCGCGCCGGGCCTCGGCACCGGCTCGACCACGCTCGGCCTGGCCGTGATGGTGAGCGCGACGATGTCCTGGACCATGGGCTCGTTCCTCTCGAAGCGGCTGCCGCTCCCCGGTGACCCCTTCGTCGCGTCGGTGTGGGAGATGGCCTTCGGCGGCGTCTTCCTCCTCGCCGGAGCCCTGGCCAGCGGGGAGCTCGGACAGATCGGCTCGGGCACCTTCGCGCTCCACCCGCTGCTGGCGTGGGCCTACCTCGTGGTCGTCGGCTCGCTCGTCGCCTTCTCGGCCTACGCCTGGTTGCTCAAGGTCGCACCGATCTCGCTCGTCGTCACGCACCAGTACGTGAACCCGCTCGTCGCGATCGTGCTCGGGATGCTGGTCCTCGGCGAGCGCCCGGGCGCCTGGTCCCTCGTCGGTGCCGCGCTCGTGATCGGTGCGGTGTACGCGGCGATCCGGTCGGAGATGCCTGGGAGAGCTGCTCGACCTGCGAGCGTCGCAACACAACGAGCTCCGGCCGATCAGACCGTGTGAGACCCCCCGTTAGGCGCGTACCCGATTGCTCACTCCCGCGAGGTAGCCCCCGCCCGTCTGGCGACTCTGGAGGACGACCCGCACTAGCGCCCCACGCCGCGCGCGCGTGCGAAACGTGGCCGACGTCACCACCGTGGGCCACGTTCCGGCGCGTGCAGAGCTCAGCCTCACACGCTGGACGGCGACCCACCGTCGTCCTGCAGGATTCCAGCGCTGGAGCGTGGCGACCCGGCCGACGAAGCGACGTGACGCGTACACGTGCACCGCGAGGACACGCGCGCCCCTCGCCTTCGCCAGCTTCAGTCTGGGCTGCACCCAGACCGTCACGTCCCGGCTCGTCCGGCCACGAACGACCGCGCGGTACGTTGTACGGGCCGGTGGCCGCGCGACCCAGGTCCACGTCCCGGCCGAGGTCGTGAGCGCCGCTCGCACGTGAGTGCGGGGCTTCCCACCCGCCGGCTGCTCGACGATCGTCACTGGCTCCCCGGCTGGCGCCCCGACTGCCCGACCCGCCAAGGTCACGGAGTGTCCGTACGTGACGACCGCCCGTCCGCTGGCGATCGTCACCGTCCCGATGGGCGCGGCGTCGACCGCCTGGGTCTGAGCGGAGTTGACGTAGCTCGCGCCGAACCGGTTCAGCGCCTTGACCTGGACGAACACCCGGTGGCCGACGTCTGCCGCTCGCAGCGTGTACGTCGGCCGAGAGGTCACGAGAATCGGCGCACAGGTGGAGAAGACACCGCTCGCATCGCATCTGGTCCACTGGTAACCGAAGCTGATCGGCTGGACGCCCTGCCACGATCCGGGGGCCGCCGTCAGGACCCGCCCCTCCACCGGAGCGCCCGAGATCGTGGGGAGCGCGGTGTTGAAGGGAGCCCCGATGACGACGGCAGTCGCATCCGACGTCGCCTGCGCCGTGCCCGCGCCGTTGCGGGCCGTGACGACTCCGTAGAGTCGATGCCCGACGTCCGAGCGCCCGAGGACGTACGTGTTCCCGGTGGCACTTGCGATCGTGGCGCAGTCCCCGAGTGACGCACCGCAGCGCCGCCACGCGTAGGAGTACGTGATCGGCTCGGTGCCGACCCACCTCCCGTTCGTCAGCGTGAGCCTCTCCCCCTGCTGCGCGGTGCCGGAGAGCACGGGGGCGACCCGATTGGCAGGGGCTGTCCCCTTGCTGGCGATGACAGCGCTCGGATTCGAGACCGCGACCGACACACCGCCGTCGTTCGTGGCCGTTACCCGCACCCGCAGCGTGTGCCCGACGTCTACCGAGGTCACGTCCCGACGCGTGCCGGTCGCCCCGGACATCCGCGTGCACGAAGCGCCGGTCGCGTTGCAGCGGAGCCACTGAAACGAGAAGCGAATCGGCTGGTCGCCTCTCCAGGCTCCGGTCGAGACGGTGAGGACACCGCCGTCCCGCGCCGTGCCGGAGAGCGTCGGCGGCGACGTGTTGACCGGCGCATGGAGACCCACGACGACATCCGTCCGGTCGGATGTCACCGAGCTCGAGCCGGCCGCGTTCCTCGCGGTGACGCGGATCCTCAACGTGTGCCCGACGTCGGTCGCGACGAGCGCGTACACCTGCTGTGTCGCGCGCGCGATCCGCGAGCAGCCGGCGCCGTCCTTCGCGCAGCGAAGCCACTGGAACGCGAAGGTCATCGGCGTCGTGCCGCTCCACGTCCCGCTCGAAGCTTTGAGAGCACGACCCTGCACCGGAGCTCCTGCGATCACGGGTGGTGACGTGCTCGTCGGCTGAGAGCCGACGTTCGCAGGCCCCTCGAACGGAGATGTCGCGTCGGAGAGCGCGGCGCCGGACCCAGCTGCGTTTTGCGCCTGGACGAGGGCCCGCACCGTGTGTCCCATGTCGCGCGCCGAAAGGACGTACGTCTCCCCGATCTGACGGGGGATGAAGACGCACGCCCCACCGTCAGGAGCACAGCGACGCCACTTGTACTGGAAGCGGAGGGGCGTGATGCCCTGCCACCGTCCGGCGTCCACGGTGAGCGCTGCCCGGGCGACGACATTTCCACCGACGGTCGGGCGAACGGTCACGACGGGGCTTCCCGGCCGCGCGTCGCGAACCACGGCCGTCGAAGCCGAGGCGGCTGCGGTCTCGCCGGTCTTCGTCTCGGCCCTTACGACGACGAGCAGCCTGCGGCCGAGGTCCGCCGGGCGGACGGGGTAGATGCCGTCATTGGCACCTTCCACGTCGGCGCACGCCGCCAACGCTGGGTCGCAGAGCCGCCACTGGTACAAGAAGACGGCGCCGCGGTCGTGCTTCCAAGTGCCCCGACTCGCTTGCAGGATCTGACCGACCTGTGCGACACCGGTAAGTCGTGGGGGCCGCGCGTTCGCGGGTGGTGGCTCGGCGCTCGCATTGGCGGAGGCGCTCCCGGCTCCTGCGGAG
>JBLMXP010000064.1:0-8358 GCA_050257835.1 Planctomycetaceae bacterium | reverse complement strand
GGGGGGGGGCCCCGACCCCCCCCCCGCCCGGATCCCTCGGCACCGTCGGTCAGAACGGCCCGACACCGCCGAAGCTCGGCGACCCGGTGGGTTCGCAGAGCGAGGTCCAGTGGATCACCGTTACGGTCAGCGCCCCGAATCCGACAGGCACGTACACGTTGTCGGCAGCCGACATGCCCGCTGCTCCAACGGCCGCGATCGGCGTTACCGCCAGCCCGTCATCGTTGCTCGCGGCGAAGTACGGCTCCGGCACGATCTACGTCGCCGGCGGTCCGACGTCCGTCGACTACGCGGCGAACGGCGACCTGACGGGCGGCGCGGATGGCGCCTTCTACTGGCGGGTCCAGTGGACCGGAACGGCGGCCGGCACCGATTGGGCGCTGCTGTCGGCGAACAGCGGAGGCCTCACCGGCGCGACCGTGTCGGTGGACCCGTATCGGGACGGTCAGACGATTACCGGCCGGGTCACGCCGCACGGCGGGTACTCGGCGACCACCGACTACTGCCTGCAGTGTCACTCGGTGCACAACGCGACCGACGAGTACTCGCTGCTCGCGAGCGCGAGCGTCACGGCCACGTGCCAGACGTGTCACGCGGTCGGCGGCGTCGCGCCGTCGGGCGCGATCGACCCGGGCATGCCCGGTGTGGAGGCCCCGGTCTCCTTGCGCTCGGCGTACGAGGTGACCGGTGGGGCCCGTCGGTCCGGTCACGCGATCGGCGCGAACCTGAGCTCGGCGGTCTTCGCTAGTTCGGCGAACGCCATCACGGAGTCTGGCTGGGCATACGGCGGGTTCGACCCGAACGGCAGTACGACGCACCCGTGGAGCTCTTCGGAGCCCGCAGGGGCGGGGACGGCGAGCGCGGGTGGCGGCGGCCTCTACTGCGGCGACTGCCACACCCCGCACGGTGACTTCGGTCAGCTGGTCAACAGTAAGTACTACCGGAGCTCCGCGTTGCCGGGCACGACCAACGGTGGTTCGACCGATCTGAGCGTCGTGCAGACCTGGGAGGAGAACGCTCCCTACACCATCAGCGGCTATCAGGTGCGCTACCTCCACTTCGACGCGGTGAACAAGGTGTGGCAGGGCTGCACCGCCGTGAACGGCGGTGGGACCTGCACCAACCTGACCGCGACGGACACCGAGGGCGAGAGCGCGTACCTGTACGGGTACAAGCTCCTGTCCGCCTACCCGAACCACTCCTGGAACGAGGGGGCCGTGTCCTGGGGCATGGAGTCCTACGGGCACGACGGCGCGCAGTGGTGCGGCCGCTGCCACGATCTGGCCACCCCGAGCCAGTACGGCGGCACCGTCCACAGCCACCCGACCGGATGCACGAGCTGCCACGGGAACCCGAACGACGCCACGTCGACGGACTTCCCGCACACCTCGACGTTCCAGTCGCTGCTGAAGGACTACCCGGACCTGCTCTGCATCAACTGCCACAGCGCTGGCAGCTTGCCATAGCGATCCGTGCCTCCCTCATGTGAGGGCGGCGAGAGAGGGGTCCTGGAGGGGCCGGGGGCGAAGCCCCCGGCCCCTCTGCATGGGCCGAGCGGGCGCCACGGCTATCCTCACCGCGATGCGTCTGGTCACCTGGAACGTCAACTCGATCCGCCAGCGGCTCCCGCGCCTGCTCGCGCTCCTGGAGCGGCACGAGCCCCACGTCGTGTGCCTGCAGGAGACGAAGGTCGAGGACGGCGCCTTCCCGGCGATGGAGCTGCTGGCGGCCGGCTACGAGAGCGTGTCGTTCGGTCAGCGCGCGTACAACGGCGTCGCGATCGTCGCGCGCTCGGGGCTGGGTGACGTCCGCACCGGCTTCGACGGCGACCCGGTGCCGGAGCAGTCCCGCGTGCTCTCGGCCCTCGTCGGCGACGTCCGCGTGATCAACGTGTACGTCGTGAACGGCAAGGCGGTCGGCGACCCCGCGTACGAGACCAAGCTCGTCTGGCTCGACGCCCTCGGCGCGTGGCTCGCGGCCTCCTTCGACCCGGGCGACCCGCTGGTGGTCTGCGGCGACTTCAACGTCACGCCGGACGACCGGGCGGTGTGGGACCCCGAGCTGTGGCGGGGGCAGAACCTGGCGAGCGAGCCGGAGCGCGACCGGCTGCGCGCGCTCCGCGCCTGGGGCCTGGTCGACCTCGCCGAGCGCGCCGCGGGTGAGGATGCGCCCCCGTTCACGTTCTGGGACTACACGGCCGGCGCGTTCCACAAGGGATGGGGCCTGCGGATCGACCTCGCGCTCGGGACCGCACCGCTGGCCGCGCGCCTGGACTCCGTGGTGGTCGACCGCAACGAGCGCAAGCCCACCGCCGGGGAGGGCAAGCCGTCGGACCACGCGCCGCTCGTCGTCACCTTCCGCTGAGCGGCGCCCGGCCCCGGCTATGCTCCGCTCGTGAACCTGCCCGGCATCCTCGTGTCGCCGGCCTGGTTGTCCGGCTACCTCACCCATCCCGGCGTGGTGATCGTGGACGTGCGTTGGTCGCCGCGGGGCGGGACGGGCGTCGCACGCCGCGAGTTCGAGGACGGCCACCTGCCCGGCGCCGCCTTCTTGGACCTGGACCGCGACCTGAGCGCCAAGCCGTTCCGCGACGGCCCCGGCCGCCACCCGTTGCCCGCGCCCGAGGCCTTCGCCGAGACGATGGCCGCGATCGGCGTCGACGACGAGATGATCGTGATCGCCTACGACGACGTCCACGGTTCGGTCGCCGCGCGGCTGTGGTGGATGCTCTGGATCACCGGCCATCAGGCGGCCCTGCTCGACGGCGGGCTGGAGGCGTGGGTCCGCGACGGCGGGGTCCCCGAGCGAGGGCCCGCCAAGCCTCGGGAGCGTGCGATCTACACGCCGGTGCCCTGGCCGACCGACCGGATCGCCACGGCCGGCGCGGTCGAGTCCACGATCCGGACCGGCACCGCGCCCGTGCTCGACGCACGCGCCCCGGAACGCTACCGGGGCGAGACGGAGCCCTACGACCCGGTGGCCGGGCACGTCCCCGGCGCCCGCTCCGCGCCGTGGACGGACAACCTGGACGAGGACGGCCGGTTCCTTCCGGTCGAGGTCCTGCGCGAGCGGTACGCGGCGCTCGGCGTCACGAACGACGCCGCGATCGCCTACTGCGGCTCGGGGACGACCTCGTGCCTGGACCTGTTCGCGATGAACCTCGCGGGGTTCGGCGACGCGCGTCTGTACGAGGGCTCGTGGTCGGACTGGGTGCACGACGGCCAGCGCCCCGTCGCGACCGGCGAGGACCCGTAGTCGCTACACCATCTTCGAAGGCACGACCGCCTCGTCGTACTCGGTCTCGGTCAGGTAGCCGAGCTCGAGCGCGACCTCCTTGAGCGTCTTGCCCTGGTGATGCGCGGTCTTCGCGATCTCCGCGGCCTTGTCGTAGCCGATCTTCGGCGTGAGCGCGGTGACGAGCATCAGCGAACGCCCGACGAGCTCCTCGATCCGTGCGCGGTCGGGCTCGAGCCCCTCGATGCAGAACTCGCGGAAGTTCCGGCACGTGTCGGCGAGCAGCACCGCGGAGTGCAGCAGGTTCTTGATCATCACCGGCTTGAACACGTTCAGCTCGAA
The DNA here is from genome assembly GCA_050257835.1 of Planctomycetaceae bacterium. GTDB lineage: Bacteria > Actinomycetota > UBA4738 > UBA4738 > HRBIN12 > AC-51. Next base: position 4,782 of record JBLMXP010000064.1, on the reverse strand, counting down.
GTTGCCCTGCGAGCCGGCGACCTTGATCGCGGTGTCGTTGCCGAAGACCTGGCAGGCGACCATCGTCATCGCCTCGGACTGGGTGGGGTTCACCTTGCCGGGCATGATCGAGGAGCCCGGCTCGTTCTCCGGCAGCATCAGCTCGGCGATCCCGGCGCGCGGGCCGGCGCCCAGCCAGCGGACGTCGTTCGCGATCTTCATCAGCGAGGCGGCGAGCGTCGCGAGCGCCCCGCTCATGAACACGACCGCGTCGTGGGCGGCGAGCGCCGCGAACTTGTTCGGCGCGTCGACGAACGGCAGCCCTGTGATCTCGGCGATCTTGGCCGCGCACGCGGCGCCGAACCCCTTCGGCGCGTTCAGGCCGGTTCCGACGGCGGTGCCGCCGATCGCGAGCTCGTACAGGCCGGGCAGCGCCTGCTCGATCCGCGCGATGTCGGCGTCGAGCTGGGCCGCGTAGCCGCCGAACTCCTGTCCCAGCGTGAGCGGCACGGCGTCCTGCAGGTGCGTCCGGCCGATCTTGACGATGTCCGCGTACTCCTCGGCCTTCGCGGCGAGCGCGTCGCGGAGCTCCTTCACGCGCGGCAGCAGCCGCTCCACGATCACCTGCGCGCCGGCGATGTGCATCGCCGTGGGGAACGTGTCGTTCGAGGACTGCGACATGTTGACGTGGTCGTTGGGGTGGACCGGCTTCTTCGAGCCGAGCTCACCGGAGGCCATCTCGATCGCGCGGTTGGAGATGACCTCGTTCGCGTTCATGTTGCTCTGCGTCCCCGACCCCGTCTGCCAGACGTAGAGGGGGAAGTGGTCGTCGAGCGCGCCCTCGATCACCTCGTCGGCGGCCGCCACGATCAGCCTGCCCAGCTCGGGGTCGAGCTTGCCGTTGTCCATGTTCGCCTGGGCCGCGGCCTTCTTGAGGATGCCCATCGCCTTCACGACCTCGTGCGGCATCCGGTCGACGCCGGGCCACCCGATCGAGAAGTGATGGATCGAGCGCTCGGTCTGCGCGCCCCAGTACTTCGAGGCGTCGACCTCGATCGCGCCCATGGAATCGGTCTCGGTGCGGAACTCGGTCATGGCAGTGCCCTCCTCGCGAACCCGGCCCCATCGTAGCCAGCCCGAGGAGAACGGCGGATGGGCCGAAGGACCCCCGAGTTCGGCCCCGCGGCGATGGCTACGATGCGCCCACCCGAGAGGAGCGAGCGATGGCGAAGACCGACGCCGTGGTGATCGGCGCGGGGGTGCACGGCGCGGCGGCGGCCTTCCACCTCGCACGACGCGGCGCGAGCGTGACGATCGTCGAGCGCACCACCGCTCCTGCCGGCGGACCGACCGGCCGCTCCAGCGCGATCTGCCGCGCCTACTACACGAACGAGTTCCTCGCGACGTGCGCGCGCGACTCGATCGCGATGCTCGAGCGGTTCCAGGCGCTGACCGGGGTCGACGCCGGCTTCCGGCGCACGGGGTTCGTCTACCTGCACCCGCCCGAGGACGACGCCTCCGTGCGTGCGTCCGTGGAGCGGCTGCGGGCGCTCGGGCTCGACGTCGCCGTGCTGGGTCCCGAGGGCGTGGCGGAGCGAGCGTCCGGGTTCGACCTGGGCGACGTCGGGGTCGTGGCCTTCGAGGCGAACGCGGGCTACGCCGACCCGCACGCGACCACCGACGGGCTCGTGCGCGGTGCGATCGCCGCCGGCGCGGACCCCCGCTTCGGCCACACCGTGACCGCCCTCGCCTCCGAGGACGACGGGTGCGTCGTCACGCTCGACGACGGGGAGCGGCTCGACGCCCGCTCCGTCCTCGTGGCGGCGGGCCCCTGGACCGGTCCGCTCCTCGCTCGGATAGGCGTGAACCTGCCGCTCAGGGTCGAGCGTCACGTCGTGGCGACGTTCGCGTGGGGGGCCGCCGAGCCGGTCCCGGCCCACGGGGACCTCGCCGCCGGCGCCTACTATTTCCGCCCGGAGGGCGAGGAGCTGTTCCTGATGGGGCCGGTGCTGCCCGAGCCGAAGGCCGACCCCGACGACTTCGACGAGCGGATCCGTCCCGAGGAGGTCGAGCGGCTGGCGTCCGCGGCGACGCGCCGGGTGCCCCGCCTCGAGCGCGCCGAGGCGCGTGGTGGCTGGGCGAGCCTGTACGACGTGAGCCCCGACTGGCAGCCCGTGATCGGGCGGGTCGCGCCGGGCGTGTTCGTCGACGCCGGCACCAGCGGGCACGGGTTCAAGCTGGCGCCGGCCTTGGGCGGTCACGTCGCGGCGATGGTGCTGGGCGACGACGTGCCGTCGGGCCTGGCCGCGTTCGACCCCTTCCGGTTCGCCGCCGGGCACGCCCTCAGCGCCGGTTACGGCGAGGCGCGGATCCTCGGCTGAGGCTGAGGCTGAGCCCGCGGGCGCCGCTACCGGGGCGGGCGCGGCGACGCCGCCTCGCGGTGTCGTGCGTTGCGCTTGACCGGCGGCTCGATGGCCTTCACGCGCTCGTGCGCCTGCCAGTGGTGCTCGAGCCAGTCGTGGACGGAGCCGTGCAAGGGCTCCTTGTGCGCCTCCTTGCGCGCCACGCGCACGTGCGACTCGGCCGGACGCCGCGGCGTGAACTTCGACATGGCGAACCTCCGAGTCCAGCATCCCACCCGCGGCGACGCCCGCACGGGGCGACCGGCTCGCGACGGCCGGGACGTCGCTCAGCGCCTCCGGCGCGCAAGGCGGTCGAACGCCCAGGTCAGCAGGACCCAGACGGGGACGGCGATCGTGAGGAGGAACGGGCCGCTCCACCAGGCGCTCGGGAGCCCCTGGGGCTCGTGCTGGAGCAGCTCGCTGAACACCAGGACGATCAGCAGGAACACCGCGTAGCCGGCGAGCACGAGTCCCGCGGTCCGGCGCACGAGCAGGGCAGCACGGCGGCGGTCGAGCGGCGCCCACGCAGGCGGTCGCGGCGCCGGGCGCCACGCCGTGAACGCGATCACGCCCACGACCAAGGCGAAGCCCGAAAGCGCCGGGACGATGGCGGCCTCCAGCAACGACTGCGCGTGCTGACCCTCCATCTCACGCGCTCCGCATGAAGAACTCCCAGTGCCGGATGAACAGGTGCCACCCCAGCCAGATCCACATCGCGAACAGCAGGACGCGCCCCAGCGGGAAGGCCATGAACGAGCGCAGCATGTCCGACATCGTGGGCCAGTCGGTGCCCCGGGCCAGGCCGATCCCTTCCCAGATGAACACGAGGCCGAAGATCACCACCCAACCGGCCAAGGCGAGCGTGCGCATGTCGCGACTCCTCCTGCGATCGAGGTCCCTCGCGATCGTAGGGCGTGGCCGCCCGGGCGTTCGCGTGCCGTTCGGCCCGCCCCGGCGAGCCGGATGGGGGCGTGCTGTTAGCCTCCCGTCATCCGGACCGGAGGTGGAGCGTGGACATCGCGGCGGGCAACGACGGCGTCTTCGACAAGGGCGACCCGGGCAGGTTCACCGGGGAGGTCTGGCTCCGCTCCACGCTTCGCGCCGAGGACGGCACGAACGTCGGGGTCGTCCATTTCTCGCCCGGCGCCCGCACCCACTGGCATCGGCACGCCGGCGGCCAGTTCCTGTTCGCCGTGAGTGGCCTCGGGCGGGTTCGTTCACGCGGAGAGGCCGGGCACGTCCTCGCTCCCGGCGACGTGATCCACGTGCGACCGGGGGAGTGGCACTTCCACGGCGGCACGCCGGAGGTGCCGCTCGTGCACGTCGCGGTGAACGGCGGCGGCGACGCCGAATGGGGCGACCCCGTCACCGACGCGGAGTACGAGGAAGGGTTCTAGTCCGCTGGACCTCGGGCGGCGTCGGCGAGGGCTCGTTCGAGGCGTTCGAGGAACGGCGCCTGGGTCGGCTTGATCTTCGCGCGCGCGCCCGCGACGTCGAACCACCCGACCCGGTCGATCTCGGGGAACGTCCGGAACGTGCCCGAGCCGGGAGGCCATTCGGTCTCGAAGGTGTTGCTGACCGCGTGCGAAGGGTCCAGGTCACCCTCGAGGGCCCAGGCGACGACCAGCTTGCCGCCCTTCTGACGGACCTCGCCGAGTTCGATCAGCCGGCCGTCGGGGGGAACGGAGCCGCTCTCCTCCTCGAACTCCCGCCGAGCGACCTCCAGCGGATCCTCGCCCGGTTCGATCTCGCCCTTCAAGACCGACCAGTAGCCGGCGTCCTTGCTCACGTACTCGGGTCCGCCCTGGTGGCCCAGGAGCACCTCGAGCAGGCCGTCGTGCCGGCGCCAGAGCAGGATCCCCGCGCTCCGCCGCTGCGTCCCCGCGAGCTCGACCACCCACCGATGATGGCATGCACGAGTCGCCTGATGGGAGGCTCGCGGCGGGGGCGACTCTGACATGATTCCTACCTGGCACGGCGTCGGAACGGCCTCTCCGGACGCGTCGTCGCAGGTGACAGCCCATGCGGGGCGGTAGCTCAGTGGGTTAGAGCAGCGGACTCATAATCCGTCGGTCGCTGGTTCGAGTCCAGCCCGCCCCACCAGGGAAGAGACTCACGTCGGCCCGAGCTCGGCCGATAGTTCCTGCATGGCGGAGCACCACCCTGAGGTGACGTCGCGCTCGGAGCAATGCGTCCGGGCGCTCGAAGAGGCCGAGGCCGGCATCCGCGAGATCTTGGAGTGGGACTGCATGACCCGCGCGAGCCTGACGGCGTTGGAGACCGCGCTCAGGCGTCTGGAGGTCGCCATGGCCGAGGCGCGGATCGGCCTGTTCATCCAGGAGCAGGAGTGCGGGCTCTGATCGAGGCCGGTCGAACGTGAGGTGAGTCGCGGCTGCCTGGT
>JBLMXP010000063.1:0-3773 GCA_050257835.1 Planctomycetaceae bacterium | reverse complement strand
GTCGATCGAGGGCGTGATCGGGGGCATCCTCGTCACCGTGGTGGTGGCGGTCGCGCTGGTGCCGAACTTCGTCGACGTGTTCGCCGATCGCCGGGTCGACGCGCTGCTGCTCGGGGTCGTGGTGGCGATCGCGGCGACCCTGGGCGACCTCGCCGAGTCCCTCGTGAAGCGCGATCTGGGCATCAAGGACATGGGCAGCGTGCTGCCGGGCCACGGCGGCGTGCTGGACCGGATCGACTCGCTGTTGTTCGTCGCGCCGGCTGCGTTCCTGCTGTTCCGCGTGATCTTCTCCTGATCGCGGCGCGTTCGGCGCGTTGGCACGACCGGGGGGTACCCTGTTCGCCATGAGGACGCTGACGATCCTCGGGTCCACGGGGTCCGTCGGGACCCAGGCGCTGGACGTGGCGCGCCGGCATCCGGAGCGCTTCAAGGTCGTCGCGCTGTCGGCCGCGGGGATGAACCAGGAGCTCCTCGTCGGTCAGATCCGCGAGTTCCTGCCGCCCCTCGTCGCGATCGCCGACGAGGACGCCGCGGCCGACATCAAGGAGAAGCTCGGCGCGGTCAAGGGCGTCGAACTGATCGTGGGTCCAGACGCCACCGAGGCGCTCGCCGGCGACACCGACGCCGACGTGGTCCTGAACGCGCTCGTCGGCTCGGCCGGGCTCTCGCCGACCCTGGCCGCGCTCCAGGCGGGCAAGACCGTCGCGCTGGCCAACAAGGAGTCCCTCGTGGTCGGGGGCGAGCTCGTGATGGACCTCGTCAAGGGCGAGCCCGAGCGGCTGATCCCGGTCGACTCCGAGCACGCGGCCCTCGCGATGGCGCTCCGCGGTGAGCGCCGCGAGGACCTCAAGCGGGTGGTCCTGACGGGCTCGGGTGGGCCGTTCCGGGGGTGGACCCGGGGGGAGCTCGCGCGCGCCTCGGTGAAGGAAGCGCTGCAGCACCCGGTCTGGACGATGGGGCCGAAGATCACGATCGACTCCGCCACCTTGATGAACAAGGGCCTCGAGGTGATCGAGGCGCACTACCTGTTCGACCTCGAGTACTCGAGGATCCACGTGCTGATCCACCCGGAAGGGGTCGTGCACGCGATGGCCGAGTTCCGCGACGGGAGCATCCGCGCGGAGATGGCCAGCGCCGACATGCGCCTACCGATCCAGTGGGCGCTCGCCTGGCCCGAGCGGCTGCCCGCCGGCGTCGAGCCGGTGCCGCTGACCGACCGACCCCTCACGTTCGAGCCGGTCGACCGGGAGGCCTTCCCCGCGGTGGACCTGGCGGAGCGCGTCGGGGGCCTCGGGCTCACGTTCCCGGCCGCGATGAACGCCGCGAACGAGGTCGCGGTGATGGCGTTCCTCGAGGGGAAGATCCCCCTCACGCGGATCGTCGAGATCGTCCAGACGGTCGTCGACGAGCACGAGCCCGCCTCGGTGGTGTCGGTCGTGAACATCGAGCGGGCGGACACGTGGGCCCGCCAGCGCGCGGCCGAGATCGTCGAGGAGCGCTGAGGACGTGGCGTTCGGCCTGTCGATCGTCGTCTTCTTCGTCGCGCTCGTCGCGATCATCCTGATCCACGAGGGCGGTCACTACCTCACCGCGCGCGCCTTCGGGTTCCGCGTGCTCGAGTTCTTCGTGGGGTTCGGACCGCGGCTGTGGTCGACCCAGCGTGGCGAGATCGAGTACGGGGTGAAGGCGATCCCTGCGGGGGGCTACGTGAAGATCGCCGGGATGAACCCCTTCGAGAACGACGTCCCCCCCGGCGACGAGGACCGCGCCTACACCGCGAAGCCGGTGTGGCAGCGCGCCATCGTGATCTTCGCGGGCCCCGTGTCGCACATCCTCGTCGCGTTCTTGATCTTCGCGGGGCTGCTGTTCTTCGTCGGCGACCTGAGCACGAAGGCGGTCGTCGGCGGGGTGGCGGCACGCCTCGACGGCGCCACGTCGCCGGCCGCCGTCGCCGGCCTGCGACCCGGCGACACGATCGTGAGGATCGGCGACGTCTCGAACCCGACGCCGACGCAGATCGGCCAGGTGCAGAGGGCGAACGTCGGGCAGCCGATCGCCTTCACGATCCTGCGGGACGGGCACGAGATCCACACCACGATGACGCCGGTCGAGGCGACCGTCGGAGGCCAGCAGGTCGCGCGGATCGGGATCACGCTCGTGCCGGTGCGCCGCGGCGTCGTGTCGTCGCTCGTCGGCGGGGTCGACGAGGTGGGGCAGACCACCTGGGTCTCGATCAAGGAGATCGGTCGCGTGTTCGGGCCGGAGGGGATCGCCCGGCTGGGGCAACGGCTGTTCGGCGGAGCCCCCAGCCAGGTCGGGGACAGCACGACCGTCGTGGGGATCGGCCGCGCGGTCGGCACCTACGGCGAGCAGGGGCAGTGGATCACGCTGATCTACACGTTCGCCTACGTGACCCTGTTCATCGGGCTCGTCAACCTGCTCCCGCTGCCGCCCTTCGACGGCGGGCACCTCGCCGTGCTCCTGATCGAGAAGGTCCGCGGGCGGCAGATCGACATGAAGAAGGTCGTGCCGGTGTCGTTCGTCGTCCTCACGTTCTTCGTGCTGTTCGTGACGGCCACCTTCATCCTCGACATCTGGAAACCGGTCCCGATATCGCCGTGACCAGCCACGACGCGCACAGGCGCGTCACGATTTCTCCATCGCGGGCAGGGTTCCCCCGCGCCCTCGCATGCGTACGATGGGGCCGATGAGCGAACGAACGATCCTGGTCGTCGACGACGAGGTCGCGATCGCGGAGGCCGTCCGGGCGCGTCTGGAGAACGAGGGGTACCTGGTCGTCGTCGCGAACGACGGGCCCGACGCGATCCGGCTGCACGCGGAGCACCGCCCCGACCTCGTGGTCCTGGACCTCATGCTGCCGGGGATGGACGGCCTCGAGGTCTGCAAGCAGATCCAGAAGGACTCGTGGACGCCGGTCCTGATGCTCACCGCGAAGACCGAGGAGGCGGACAAGGTCGCCGGGTTCGCGGTGGGCGCCGACGACTACCTCACGAAGCCGTTCAGCCTGCGCGAGCTCGCGGCCCGCGTGAAGGCGATCCTGCGGCGGATGGAGCGGATGCGCGGCGCCGAGACCGACGCGGCCGCGCCGATCGAGCGCCACGGCCTCGCGATCGACCCCCAGCGTCGCCGGATCACGGTGGACGACGAGGAGATCGCGCTCACGCCGCTCGAGTTCGAGATCCTGCTCACGCTCGTCCGCGAGCCCGGCGTCGTGTTCAGCCGTGATCAGCTGATGGACCGCGTGTGGGGCTACCGCGACTACGCGGGCGGCCGCGTCGTCGACTCCCACGTCGCCCGGATCCGCCGCAAGCTCGGGGAGGACGGGAACGATCCGCGGTTCATCCGCACCGTCCACGGGGTCGGCTACGCCTTCAAGGAGTAGCGACCGTGTCGATGCGGCCGCTCGAGAAGCTCCCCACGATCCGGTCCAAGCTGGGCTCGGTGATCGTGATCGCGGTCGCCGTCACCGTCCTCGCGATCTTCGTGATGCTCGGCTATGCGCTGCGCAACACCCAGCGCGACACCGAGCGGCTGCAGCTGTTGCGCGTGGCGCGCCGCGGCGCCGCCGGCGACATCCAGGCCGGGCCCCCCGGCGTCTCGCTCGTGCGGGTGTCGACCGACGGCACGATCTTGTCGGGGACCGCGCCCGGGCCGTTGCCCACCTTCGACGACTACATGATGCACGTCGGGTACACGCCCCAGCTGGACTACGCGGTGGCGCCCGTGGTCGAGAACGGGACCGTCACCCAGCT
>JBLMXP010000062.1:0-9306 GCA_050257835.1 Planctomycetaceae bacterium | reverse complement strand
GTGCGCGCCGCGACCGCCCGCGCGGTCCGAGCGGCCGGCGCGCCCGCGGACCCGGACCTCGTGGACGCGCTGCTCGACGCCGCGGCTGCCGACGGCGCGATCGTCCGCACCGCCACCACGGTCCGGCTCGCCGAGCACCGCGTCCGCCTCGAGGAGCGCGCCGACGACGTGGACCGGCTCCTCGCGGCGCTGAGCGGGGATCGCCTGGCGCAGCCGCCCACGGTCAAGGAGCTCCTCGCCGACGGGTTCCCCCCCGACGTCGTGGATGCCGCGGCGCGGGCCGGGCGTGTGGTGCGGATCGCGCCGGAGCTCGTCGTCGCGCCCGAGCTCGTGGAGCGGGCGCTCGCCGCCGTGCGGACCCATGCCGGGACCGGGCTGACCGTGAGCGCGCTCCGCGAGACGCTCGGCACGAGCAGGAAGTACGCCGTGCCCCTGGCCGAGTGGATGGACCGCGAGGGCCTCACCCGCCGCGAAGGCGACCTCCGCTTCCCGCGCTGAGCGTTCCGTCCTCGGGGAGACCGGCCCGTGGACGCCGTCGGTCCGGGTCGACGGACGCTGTCAGTCGGGATCGACCGACGCCGTCAGCGCGACCTCGACCGAGGAGCCGAGCGGCAGCGACGCCACCCCCACGGCCGCGCGAGCGTGCGCGCCCGCCTCGCCAAGGACGTCCACGAGCAGCTGGCTCGCGCCGTTGGCCACCTTCGGGTGCTCGGTGAACCCGGCCGTGGCGGCGACGAACACGCTCACCTGCACGATCCGGCGCAGGCGGGCGAAGGACCCGCCGAGGCTACCCCGGAGCACCGCCAGGCCCTGCAGCGCCGCCTGGCGAGCCCCCACGGCCGCGTCCTCGACGCCGACCCCTCCGCCGACCAGGCCCGGGTGCAGGACGGCGCCCTCGCGCATCGGGATCTGTCCGGCGACGAACGCGAGCCCCGCCTCCACGACGCAGGGCACGTAGGCGGCCAGAGCGGGGGGTGGCTCGGGAAGCGAGAGCCCGAGCGAGGCGAGACGGTCCATGACGTCGTGATCGTTCATGCGCGGCATCGTCGCACGCCGGCGACGCGCGCGCCGCTCAGACGGCCTTCGCCTCGCGTTCGCGCAGGAGCGCCCGGCGCTCCATCTCGTTCATCCCGCCCCACACGCCGTGGGGGTCGCGCGTCATCAGCGCGAACTCGAGGCAGGGCTCGCGGACCGGGCACCGGAAGCAGAGCGCCTTGGCCACCGCCTCGCGCGCCATCTTCTCGGCCCGCTTCTCGAAGTACGAGGGGGCGAAGAAGTAGGTGGCGTCGTGACCCCTGCAGGCCGCGTGCTCCCACCAGTCCTGGCGCGTGACATCCATCGTCGTCCGTGTAGTTGTTCGCACGGAACGGGCGATGCGGTTTGACGCCTCGCCCACGTGCACGCGAACGTCACACCGGGGTCGGCGGTTCCTCGCCGAGGCCGAAGGGCTGGTCCGCAACGTCTTCGCCCTGCCCGGTCTCCGCCACGACCTTCAGGATCAGCCCGTCGACCCCGCGGACCCGCACGCGGCTGCCCGGCGCGATCGGCTCGCCCAGGCTCCGGCCGCGCCACAACGCGCCCTTCACGTAGACGGGGCCGTCGGGGGCCAGCCGGCCACGGGCCTCGCCGGTCAGCCCGATCAGCCCGCGCTGGGTCGACAAGATCCGGTCGCGCGACTGGATCGCGACCGTCAGCCCGAACCCGTAGTACAGGAGCGTCGCGACGACCGCGCCGCCGATCAGCCAGGGCGAGATCCGGATCGGAGCGGCGACACCCCGATACAGGAGCAGCGACCCCGCCAGGAAGGCGAGCAGGCCGAGCCCGGTGAGCACGCCGAGACGCCGCAGCCTCACGTCGAGGCCGAGCAGACCGATCCCCCCGAGGAACAGGGCGGCGCCGAACCACGACGTCGGCGGCACGATCCAGATCCCGTAGCCGGCGAGCGCCAGCAGGAAGATGCCTGCGAACCCGGCGAACCCGAACCCCGGCTGGGTCGCCTCGAACGCCAGGCACGCGATCCCGAGGATCAGCAGGACGTAGACCATCGTCGGAGATGCCACCCCGTGCTGGATCCGCTTGATCGGCCCGGGCTCGATGAACCGCAGCTGCACGCCGCCGGTCTGTTGGATCTGCTGCTCGCTCGTGGCGATCTTCGTGTGCAGCGTCACCGGCCCCTCGGGCGTCTGCACCTGCGTCTGGTCCACCTGGTCGAGGAAGCCGAGGACCGAGTTGTCCGCGACCGTCGCGTAGCCGCCGTCGAGGGCCTGCTGGGCGTTCAGCGCCTGCTCCTCGTTCGAGCGGTCGACGGTCCTGCCGCGCGCGGCGAGCCACCCGTCGATCGTGGCGCTCAGGTCGGAGGGGACGGCGCTCGGGTCGCGCAGGTCCAACGGGAGGAGCGGTCCGGTCTGCGAGCCCGGCGCCACACCGGCGAGCGAGGCCGCGTACATCAGGAGCAGGCCGGCGCCGCTCGCCCGCGCCGGGACCGGACCGGTCCAGGTGAGCACGGGCACCGGGAGCGAGGCGACCTTGGCGGCCAGGGCGACCCCGTCCTCGCCGATCGTGCCCGAGGTGTTCAGCTCGAGCACGACGACCGCATGCTCGGCGACCGCCTGGTCGAGCGCGTCGGACAGGTACTCGAAGAGCGGCCGGTCGATCGCCCCCTGCACCTTGATCACGTCGACCGCCTGGGCGGTCGGGGGGGTCTGCGCAGCCGCGACCGCCGGCAAGAGGACCGCCGCGAGGAGCACGGGAAGCAGGAGGAACCGGGAACGGGAACGTCGCACGGTCTCCATCGTATCGACGGCGCCCCCGGGGTAAGGTCTGTTCGATGCAACACCGCGCGGAACCTTCCCGCCGGGCGGAGCGGCTCCCCGTGACCGACCGGTGGTCCTACAAGCCGGTCGCGATCCTGCTGCTGATCGCGGTCGTCCTGGCCACGGGCACGCTCGTCGCGATCGTGATCGCGCCGCCGTTCATCGGCGCCGGCATCGGGATCACGAAGCTCGGTCAGCGCCTCGACGCGATGGGCGCCGACTTCACGCACATCCCGCGCCCGCCGCAGCGTTCCACGATCTACGCGAGCGACGGCAAGACGGTCCTGGCCAACATCTATCTCGACAACCGCGAGATCGTGCCGCTCGGCAAGATCTCGCTCGTGACCCAGAAGGCGGCGATCGCGATCGAAGACGCCGGCTTCTATCACCACGGGGCGCTGGACATCCCCGGCCTGTTCCGGGCCGCGATCGCGAACATCAAGGCCCACACGATCGTCGAGGGTGGCTCCACGATCACCCAGCAGCTCGTGAAGATGACCCTCGAGTCCGATCCGACCGACCAGAGCTTCGCGCGCAAGTTCCAGGAGGCGGCGCTCGCGCTCAAGGTGGAGCAGCGCTACTCGAAGAAGCAGATCCTCGACATGTACCTGAACGAGGCGTTCATGGGCAACAACGTCTACGGGATCGGCACCGCCGCGGAGTTCTACTTCCACAAGCCCGCGTCGAAGCTCACGCTCCCCGAGGGCGCGATGCTCGCCGGCCTGCTCCGCTCGCCCAGCGACGACGAGCCCCTCGGCCACCCGACCCACGCGCTCCTGCGCCGCAACGACGTCTTGAACGCGATGATGCGGGTCGGCGACATCACCCCGAAGAAGAACGCGTGGGCCAAGCGGCAGCCGCTCGGGCTGGCGAAGAACGCCGGGAAGTTCTCCCTGCCCACCCCGCCGTTCATCGTGAACTACGTCGAACAGCAGATCGTCGACGACCCGCACGGTTGGTACACCGCGCTCGGCGCCACGCCCGAGGCGCGCACGAAGATGCTCCAGCAGGGCGGCCTCAAGATCGTCACCACCTTCAACGCCAAGAGCTACAAGGAGGCGCTCGCGGCGGCGCGGGCGCCCTGGGCCCAGCGGCCCCTGCACCCCGACCACAAGCCCCCCGCCGACGTCGGGATCGTGTCGATCGACGTCCCGACCGGCGCGATCCACACGATGCTCTCCGGCAAGCACTACAAGCAGGACCAGATCAACACCGTCACGACGCTGCACGAGCCGGGATCGTCGTTCAAGCCGTACCTGCTCGCCTCGGCCTTCGAGGAGGGCATCCCGCCGACGAAGACCTACTCGGGCGCGCAGGGCGCGATCACCGATCCCCGCTGCGAGACGAACGGAGGGCCGTGGGTGGTGACGAACGCCGAGGGCACCAGCCTGGGCATGCTGAACCTCTACACGGCGACCGCCGAGTCGGTCAACGCCGTGTTCGCGCGGCTGATCCTCGACGTCGGCCCCGACAAGCTCGTGCAGGTGGCGCACCGGATGGGGATCACGAGCTACCTGCCGCCCGTGTGCTCGCTCGCCGTGGGGGCCTACGGGATCTCGCCGCTCGACCAGGCGTCCGGCTACCAGACGCTCGCGAACCAGGGGGTCCACTGTGTCCCCTACGCCGTGCAGAAGATCATGCAGGGCGACAGGGTCCTGTTCACCGCACGCCCCGACTGCTACCGCGCGATCCCGAAGGAGGTCGCGAACCTCGTGACCGATCTGCTCAAGGGCCCGGTGACCTACGGCACCGCGTCGGGGGCCTTCGGCGGATGGGGGCCGTGGCCGATCGTGGGCAAGACCGGCACCGCCACCGACAACAAGGCGGTCTGGTTCGCGGGCTACACGCGGCAGCTGTCCACGGCGGTGTGGGTCGGCTCGCTCGGCCAGCCCTACCCGCTCGCCGAGTACTGGGGCTACGACGTCTTCGGCGGGTCGATCGCGGCACCGATCTGGCGGGCCTTCATGGCCCAGGCGATGCAGGGGATGCCCGCGCTCCCGTTCCCCGCGCCGAAGCTCGTCCAGGTGCCGAACGTGGTCGGCAAGCCCGAGAGCGTCGGCGTCCAGATCCTCCGCCAGGCCGGGTTCCATGTGTCCACCCACACGGTCCCGTCCTACCTGCCGGCCGGCACGATCGCGGAGCAAGAGCCCCAGGGCGGCTCCCAGTCGCTCGCGGGAGCGCACGTGACCCTGGGGGTCAGCAACGGCGTGGCGCCGGTCCACAAGCTCCCCGACGTCACCGGGATGACCCTCGCGCAGGCGAAGAAGACGCTCGCGGCCGATCACTACTTCGTGACGGTGGTGGACAAGTCGGTCACGAACAAGAAGCAGGACGGTGTGGTGCTCTCGCAGGACCCGGCGGCGGGCTCGTCGGTCGCCGAGGGCACGACGGTGACCCTCACGGTCGGCGTGTACTCGCCCGGCGGTGGGGGTGGTGGGGGCGGCTCTCCCTCCCCGTCGCCCTCTCCCTCCCCGTCCCCGTCGTCGTCGCCCTCGCCCGGTCACTGAGGGCCGGCGGGACCATCCCTCATCCGCCCAGGCGGGCGCGGACCTTCTGCTGCACGACGGACCCGTCGACCCGTCCTTTGGCCTTGCCCATCACGAGCCCCATCACCTTGCCGAAGTCCTGGGGACCGGAGGCACCCGTCGCGCCGATCGCCTCGTCGACGAGCGCGTCCACGGCCGCTTCGTCCAGCTGCTCGGGCGCGTAGGCGAGGAGGACCTCACGTTCGGCCCGCTCCTTATCGGCGAGCTCCGGCCGGCCGGCCTGCTCGAAGATCTCGAGGGACTCGGTGCGCTTCTTGACCTCCTTGGCGGCCACCTCGCGCACCTCGTCGTCGGTCAGGTCGTGCAGGACCTCCTTCTCGCGGTTCGTGACGGCGGCGGCGAGCATCCGCAGGGCGCCCAGGCGCGGACGGTCGCCGGCCTTCATCGCGGCGGTCATCTCTTGGTGGAGCCGGTCCTTCAGCGAGGTCATCCGTAGACTCCTCCCGTGCTGCCCCTCACCCTCGCGATCCTCGGGATCGGCGTCGCGTGCGTGGGGTGGGGGATCCTGGTCGAACGCCGCTGGTATCGCCTCGCCCGCGAGCGCGTCGCCATCCTACCGGCGGCGCCGGGCCCGGAGCGGCTCACGATCCTGCACCTGTCGGACCTGCATTTCGTCCGCGGCGACGCCGCCAAGGCTCGGTTCCTCGCCTCGCTCCCGAAGGCCGACGTCACCGTGGTCACCGGTGACTTCCTCGCCGAGCCCGAGGCGGTCGAGACGGCCGTGGCGGCGGTCCGGGCCGCCCGCGGCCGCGTCGCCTCCTGGTACGTCTTGGGTTCGAACGACTACTTCGCGCCCAAGCCTCTCAACTACTTCGCGTACTTCCTGCCCCGCCGCAAACGGCGGCCGGGCAGGCGCGGACGCGTGGAGGACCTGCGGCGGCTGCTCGCCGAGGAGGGGTGGGTCGACCTCACGAACTCCCGTCGCGACGTCGACCTCGAGGGCCTGCCGGTCGAGCTGCTCGGCCTGGACGACGCCCACATCAACTGGCACGACCTCCGGGTCGCCCCGCGAAGCGCACCGGATCGGTTCGGCGTCGCGGTGATGCACTCGCCGGACTCCGCGCCAGAGACCGCGGCGCTCGGATACGACCTCATGGTCGCCGGGCACACCCACGGCGGCCAGGTGTGCCTTCCGCTCGCGGGCGCGCTCGTCACGAACTGCACGATGCCACGACGGCTCGTCGCCGGCTTGATGCGGATGGGACCGGCGGTGCTCCACATCTCGCCGGGGCTCGGCACCAGCAAGTACGCGCCGTTCCGGTTCTGGTGCCGGCCCACCGCCACGCTGCTGGAGCTCGCACGCTCGCCGGCCTGAGCGGCGCCTCCGCTCGTTACACTGAGGCTCTCGGGACGTGGCGCAGTTTGGTAGCGCGCAGCGTTCGGGACGCTGAGGTCGCGGGTTCAAATCCCGCCGTCCCGACCCGAGATCGACCGAGGGGGCGGGTGTGATCCCGCCCCCTCGGCGTTCGAACGCCCGTTCGGGCATCGTTGACGGGCCCCCTCGCGGTCGGTACGGTGACGCGCGAGAAGGCTCGGATCGGACGACGAACCGAGCCTTCGGTGTTGTCCGACGATCCGCGGAGGACGATGAGCGGGACGCGAGCCAGGGTCCTGCGGCTCCTGATAGCCGCCGCGATCGGTGTCCCCTCGATCGTCGTCTCGTTCTCCTCTCCTTCGGTCGCCGCCCCCTCCGCCGCCGAGGTCGCGAGCGCCAAGGCCCGGCTGGACCAGCTGAACCATGCGTTCGAGGTCGCGGTCGAGCGCTACAACGGGGCCCAGGTCCGCCTGCAGGCCACCCAGGACCGCCTCGCCGAGGCCAAGCAGACGATGGACAGCGCCCAGGCGAAGGCCCGGCGGGCGCGCGACGCGCTCTCGACGCGCGCGGTCAGCGCCTACACGGGGATGGGCAGCCAGCTCGACGCGATCCTCGGGTCGGGGAGCCTCACCGAGTTCTCCGACCGCCTCGAGTTCATGGGCGCGCTGGCTCAGTCCGATGCCGAGCTGGCCGCCCGCGCAGACGCCGCGTCCCAGGAGGCCCAGTGGGCCGCCCAGGAGTACGCGAAGGTCCTCGACGAGCAGCGCGCCACGCTCCGGGCGGTCATGTCCGAGCGCGACCACATCGAGGGACTCCTCAACCAGGCCCAGGCGCTGTACGAGCAGATGTCGCAGCAGCGCCAGGCCTACCTGCAGGCGCTCGCCGCGCAGCGCGCCGCGGCGGCCGCGCAGACCAGCAGCCCCCCCGAGCCGCCACCGGTGGCGCCGCCCCCGCCCGGCGACGCCTCGAAGGCGTCCGTCGCGATCCAGGCGGCCGAGTCGGTGATCGGCACCCAGTACGTGTTCGGGGCCGCGGACCCGGCCGTGGGGTTCGACTGCTCGGGCCTCACGATGTGGGCCTACGCGCAGGCCGGCGTGTCGCTCCCTCACTCGGCGGCCGCCCAGTACGCGGTCCTGCCCCACGTGGCGCTCAGCGACATCCAGCCGGGCGACCTGCTGTTCTTCTACTCGCCGATCAGCCACGTCGCGCTGTACATCGGCGGCGGCCAGATGATCCACGCGCGCCACCCCGGCCCCGGCGGCCAGGTGCAGATCACCGCGCTGTCGAACTACGACCCGCCGGTCGCCGCCGCCCGCCCCACCTGAGACGCGCTACCCCTCCGCCAGGTCCTGCAGGCGCACATCCGCCTGCTGCACGAGGGCAGCGTTGCCGATCTCCTCGGCGGCGGCTCGCGCCTGCGCCAGCAGGTCCCGCGCCTGGGCGCGGCGGAGGTCGGCGTTCGCGCCCGTCGCGTACTTCAGCTTCTCGTCGGCCTTCACGATCAGCTCGAAGATCTCGTTCGGCTCCATCTGCCCTCCCTCAGGCGCCGGCGTGCTCCAGTTCGGTGTCGAGGTACTTGCGGATCCTGATCGCGGCCGCGGCTCCCTCGCCCACCGCGCTCGCCAGCTGCTTGGTCGACCCGGCCCGGACGTCGCCGGCGGCGAACACTCCTGGCATCGAGGTCATGAACCCGTCGTCGGTGAGGACGAAGCCCCGCTCGTCGAGGTCGACCGTGCCCTTCAGGAACCCGGTGTTGGGGTCCTGGCCGATGAACACGAAGACCCCCGCCGGCCGGCGCACCGTCGTCTCGCCGGTCCCGACGTCCTCGAGCACGACCTCAGCGAGCCTGCCGCTCCCGTCATCCTTCTGGCGGAACTCCTTCACACGTTGGTGCAGGAGCACCTCCATCTTCGGATGGTCCTGCACCTTCTCCCGCAGGACCACGTTGCCGGCCAGCCGGTCGCCGCGCACGACGATCGTGACCTGGTCGACGAACTGCGTGAGGAACAGCCCCTCCTCTAGGCCGCTGTTCCCGCCGCCCAGGACGAGCAGCTCCTCAGCGCCCTTGTAGAAGGGGCCGTCGCAGGTCGCGCAGAAGTGGACGCCGGCGCCGATCAGCTCGTCTTCCCCCGGTGCGTCGGTCCGCCGGTAGGAGGAGCCGGTCGCGATCAGGACCGCACGCCCGTGCAGGTGCTCCCCCGTCGAGGTGGTGACCTCGATCTCCCCGTCGTCGGCGCGGATCTCCGTCACCGAGACCGCCTGCAGCAGCTCGACCTCGTAGCGCTCGGCCTGGCGCACGATCCGGTCGGCGAGCTCCCCGCCGCCGATCCCGTCGGGGAACCCCGGGTAGTTGTCGAGCCGCTCGGTCACGCCCGCCTGCCCACCGAGGCCCTTCGAGTCGATCACGAGCGTGGACAGGTTCTCGCGCGCCGCGTAGATCGACGTGGTGAGCGCCGCCGGCCCGCCGCCGACCGTGATCAGGTCGTAGACGTGCTCCATCGCGCTGCGGTCGATCCCGAGCTTGTCGGCCAGCTCCTCGTTCGTCGGCTCGGCCAGGTGCGACCCGTCGGGGAAGACGATCGTCGGGATGATGTCCTTGCCGTCGTTGCGCGACTGAACCTCATCGAGCACC
>JBLMXP010000061.1:0-26946 GCA_050257835.1 Planctomycetaceae bacterium | reverse complement strand
CGCATCAGCGCGAAGAACGCGGCGACCTTCGTCGCCGCCGACATGTAGGCGGTCACCGGCGTCGGGGCGCCCTGGTAGACGTCGGGCGTCCACATGTGGAACGGCGCCGCCGAGATCTTGAACGCGAACCCGATCGCGAGGAACGCCACCGCGAGCAGGGCGATCGCCTGGTCGCCGGTCTGGCCGGTCAGCGCCCCCACCAGGCTCGCCGACGGCTGGGCCGACACGACGATCTTCGTGCTGTCGGCCGCGCCGTAGGCCATCGCCACCCCGTAGAGGAAGAACGCGGAGGAGAACGCCCCGAGCAGGAAGTACTTCATCGCGGCCTCGTTCGCGCGACGCCCCCCGGTGATCCCGGTCAGGACGTAGAGCGCGAGCGACAGCGTCTCCAGGGCCAGGAACATCACGATCAGGTCGTTGGCCGCGGTGATCAGCGTCATCCCCGCCGTGGCGAACAGCACGAGCGGGTAGAACTCGCCGCGGTAGCCATGGGGGTCGCGGCCGGCCTCAGCCGTGTAGTAGAGGCATCCGACGAGCGCCGCGCCGAGCAGCACGAACCGCGCCACCACGGAGAACCGGTCGACCGCGACCGTCTCGGCCAGCACGAGCGCGTCGCCCGTCCAGTGCCACAGCGGCCCCGTCGCGTAGGCCGCGGCGAGCAGACCGACGGCGGCGAGCGTCAGGTGGACCCAGCGGCTCGACCGCGGGGCGAACGCCTCGTAGAGCATCGTCACGATCGCCGCCGCGACCAGGATCAGCTCGGGCAGGACCGGCGCGAACACGACCGTGGGCGTGAGGATCACGGGCCGCTCCCGTCGCTGAACGCCGCCAGGCGCGCGTTCGCGAGCTGCGCGTCACCCACGTCGGTGGTCTGCTGGGTCGGGTGCACATGGGCGATCGCCCGCTGGCTGGCGGGGTCGATCGTGCGGGTCAGGAGCGAGGGGAAGATCCCGAGCACGAGCAGCAGCGCCAACACCGGCGCGAGCACCGCCCATTCGCGACCGGACAGGTCCGGCAGGTGGCGGTGCTCCTCGCGGACCTCGCCGTAGGCCAGGCGCTGGTAGGACCAGAGCAGGTAGATCGCCGCGAGCACGACCGCGATCACCGCGACCGACCCGAGGATGTGGCTCACGGCGAAGGTCCCCACCACGACGAGGAACTCGCCGACGAAGGAGTTGAGCCCGGGGAGCCCGACGCTCGCGATCACCGTGAACAGGAAGGCGCCCAGCAGCCAGGGCATCACCTTGGCGAGACCACCCATCTCGGACAGCTCGCGCGTGTGGGTGCGCTCGTAGACCATCCCGACCAGCAGGAACAGCCCGCCGGTGGCCAGCCCGTGGTTCACCATCTGGAGGACGCCGCCGGTGACGCCTTGCATCGTGAACGCGAACAGCCCGAGCACCACGAACCCCAGGTGCGACACCGAGGAGTAGGCCACCAGCCTCTTCACGTCGCTCTGGATCAGGGCGCACACCGCTCCGTAGACGATCCCGATCACCGCCAGCACCGAGACGAACGTGCGGAAGTGCACGGAGGCCTCCGGGAACAACGAGAGGTTGAACCGCAGCAGGCCGTACGTGCCGACCTTCAGCAGGACGCCCGCGAGCAGCACCGAGCCGGCCGTCGGGGCCTCGGTGTGCGCGTCGGGGAGCCAGGTGTGCAGCGGGAACAGCGGCACCTTCACCGCGAAGGCCACGAAGAACGCGAGGAACAACCAGCGCGCGGTGGCCACCGGCAGCGTCGCGGCGACCGCCTGGAGCTGGCGGAGGTCGAAGGTCCCCGAGCCCGCGCCGCCCGACTTCGCGTAGAGGAACAGCGTCCCGACCAGCAGGAAGGCCGAACCGGCCATCGTGAACAGGAAGAACTTGACGGCCGCGTAGACGCGGCGCTCGCCCCCCCACCCGCCGATCAGCAGGTACATCGGGACGAGGATCGCCTCGAAGAACAGGAAGAAGAGCAGCAGGTCCAGCGCGAGGAACGACCCCAGCACCGCGGTCTCGAGCGCGAGCATCGCGCCCATGTACAGCCGCACGTTCTTCGCGATCGGCCACGACGCGAGGATCGAGACCGGGAACAGGAACGTGCTGAGCAGCACCAGCCACAGGCTGAACCCGTCCACGCCCACCAGGTACTGCAGGCCGAGATCCTTGACCCACCATGCCTGCTCGACCAGCTGGTAACCGGGGGCGCTGCGGTCGAAGTCGGCCACGATCACGAGCGAGACGGCGAACGTCGCCAGGGCCGTGACCAGCGCGACCCAGCGTGCCTCGCGGTCCCCGAACCGGTCCCGGCCGATCGCGAGCGCGGCAACCCCGACGAGCGGCAGGAAGATCGTGACGGAAAGGACCGCGTCCCTCACAGCCGCACCCCCACGTAGGCGAGGACGACCACGGCGCCGAGGAACACGGCCAGGGCGTAGGTCCGCACGTAGCCGGTCTGCACGAGCCGGCCGCCCTGCGCCAGTCGCTTGACGCCGCCGCCGATCGCGTTCACCAACCCGTCGATCCACCTCGCGTCGACGACGAAGGCGACGATCCCCGCCAGGGCCTTCGCGGGCTGGATCAGCACCAGGTCGTAGGCGCGGTCGACGTACCAGCCGCGGAGCAGGGTCGTCGGCAGGGGCTCGAGCCGCTCCCGCAACCGCATCCAGTCCACGCGGCCGCTCCCCCAGACCCACCACGCGAGGCCGAGCCCGCCGAACGTGATCGCCATCGCGATCGCGTAGAAGACCGGCTTCGACAGGCCCTGCGATCCGACGGGCGCGGCGCCGAGCACCGCCTCGAGGAAGCGATGGATCCACCCCTCCGGCGAGAGGCTGAGGAGGCCGGCCAGCACCGCTCCGGCCGCCAAGATCGCCAGCGGGACCGTCATCACGGCCGGCGACTCGTGCGCGTGCGCGGCCTCCTCCGACCGGGCCTCGCGGAAGAACGTGAGGAAGACCAGCCGGAAGATGTAGAGGGCCGAGAACAACGCGCCGACCGAGCCCAGGACGTAGAAGCCCCATCGCGCGTTCGTCTCGGCGACCTCGAGCAGCAGGTCCTTGGCGTAGAAGCCGGCGAGGAACGGGAAGCCGGCGAGGGAGAGCGCCGCCACGCTCATCGTGATCGCCGTGACGGGCATCCTGGACGACAGCCCGCCCATCTTCCGCATGTCCTGCTCGTCGTGCATCCCGTGGATCACGGAACCCGAGCCGAGGAACAGCAGGGCCTTGTAGAAGGCGTGAGCGACCAGGAAGAACATCGCGATCGAGTAGGCGCCCAGTCCGGCGGCCATGAACATGTAGCCGAGCTGGCTGATCGTGGACCACGCGAGGACCCGCTTGATGTCCCACTGCCCGAGGGCCACGGTCCCCGCGAACAGCATCGTGATCAGGCCCGTGATCGCGACGACGTCCAGGGCGATCGGCGACAACGCGAACAGGACGTGGGTCCGCACGACGAGGTAGACGCCGGCGGTCACCATGGTGGCGGCGTGGATCAGCGCCGAGACCGGGGTCGGGCCGGCCATCGCGTCGGGGAGCCACACGTGCAGGGGAACCTGCGCGGACTTGCCGACCGCCCCCGAGAACAGCAGGAGCGAGATCGCGGTGGCCGCGCCCGCCGTGAGCACGCCGGGCGCCGAGGAGAAGACCT
The DNA here is from genome assembly GCA_050257835.1 of Planctomycetaceae bacterium. Classification (GTDB taxonomy): domain Bacteria; phylum Actinomycetota; class UBA4738; order UBA4738; family HRBIN12; genus AC-51. The sequence continues at coordinate 23,314 of JBLMXP010000061.1, read as the reverse complement.
TGTCGAAGTCGAGCGTCCCGAACTTGAACGCGATCAGCGCGATCCCGACCATCATCCCCGCGTCACCGATCCGGGTCGTGATGAAGGCCTTCTTCGCCGCCTCGGCGTTCTCCTTCTTCTCGAACCAGAACCCGATCAACAGGTAGGAGCACAGGCCGACGCCCTCCCACCCCAGGTACAGCACGAGGAAGTTCTGGCCCAGGACGAGCATCAGCATGAAGAACACGAACAGGTTCATGTAGGAGAAGAACCGTCCGTAGCGGGCGTCCCCGCGCATGTAGCCGATCGAGTAGATGTGGATCAGCGCCCCGACCCCGGTGACGACCATGATCATCGTGGCGCTCTCGGCGTCCAGCCGAAGGTCGGCGCCGACCGTGAACCGGCCCACGGAGATCCAGTCGAACAGGTGCTGGACCACGAGGCGGCCCTCGCTCGGCAGCCCCAGCAGGTCCCTCACCGCGAGCGCCGAGACGACGAACGCCGCGACCACCGTGAGGGATCCCAGGACCCCGGCCGCGCGACCCAGGCGCTTGCCGAAGAACAGGTTGACCGCGGCGCCGGCGAGCGGCAGCGCCGGGATCAGCCACAGGAGCGAGAGCACCCCCGTGGGCGCCGCGACGGGCGTCAGCTCCGCCCCTACCACCGCAGCTCCCGCACGTCGTCCACGTCGACCGACCGGCGCCGGCGGTACAGGGACACGATGATCGCGAGCCCGACCACCACCTCCGCGGCCGCCACCACCATCGAGAAGAACGCGAGAACCTGGCCCGTGAGGTCCATGTGCATCCGCGAGAAGGCGACGAGCGCGAGGTTGACCGCGTTCAGCTGTAGCTCCACCGACATGAAGATCAACAGCGCGTTCTTGCGGATCAGCACGCCGACGGTGCCGAGCATGAACAAGATCCCCGACAGCAGGATGAAGTAGGCGATCGGCGTCCTCATCCGGCCACCCCCGACGGGCTCTCCTCGGAGACGTCGGAGGCGCCGCGGGCCGCCTCGATCTCGGCCTGGGTGATCGCGCGCGCCTTGCGCTGGGCCAGGACCATCGCGGCGATCGCGGCGATCAGCAGCAGGATCGACGTCACCTCGAACGGGAAGAAGTAGTCGCGGAACAGCACGGTCGACACCGCCTGCACGTTGCCGGGGTCGTTGATCCGCTCGAACCCCGGCGGCGCTTTCGTCGCGAACCCGATACCGGCGCGCAGCGCCACGAACAGCTCCACGACGAACCCGATCCCGAGCAGCACCGCGAGCGGACGTTGGGCCTTGAACCGCTCGCGCAGGTCCAGCCCCTCGTCGACACCGAGGAGCATGATCACGAACAGGAACAGCACCATGATCGCGCCGGCGTAGACGATGATCTGCACCGCGAACAGGAACGGCGCGTCGAGCAGCAGGTACATCACCGCCAGGCAGAAGAAGTTCACGACCAGGAACAGCGCCGCGTGCACCGCGTTGCGCACCAGGAGCATCCCGAGCGCGCTCGCGACGGCGATCGGCCCGAACACCCAGAACACGACGTTGTCCAGGGGCATCAGAGCCCCTCCTTGTCGATCGGGCTCGTGCCCAGGGGCGGCGGCGGCTCGAGCAGTTGCTCCTTCGTCCAGATCGCGTCCTCCCGCGAGGTGAACGCCAGCTCGTAGTAGCTGGTGAGCGTGAGCGCGCGCGTCGGGCACGCCTCGACGCACAGGCCGCACATGATGCAGCGCAGGTAGTTGACCTGGTAGTCCTTCGCGTAGCGCTCGCCGGGGCTCACCGGGTTCGCGGGGTCGTTGTCCTCGCCCTCGACCCAGATCGCGTCCGCGGGGCACGCGTAGGCGCACAGCTCGCACCCGATGCACTTCTCCAGGCCGTCGTCGTGGCGGTTCAGCCGGTGCCGGCCGATGTGCGACCGAGGCGGCGGCTGCACGATCTCCTTCGGGTACTCCTGGGTGTTGTCGGCCCGGAACGTCTGCTTGAAGACGGTCCCCATCCCCTTGGCGATCGCCCACCACGCGGGGGTGCGCGAGGGCTCCGTCTCGGGCGCCTGCGTGACCTCGCCCTCGGCACGCGGCTCGCGGTCGCTCATCGCACCCCCTCGCGGCGTGGCTCGAGGTAGGGCTTGACGAGCGACCCGATCAGCCCGACGGCGACGATCAAGCCGATCGCGACGATCGAGCCGCGGGTGCGCCCGTAGCGCTCGGGCAGCGTGATGATCGCACCGGTCGCGAGCACCCAGAACAGGCCGAACGGGATCAGGACCTTCCACCCGAAGTTCATCAGGCGGTCGTAGCGCATCCGCGGCAGGGTGCCTCGGACCAGGATGAACAGGTAGACGATCGCGGTCACCTTGAGCACGAACCAGAGCACGGGCCCGACCCAGGCCCACGCGCCCTCGAACGGCCACCAGCCGCGCCACCCGCCGAGGAACAGCGTCACGGCGATCGCGGAGACCGTCACGGTGTTCACGTATTCGCCCAGGTAGAACATCGCGAAGGTCATCCCCGAGTACTCGGTGTGGAATCCCGCCACCAGCTCGGACTCCGCCTCGGCCAGGTCGAAGGGCGGCCGGTTCACCTCGGCCAGCGCGCAGATCAGGAACACGACGAACGCCGGGAACTGCGGGATCACGTTCCAGACCTTGTCCTGCTGGTCCACGATCGCCGAGAGCTTCAGCTCGCCCGAGTACATGATCACGGCGACGAGCGCCAGGCCCATCGCGACCTCGTAGCTGATCATCTGCGCGCTCGAGCGCACGCCGCCCAGCAGCGGGTAGTTCGAGCCCGAGGCCCAGCCGGCGAGCACCACCGCGTAGATGCCGATCGAGGTCATCGCGAGGACCCACAGCACGCCCACGTTGAGGTCGGCCAGCTGCATCGGCACCTCGCGGCCGAAGATGTGGATCGGCGCGCCGAACGGGATCACCGCGAAGGCGAGGAACGCCGGGACCATCGCGGCGATCGGCGCCAGCATGAACACCGGCCGGTCGGCCATCGTCGGGACGAAGGCCTCCTTGAAGAAGAGCTTCAGCCCGTCGGCCAGGGTGATCAAGATCCCGCGCGGGCCCGCGCGCATCGGGCCCATGCGCGTCTGCATGTCGGCGATCACCTTGCGCTCCATCCAGATGTAGAGCACGACGGCGATCAGCAGCCCCGCGAACACCACGACCACGCGGCCGACGAGCAGGACCCAGTCGATCCCGGTCACGCGACCTCACCTCCGGCCGAGGGCGCGACCGCGGCCGTCGCCTCCTCGGCGACCGCCTCGAGCGCGACAGCGGCGCTCCAGCGTCCGGACAGGAGCGTGTTCACGGCCAGTCCCGGCTGGTTGAAGGGCACGAACACCGAGCCCGGCGCGACGGTCGGCGTCACGCGCAGCGGCACCACGGCCTCCCCCGCGTCGGTCCGCAGCCGCACGAGGCCGCCGTCGGCCAGATGACGCGCCTCCGCGTCCTCCGGGTGCAGCTCGGCGAACGCAGGCTCGCCGAGGGCCTCCTTCAGCTCGTCGGCGCGCTCGGACAGCCGGCCCTCGTCCACGAGCAGCGGGTAGGTGAACAGGGTCAGGTCGTCCATCCACTGCGGCGCGCCCGCGCCGACCCACGCGTCCGGGCGGTGCGCGACGGCCCGCGGCGCGAGCAGCGACCCCATCTCCTCCCGGAGCTCCTCGAGCGTGTCGAACCCGAGGTCCCCACCCATCGCTGCGGCCAGGCCGGCGAAGATCTCCCAGTCGGGACGGCTGATCCCCGCCGGCCCCCGGATCGGCCGCACCCGCTGGCCGCGGCCCTCCCAGTCGCTGATGTGCCCGTCGCGCTCGAGGAACGCCGCGGCGGGCAGGAACGCGCTCGCGAACGACTCGAGGTCCCCGAGCTCGAGCGATTGGACGACCACCACCGGAACGTTGTCGAGCGCCCGCCGCACGAGCGCCGCGTCGGGCAGATCGCGGATCGGGTCGATGCCCACGAGGAACAGCACGTCGACCTCGCGGTCGGCGCACGCTCGCAGGATCGCCATCGTGTCGCGGCCGGGACCCGGGGCCATGATCGGACCCCAGACCGCCTCGACCTCGGCGCGCTCCTCGGCCTCGTCGAAGCGGCGCCCGCCCGGCAGCAGCCAGGGGTGCACCCCCGCGCGCAGCGCCCCCCGGTCGTTCGCGCGACGGCCGATCGATGCGAAGCGCGCCCCGACCTTGGCGGCCACCTCGACCGCCAGGTCGGCCGCGAGCGGATGCTCCTGCAGCCGCCGGCCGGCCAGGACCAACGCGTCCTCGCCCGCGGCCCGCAGGGCCGCCGCGACCCGCGCCTCGGGCGAGTCGTCCTGGACCCCGTCCTTGATCCGCTCGAGCGTGTAGGCCTCATGGCCCGGACGCACGAGCACGTGCTCGGCGACGTCGCGCAGACGCGTCTCACGCGAGGCGACCACGAACACCTTCGCGCCGCGCACCGCCGCCTTGCGGATCCGCAGGTGCAGGATCGGGACCTCCTGCTCGGCGTCGAGCCCGACCACCACGATCGCCTTCGCGCGCTCGACGTCGGCATAGGTCACGTCGAGGGCGCCGGCGGCCTCGCGCCGCTCCGCGATGCCCCCGTGGAACTCGCGGCGATGGTCCAGGTCGTTCGTGGCGAACACGGTCCGCGCGAGCTTCGACAACGCGTAGGCGTCCTCGTCGAGCAGTCGGCCGCCGGCCAGGAAGGCGACCCGCCTGCCCTCCGCGCGCTCCGCGATCCACGACAGCGCCTCGCCGAAGGACGCCGGCTCCAGGCCGCGCTCGCGGATCAGCGGGATGCTCACGCGGCCCGGGGCGTCCCAGTGGCGGAACGCGAACCGGCCCTTGTCGCAGATCCAGGCGTCGTTCACGAGCGGGTTCTCGCGCGCCAGCACGCGCACGACCTCGCCCCGTCGCATGTCGACGCGTACGTTGCACCCCGCGCTGCAGTGCTGGCAGACCGAGTCGACGGAGGTGAGGTCGAAGGGCCGCGCGACGAAGCGGTAGGGCGTGGCGGTGAGCGCGCCCACCGGGCAGATCTGGATCGTGTTGCCGCTGAACGGCGAGCGGAAGTCCTCCCCGGCCGCGATCGAGACCCGCTCCCCCGCCCCGCGCGCGAACAGCTCGATGAACCGGTCGCCGCTGATCTGGTCGCAGAACCGCGTGCACCGCGCGCAGAGCACGCAGCGCTCGCGGTCCAGGTTCACGAGCGGCGACAGCGGGACCGGCTTGGGGAACACGCGCTTGGCGTCGACGTAGCGGCTCTCCCCCGGCCCGTAGGCGAGCGCCTGATCTTGCAACGGGCACTCGCCGCCGCGATCGCAGATCGGGCAGTCGAGCGGGTGGTTCAGGAGCAGGAACTCGAGGTTCGCGACCTGCGCCTCCCGCACCGTCTCGTCGGTGTTCTGCGTGCGGACGACCATGCCGGGGGCCACCGTCGCGGTGCAGGCCGTGTTGAGCTTGGGCTGGCCCTCGATCGAGACGTAGCACTGGCGGCAGGCGCCGGCCGGCTCGAGGTAGGGGTGGTCGCAGAAGCGCGGGATCTCCACGCCCACGCGCTCGGCCGCGCGGATGATCAGCGTGCCGCGGGGCACGCTCACCTCCTTGCCGTCGATCGTGAGGGTGACGAGCGGCTCGGTCACACGCGCGCCTCCGCCAGGTGCTCGATCTTGAGCGGGCAGCCGCCCAGGCGCACGTGCTCCTCGTACTCATCGCGGAAGTGCTTCAGGCTCGAGTTGATCACCGAGGCGGTGCCGTCGGCGAGGGCGCAGAACGCGCGGAACAAGATGTGCTTGCCGAGGTCGGTCATCACCGGCAGGTCCTGCTCGCGCCCGTAGCCCTGCTCGAGCCGGTCGAGCACGCGCGTCGCCCACCACGAGCCTTCGCGGCAGGTCGTGCACTTGCCGCAGGACTCGTGCGCGTAGAACTTCACCATCCGCGTGGCGCAGTCCACGACGCAGTCGGTCTCGTCCATCACCATGATCGCGGCGGTGCCGAGCATCGAGCCGGCGGCCGCGAGCGACTCGTAGTCCAGCGGCGTGTCCACGTCCGCGGCGGTGAGCATCGGCGTCGAGGAGCCGCCCGGGGTCCAGGCCTTCAGCGCCCGCCCGCCGAGCACGCCGCCGGCGAGCTCCTCCAGCACGACGCGGAACGGGGTGCCGAGCGGGATCTCGTAGTTGCCGGGTCGCTCGACCTTGCCGCTGACCGTCACCATCTTCGTGCCGGGGGACTTCTCGGTGCCGAGCTCGCGGAACCACTCGGCGCCGCGGGTGATGATGTCGGGCACGTTCATCAGCGTCTCGATGTTGTTGATCACGGTCGGGCTCGCGTAGAGGCCCTCCACCGCCGGGAACGGTGGGCGCAGGCGCGGCTGGCCGCGCAGGCCCTCGAGCGAGTTGAGCAGGGCCGTCTCCTCGCCACAGATGTAGGCGCCGGCGCCGCGGTGCAGCACCACGTCGACCCGCAGGCCCGAGCCCATCACGTCGGCGCCGAGGTAGCCCTTCGCGTAGGCCTCCGCGATCGCGCGCTCGAGCACGACGCTTTGCCACAGGTACTCGCCGCGGACGTAGACGAAGACGGTCTGGCACGAGATCGCGAGCGCGGCGATCGCCGCGCCTTCGAGCAGCCGGTGCGGCTCACGCTCGATCAGCTCGCGGTTGTTGCAGGTTCCCGGCTCGGACTCGTCGAAGTTCACCACGACGTAGGTGGGCTTGCCGGTGTCCATCGGGACGAAGCTCCACTTCATGCCGGCGGGGAACCCGGCGCCGCCGCGGCCGCGAAGGCCGCTCGCCTTGACCACCTCGACGATGTCGCTCGCGGCCATCCCCACGGCCTGACGGAGCGCCGCGTAGCCGCCGGCGGCCTCGTAGCCGTCGATCCCGATCACGCTCGGTTCGCCCCAGTGGCGCGTGAGACGCCGCTCGAAGTCCAGGGTCACGGAGCCGGCACCTCCTCGAGCCCGGCGAGCACCCGGCATGCGGCCCTGAAGCTCGGCACCACGGGACCGCGCGCCGGCGCCGGCACCTCCCCGGCGCGCAGACGCACGACGAGCTCGCGGACCCGCTCGGGCGTCATCTCGTCGTGGTTGGCGAAGTTGACCTGCACGGCAGGGGCGAAGTCGCACACGCCCAGGCACTCCTCCTCGTGGACCGTGAACAGCCCGTCCTCGGAGACCTCCTGGCCGGGCGCGAGCCCCGCCTCCTCCCGCGCCGCCGCGTAGACCTCGTTCGCGCCCCGGAGCTTGCACGCGAGGTTCGTGCAGACGTTCACGACGTGGGTGCCGGTCGGGCGCAGGCGGTACATCGTGTAGAAGCTCGCGACCGCCTCGACCTCCGCGGTGGTGATCCCCAGGAGCGCGCCGATCTCGCGCATCCCCTCGCGCGTCACCATGCCTTCCTCGGACTGCACGAGGTAGAGCAGCGGCATGATCGCCGAGCGCGGATGCTCGGCGGGGTAGCGCGCCACGATCGCTCGCGCGTCGTCGAGCACGCGTCCGTCGAGCAGCGCCATCTAGCGGTCCACCCCTCCCATGACCGGGTCGAGCGAGGCGTTCGCCGCGACCACGTCGGCGACCAGGTAGCCCTCGACCATCTTCGGGAGCGCCTGCAGGTTCACGAACGAGGGGTCGCGGATCTTCACGCGGTAGGGACGGTGGCCGCCGTCGGACACGACGTACATCCCCAGCTCGCCGCGGGGCGCCTCGATCGCCTGGTACACCTCGCCGGCGGGGACGGCCACGCCCTCGGTCACCATCTTGAAGTGGTGGATCAGGGCCTCCATCGACCCTTCCATGATGTGGCGCAGGTACTCCGGGTCGTTGCCGATCCCGTCGGGGCCGACCGAGAGCTTCGCGGGCCACGCCACCTTCGGGTCCTCGACCATCACCGGACCCGGCGTGGCCTCGATCCGGTCGATCGCCTGGCGCGCGATCTTGAGCGATTCCCGCATCTCGGCGATCCGCACGAGGTAGCGCGCGTAGGCGTCGGCCTCGGTGCGCACCGGCACGTCGAACTCGAAGGTCTCGTAGCCGCAGTAAGGCGCGTCCTTGCGCAGGTCCGCCGCCACACCCGCCGCGCGCAGGATCGGCCCGGTCGCCCCGAGCGCGAGCGCGTCCTCGGCCGACAGGCGCGCGACCCCCACGTTGCGCTCGCGCCAGATCGGGTTCTCGTTCAGGAGCGTCTCGTACTCGTCGATCCGCCCGGGCAGCACCTCGAGGAGGTCGCGCACGCGCGCGGGGCCGTCCTCGGGCAGGTCCATCGCGAGCCCGCCGATCCGGATGTACGCGTGATTCATCCGCAGCCCGGTGATCGCCTCGAAGATGTCCAGCACCATCTCGCGCTCGCGGAACCCGTAGAGCATCACGGAGACCGCGCCGAGCTCCATCCCACCGGTGGCCAGGTACACGAGGTGCGACGCGATCCGGTTCAGCTCGCAGACCAGCACCCGGATCAGTTGCGCCCGCTCGGGCGCCTCGACGCCGAGCAGCCGCTCCACCGCCAGGCAGTAGGCGAGCTCGTTGAAGAACGGCGCCAGGTAATCCGCGCGGGTCACGAAGGTCACGCCCTGCATCCACGTGCGGTACTCGGTGTTCTTCTCGATCCCGGTGTGCAGGTAGCCGATCACCGGCTCGCACGAGATCACGGTCTCGCCGTCGAGCTCGAGGAGGAGGCGGAGCACCCCGTGGGTCGAAGGGTGCTGAGGCCCCATGTTGACGATCATCGTCTCCTGGCGGAGCTCGCCGGTACGCTCGTCGCGGAGCTCGCGCGGCTCGGTGCGGTCGCCCCCGTGCATCAGCGCGGCCCTCCCCGGCGGTCGATCGGCGGCACGAGCGCCCCCTTGTAGCGCGTCATCACCCCGCCCAGCTCCTCGGTCTTGCGCAGCGGATACCCCTCCCAGTCCTCGGGCATGAGCATCCGCGTCAGGTGCGGGTGGCCGTCGAACACGATCCCGTAGAAGTCGTAGGTCTCGCGCTCGTGCCAGTTCGCCGTGGGGAACAGGCTCGTCACGCTCGGCACGTGCGGGTCCTCCGCGCGCAGGCCCACCTTCACGCGCAGACGGTGCATCCGGGTGATCGAACGCAGGTCGTAGGCAACCCAGAAGCGCGGGTCGGCCTCGGGCCAGTCCGTGGCGGTCAGCGACGACAGGAAGCCGAGCTCCACGCCGGGCTCGTCGCGGAGCCACGCGAGCGCGTCGAGCAGGTCGTCACGGTCGACGCTCACCATCACGTCGCCGCGGGCGACGATCACCTCCGGGAACCGGCCCCGGACGGCGGCGGCGAGGTCCTCGGGGCTCAACGGAACGGCTCCGAGGTCCGGACCTTGTGGTGCAACGTCAAGATCCCGTGCATCAGCATCTCGGGCCGCGGTGGGCAGCCCGGCACGTACACGTCGACCGGCACGATCGAGTCCACGCCCTGGATCACGGCGTAGTTCGTGAACATCCCGCCGGCCGAGGCGCACACGCCCATCGAGATCACCCACTTCGGGTCGGGCATCTGGTCGTAGATCCTCCGCAGGACCGGCGCCATCTTCTGCGAGACGCGCCCGGCGACGATCATCAGGTCGGACTGGCGGGGCGAGCCGCGGAACAGCTCCATCCCCCAACGCGACAGGTCGTACTCGCCGGCGCCTGTCGACATCATCTCGATCGCGCAGCACGCCAGCCCGAACGTGGCCGGCCACATCGACTGCTTGCGCGCCCAGCCCACCGCGCGGTCGAGCGAGGTGAGCAAGACCCCGCGCTCGACCTCCTCCTCGACCTCTTCGGGGGTCTTGCCGGTCTGGATCCCGGGGAGCCGCTCAACGGGCACGGCCGGCTCCCTCCAGCACCCGCTCGCGCTCGGCGACCTCGTCGGCCTCGTTCGGCGTGACGCTGCCGCTCGCCCAGTCGAACCCGCCCTTGCGCCAGATGTAGACGTAGGCCACGAGCACGAGCGCGATGAACACCGCCATCTCGACCAGACCGAACATCCCGAGCGCGCGGAACGACACCGCCCAGGGGAACAGGAAGATCGTCTCGATGTCGAACACGATGAACAGCATCGCCACGACGTAGAACTTCACGCTGAACCGCTCCCCGCGCGGCAGCCGCACCGGGTCGTTGCCGCACTCGTAGGGAGAGAGCTTCACGGCGTTGGGATGCCGCGGCCGGAGCATCGAGGACGCGCCGAGCGACGCGAGCGCGAACGCCGCCGCCAGGACCGCCATGATCACGATCGGCAGGTAGTCGGTCAGCATCGAGCGCCCATCCTACGGTTCACGACGCGCGCGCCACCCGCTGCATCACGGCGAACAGCTTGTCCTGCACGTCGCCGTCGGGCCCGTCGGTCAGGTTCGCCATCACCCGCAGCGCGAAGGCCATCACGCGCTCGTTCGGGAGCAGCAGCCGCGTGGCGCGCCCCATGATCGCGGGGTTGCCGACGATCTTCGCGAACTGCCGCCCGATGAAGAAGTAGCGGGCGTAGGTCTCGCGCAGCACCTGCGGGTACTGCATCGCGAGGCCCGGCCGGTCCTTCACCAGGGACTCGTGGAGCAGGTCCGCCGCGATCTCGCCGGTCTCCATCGCGTAGGCGATCCCCTCCCCGTTGAACGGGTTCACCGCGCCCACGGCGTCGCCGATCAGCAGGAGGCCCGGCACGGTGGTCGGGACCCGGTTGAGGCTCATGGGCAGCGGCCCGGAGAGCACCCGGCCCTCGGCGGTCTCCTCGGAGATCCCCCACTCGGGCGGGAGCATCCGGGCGAAGGCCGAGAACAGCTGCTGGGCCGAGACGTCCTGGAAGTGCTTGAAGGTGTTGAGCAGCCCCGCGCCGAGGTTGATCCTGCCGCCCGCGACGGGGAAGAGCCAGCCGTAGCCGGGCAGGAGCATGTCGCCGTCCCACAGGTCGAGCCACGACTCGAACCAGGGCCCCGGGTGGTAGGGGACCCGGTAGTACCGGCGAGCGGCGATCCCGAGGGGACGCGAGTCGTCGCGCCGGACGCCGAGCGGCTTGGCGAACCGGCTCGAGGCGCCGTCGGAGGCGATCGTGAACCGGGCCCGGATCGCCGTGGGCTCCGCCTCCCGGTCGGCGCTCGGACGGACCGTCGCGCCGCGCACCCACCCGTCCTCGACGATCGGCGCCACGGCCTCGGTCGCCTCGAGCAGCCGCGCGCCGGCCTTGACCGCGCGCTCGGCGAGCAGCTGGTCGAACCCCTCGCGCGGCATCACCAGGCCGTAGCGGGGGAAGGACTCCAGCTCCGGCCACGGCAGCTCGATCGTCGTGTGCCGCGAGTAGACGCGCAGACCGATCACCTTCTCGAAGGTCGGGTCGTCGGTCTGCACGCCCATCTGCTGCATCGCCTTGACCGCGCGCGGGGTGAGCCCGTCGCCGCAGACCTTGACCCGTGGGAAGGTCGCCTTCTCCACCAGGGTGACGTCGATGCCGTGGCGCGCGAGGTGGTAGGCGGCGGCCGAGCCCCCCGGGCCCGCTCCCACGATCAGCACATCGGTATCGACCGGCGTCACGCCCTCGCCTTCCCCCGGGTCTTCGGACCCCACCCCTGGAGGCTTGTGAAAGCTTTCACAAGCTCGAGGGTACCGTACCTTCCGCGGTTCCGAAGTCCCGAGTCTAGGACGCCCCGGCGGCAACGGCGACCGTGCGGGAACGAGGGTCCTCAGCGCGCGGCCCGGTGGTCCCAGGCCTCGATCCGGGAGGGCACGACCCGCACGAACCCCAGCGTGCCCACCTCCACCGCGAACCGTTCGAAGCCGTCGCCGGCGAACATCGGCCGGTACTTCTCGTGCCAGGCCGACATCGGGGCGCGCAGGTCGGGGTGCTCGGCCGGGAACAGCTCGGCGACCCCTTCGGCCCGCACCCCGGCGAGGTCGACCCAGTCGCGGCCGTGGTCGATCAGGATCGAGACCCGGGGGTCGACCGCGAGGTCCTCCCAGGTCGCGTCCCCGACCCGGGTGGCGACCCACACGGCGTCCTCGAGCCACACGAACCAGCGGGCCGCGACGTGGGGGCCCCCGTCGGGGCGAACCGTCGCGATACGGCACGTCGGGACGTCGCGGAACGCCCGGCGCAAGACGGCCACGTCCTCGGTCATCCCGCCACCAGGTCCGCGAGCGCGCCGAGGGCGCGGGCCCCCGCGTCGGTGAGCGGCGGGGCGCCCAGCGCCGCCCGGGCCCGTTCGACGAGCCCATGGGTGTCCTCCGGGGAGACACCGGGCGCCGCCTCGCCGTCGCGGATGTCGTCCAGCAGCTGGAACGCCTGCCCGAGCGGGTCGCCGAAGCGCACGAGCGTCTCCAGGACCTCCGCGCCCGCCCCCGCCAGGGTCGCGCCCACGAGCAGCGGGCCGGTCACCGTGTACGACCCGCCCTTGAGGTGCGCCACGCGGCGCGTGTCCGCGTCGTGGGCCCGCAGATCCAGCGACTGCCCGACCGCCATCTCGAGCTGGACGCGCTGGTACCGGTCGAGCGCCCGGACCAGCCGCTCGGGCGGGAACCCCGAGGTCAGCAGGAGCCGATCGGCGAGCACGGCCGCGACGTCGCCGGCGAGCACGGCCTCGGCGATCCCCGCTCGCTCGGGGTCCGCGACCCCGCGGGAGGCCGCCTGCGCGCTCAGGTGGGCGTAGGTCGAGGCCACGTCGCGCCGCGTCGGCGAGCGGTCCATCACGTCGTCGTGGATCAGCGCCATCGTGTGCAGCAGCTCGAACGCCGCGGCCGCGCGCACGATCCGGTCGTCGTCCTGCCCGCCCGCGGCGAGGTGGCCCCAGACGCAGAAGACGGGACGCAGCCGTTTGCCCCCGGCGTCGAGCAACCGCCGGAGCTCCTCCACGAGCCATCCTGCCGACGGGTCGATCGCGGCGAGCTCCGCGGAGGCGGTCGCGAGCGCGCGGTCGAGCTCCTCGCCGAGTCGGTCGCGCAGGGCGGGGAACGAAGCGGCGGGCGTCGGACCGGACGGCATGTCCGGAGTATCGCAGCGCCCGCCCCGTCCGCGTCCCTGTTGCGCACCGCCTCTATGATGTGCCCCACTACGCCGATGAAGCGGTTCCGTCTCCTCGCGCTCGCCACCGCGGTCGCCACCCTGCTGCTGATCGTCTGGGGCGGCGTCGTGCGGACCACCGGGTCCGGCGACGGCTGCCCGGACTGGCCGAGGTGCTACGGGCGCTGGATCCCGCGCTTCGAGTACCACACGCTGATCGAGTACGTGCACCGGCTGCTCGCCGTCATCTCGGGGACGCTCTCGATCGCCCTGGCGGTCGTCGCGATCGTCGCGCTGCTCCGCGTGCGCAGGGGTCACGCGCTCCCGATGCCGCGAGCGGCGGCGTGGCTCGCCGTCTCGCTCGCGCCGCTGTTCGCGATCCAGGGCGCGATCGGCGGCTGGATCATCGCCACCCACGAGGACCCCCAGGTCGTGACCCTTCACTTCGCGGTGGCCTTCGTCGTGCTCGGGATCTCGGTCGCGATCGCGACGCTCGCCACGCTGGTGCGCCCCGGCAGGGTGAGCCGGGCGGACCGGGGCTATGCGCGGCTGACGGCGTGGGCGGCCGGCGCCACGTACCTGTTGCTGCTGGTGGGCACGTACGTGCGCGCCGAGGGGGCCGGTCTGGCCTTCCGCGACTGGCCGCTGATGGGCGGGCGGCTGATCCCGTCGTTCGGCCCGCCCGGGGCCGCGGACATGTTCGTGCACCGCACCCTCGCTCTGGTGGTGACGGCGCTGCTCGGCTGGCAGGCGGTGCGGGCACGCACGATGCGCCCCCGCGTGCCGGAGTTCGTGCGCCTGTCGACGCTCGCCCTCGTGTTCGTGCTGGCCGAGATCGCGCTGGGCGGGCTGAACGTGGTCACCGACCTCGCCACCGTCCCGCGGGCCCTGCACGTCGCGGACTCCGCCCTGATCTGGACGAGCGTCATCGCGCTCGCGGTCGCCGCGCGCCTGCGCCCCGACGAGGAGCGTCCGCCCGGGGACGCCGCCGTGGGCGGGGTCGACCGCGGCGCCACCGCGCCCGCCGGCTCGGGCCCCTCGCTGCGCGACACGATCTCCGCCTACGTCGCCTTGACGAAGCCGCGGATCATCGTGCTGCTCCTGATCACCACGGTCCCAGCGATGGTGCTTGCGGCGCATGGCATGCCGTCGATCTGGCTGATCCTGCTCACGCTGGCGGGCGGCACGCTCGCGGCCGGGGCCGCCAACGCGATCAACATGTACCTCGACCGCGACATCGACCAGGTGATGCGGCGCACGCGCCAGCGGCCGCTCCCCCGCCACCGGGTGGATCCCGACTCGGCGCTGCGCTTCGGCTTCGTGCTGTCCGCGATCTCGTTCGCGTTCCTCGCCTACACGGTGAACGTGCTCGCGGCCCTGCTCGCGCTCTCGGCGATCGCGTTCTACGTCTTCGTCTACACGATGTGGCTCAAGCGCACGAGCACGCAGAACATCGTGATCGGCGGCGCGGCGGGCGCCGTCCCGGTCCTCGTGGGCTGGGCGGCGGTGACCGGCACCCTCGCGCTGCCGGCGTGGGTGCTGTTCGCGGTGGTCTTCGTGTGGACCCCACCGCACTTCTGGGCGCTCGCGATGAAGGTGCAGGACGACTACGCGGCCGCCGGGATCCCGATGCTGCCGGTCGTGAAGGGCGAGGCGGAGACCCGCCGGCAGATCTTCCTGTACTCCCTCGTGCTGTTCGGCGTGACCCTGCTGCTGGTCCCGGTCGGCTCGATGGGCCCGGTCTACACCGCGACCGCCGTGGTGCTCGGCGGGATCTTCGTGGCGCGGGCCCTCCGCCTGTACCGCGAGCCCTCCGAGGCGCGCGCGTGGGACCTGTTCAAGTTCTCCGTGCTGTACCTCGCCGCCCTGTTCGGGTCGGTCGCGGTCGACGCGCTGGTCCGCTAGCCGCCCGCGGGGGACGACGCTGCGACCGAGGGCGTCGCCGACGCGAGCAGCTGGTCCAACAGGCCCGAGAGCTGCTCGGCGGTGGTCGCCCCGCTGATCGCGAAGCGGATCGTCCCGCCGGGGTCCACGAGGTAGGTGTCGGGGAGCCCGACGTAGCCGAGCGTCGCGGCCGTCCTGCCCGAGGGGTCGAACAGGTTCGGGTACGGCACCTTGAACCGCCTCACCCAGGCGCCTGCCGCCGCGGTCTGGTCCTCGTAGTTCACCCCCAGGAAGGCGACACGCCCCGCGTAGCGATGGGCCACCTGCACCAGCGCGGGCTGCTCCTGCTGGCAGGGGCCGCACCACGAGGCCCAGACGTTCACCACCAGCACCGTGCCGGCCGCGTCGGCCGAGCTGACCTGTCCGC
Source organism: Planctomycetaceae bacterium (assembly GCA_050257835.1). Classification (GTDB taxonomy): domain Bacteria; phylum Actinomycetota; class UBA4738; order UBA4738; family HRBIN12; genus AC-51. The sequence continues at coordinate 8,081 of JBLMXP010000061.1, read as the reverse complement.
CGGCGACCGCGTCCCCACTCAGCGTCCCGAGCGGGCGGTCCATCGTGCGCACGACGCCGGCGGCCGGGCTGGCGGCGACCTTCGAGCAGGAGGCGAGCAGCAGCACGGCGAAGGCTGCGGCGACGGGGGTGGGGATCCGCATCGCGCTCACGCTACCAGCGGCCGGGCGAACGGCCCGGCCTCAGCCGCTCGGGCTGGCCGAGGGCGCCATCGACATCGACGACGACGCGGAGGCCGACGACGGTGCGGTGGACGACGATGCGCTGGACGAGCCGCCGCCGGAGCCGCCGGTTCCCGTGTCCTTGACGACGACCGATCCGTTCATCGTGGGGTGCACGTCGCAATGGAAGTAGTAGGTGCCGGGGTCCAGCGCCGGGATCGTGTACTGCACGGTGTTCGGACCCGTGACGAGCTCGCCGCGGAACAGCACGGTCGAAAGCGAGTCGTCGGTGAAGATCGCGATGTTGTGCGGGGTACCCGCGTCCTGGTTCTCGAACGTGATCGTCGTCTCGACGCCGGCGGGCAGGTCGATCTCCTTGGTGTCGAACGCGAGGTTCTTCGCGATCACGGTGATCCCGCCACCACCGCCACCGCCGCCACCGCCGCCCGGCTGCGCCCCCTCGGTCACCGTGAGCGTGCCCTTCATCGTGGTCGGGTGCACCTTGCAGAAGTACGCGTAGGTGCCGGCGGGCAGCGCGTCGACCGCGTAGGTCGCCTTGGACGGGCCGGTGGTGAGCGCGCCGTCGAAGAAGGTCTGCGACCCGTCCTGGGACGTGATCACGACGTTGTGCTGCACCCCGTTCTCCTGGTTGTCGAACGCGATGTCGAACGCGGTGTTCGCGGGCGCGGAGAGCGCGTCGGTGCTGTAGCCCTTGGAGGCGGCGTCGGGGGGCGCGACGAGCTGCAGGACCGGCTTCGCAGGCCCCTCGCCCTGCGGGGGCGCGATCATCAAGGCGAGCCCGCCGGCGACCATCGCCACGCCGAGGATCCCCCCGATCATCGACAGGGTGGTCCCGGTCGTGACGGTGCGACGGCTCGCCACGAACGTCGCGATCCCCAAGATGGCGGCCGCGACCACGAGCGCGACGAGCGTGGCGGCATGGGGCTTCACCCGCAGCAGCACGCGTGAGAACAGGAACAGGACCGCCCCGATCGCCACGAGCGCGGCCAGCGGGATCGCGATCGGCAGGAGCAGTCCCTCCCGGTTGGCGTCTCGGCTCATCTCCTCAGCTCCGCACGGATCTCGGCGTCGACGTCGCGCCAACGCAGCTCGTCCCAGTCCTGTTTCCGCTCACGGTTGGCCCACTGGAAGAACACGGAACCGATCACGACCCACAAGATCGCGCTCCCGAGCAGCTTCATGATCAGTCCGGCGACGAGCTGATCGGTCAGGGGCCCGATCCCCCAGATCCGCGGGTCGGCCGCGTAGGCCGGGTAGAGCAAGGTGCGCCCGAACGTGAGGAACGACGCGGGGATCGTCGGCGCGAGCGACTGGAGGAAGAGGTACAGCATCTGGGCGGGCGGGTTGAGCGGCGGCATCTCCGGCAACGGCGAGACGATCGGCCACCACATCACCAGGGCGGCGAACAGCATCAGGGCATGCAGCCAGAAGTGGGCCGCCTCGGAGGTGACCTGCGCCTCGACGATCGCCGGCCAGTGCACGAAGAGCAGGACGCCGTTGAAGAAGGCGAGCGCGACGACGGGTCGGGTCAGGAAGTGCCAGACGGCACGGACCCCCCTCGGCCGCAGGAGCCGCCGCCACATCCACGCGGGGACGCCCGCGACCAGCAGCGGAGCGGCGACCAACATGTAGAGCAGGTGCTCCAGCATGTGGGCGGAGAACAGGTAGTCGTCGGACAACTCGTGCATCGGCCAGTCCGACGCGACCCACAGGATCGCCATCCCCAGCAGGAACAGGTGCTTCGCGCGCGCCGGCGTGGGCTGGCCGGTCCGGGCGTCGTGGCGCCGGCAGGCGATCAGGTAGCCGGCGAGGACCGAGCCGAGGATCGCCCAGACGTCGACGTGGGCCTGGAAGGGCGGCAGCGCCATCACCGGCTCACCGAGCGAAGACCCCGAACGTCAGGAGCACGACCGCGTACAGGGTGATGGCTCCGGCGATCCCCATCATGAAGAAGCGCGAGTACCGCCCGTCGTCGAACCGCAGGTGCATGAACCACAGGGCGACGAGCGCGAACTTCAGGGCCGACGCGATCCACAGCATCGGGATCATCAGGCTGTGGCGCATGCCGGAGTAGCTGAGCCACACCTCGAAGGAGGTCAGCACCGCGAGGATCAGGCCGATCCGCACGTACTCCTTCGCGCTCGGATGGACCTTGTGCGTGGCCTCGCCCGGGTCGAGCTGGTGCGCCCCCATCTCCTGCTGGAACGGCGTCTCCTGCCCCTCGGTCGGTTCGCCAGGCTGCTGCATGCGTCGGCTCCTCAGGTCCCCGGCTTCGGGGTCGGGATCAGGTACACGACCGTGAAGATCACGATCCAGACGATGTCGACGAAGTGCCAGTACAGGCCGACCATCTCCACGGGGAACGCCGGATCCTCGGGCAGACGGTCCGTCAGCGACAGCCCGACGAGGCTGAGCAGCATCAGGATGCCGACCGTCACGTGCGTGCCGTGGAAGCCCGTCAGCACGTAGAACGTGGTGCCGAACAGGTTCGTCTTGATCGTGAGGCCCTCGCGGTAGAAGGACGTGAACTCGTAGACCTGCCCGCCCACGAAGGTGAGGCCGAGGAAGGCGGTCGCGAGCAGCCACACCCGCATCCGCGGCATGTCGCGGCTCTGCGCCGCGTCCAGGGCCAGCACCATCGTGACCGAGCTCGCGAGCAGCACGAACGACGACACGGACGTGTAGCCGATGTCGAAGACGTCGCTCGGATAGGGGCCGGTCGTGCTCGCGCCCCGGTACAGGACGTAGGTGGTGATCAGCGCGCCGAACAGCAGGCACTCCGACGCGAGGAACAGCCACATCGCGAGCTTGGTGTTGGGGAGCCCGGTGGTGGTCTGGGGCTCGGTGTGGACCGACACCACGTCTGCCATGCGCCTACTCCGCCACCGAGGGCTCGAGGGCCCATCCGAGGAACGCGACCACGGTCACGAGCGCGCCCGCGCCCACCAGCCACCACGAGTACAGGACGCCGTAGGCGATGATCGGCAGCCCGAGCGCCGCGACGATCGGCCAGAACGACGGGCTCGGCAGGTGGATCGCGTGGCCCGCCTCGCCGTGGCCGGCGTCATGCTCGGGCGCGGCGCCCGCGGGCACGCGCACGACGTGGCCCTCCCGATCCTCCGCGTACTTGCGGTGCCAGAACTCGTCGAGCGCGTGGATCTGGGGGATCTCGTCGAAGTTGTGCGCGGGTGGCGGGCACGACGTCATCCATTCGATCGTCCGCGCGTCCCACGGATCGTCGTTCTCGAGCCCCCTGGCCTTGCGCTGGGTCACCACGAAGTTGACGATGAACACCAGGATCGACAGCGCGATCAGGAACGCGCCCGCGGAGGCGACCTGGTTCCAGAACGTCAGGCCGAGGCCGGGCGGGTACGTGTAGGTGCGGCGGATCATGCCCTCCAGGCCCAGGACGTGCATCGGGCCGAACGTCAGGTTGAACCCGACGAGCATGATCCAGAACTGGACCTTGCCGAGCGTCTCGTTCAGCAGACGCCCGAAGACCTTGGGCCACCAGTAGAACATCGCCGAGAAGAAGGCGAACACGCCACCGCCGAAGATCACGTAGTGGAAGTGCGCGACGATGTAGTAGGTGTCGGTCTGCTGGTAGTCCGACGGCACGATCGCGTGCGTGACCCCCGACAGGCCGCCGATCACGAACATCATGATCCCGCCGATCGAGTAGAGCATCGCCGAGGTGAACCGGAGATCGCCCTCGTAGATCGTGCCCATCCAGTTGAAGATCTTGACCCCGGTGGGCACCGCGATGATCGCGGTCGAGATCCCGAACGCGGTGTTCGCGACCGGTCCGAGGCCCGCGGCGAACATGTGGTGGGCCCACACGCCGAAGCCGATGAACCCGATCGCGATCCCGCTGAACACCACGAACTGGTATCCGAACAGCGGCTTGCGGGAGAACACCGGCAGCACCTCGGAGAAGATCCCGAACGCGGGCAGGATCAAGATGTAGACCTCCGGATGCCCGAACAGCCAGAACAGGTGCTGCCACAGGATCGGGTCGCCCCCGTTGACCGGATTGAAGAAGTTCGTCCCCCAGCGCCGGTCGAACAGCATCTCGAACAGCGCGACCGTGATGATCGGCAAGGAGAACGCGAGCAGGAACTGCACCACCAGGCCCATCCACACGAACACCGGCAGGCGGAACAGCGACATCCCCGGCGCGCGCATGTTGATCACGGTCACCGCGAGGTTGATCGCGCCGACTGTGGAGGCGATGCCGGTGATCAGCAGGCCGAGCGCGTAGAACGTCATCCCCGGCGTGGGGTCGGTCGTGGCGTTGGGCGCGTAGCCGAACCACCCGCCGTTGGGCGCGCCGCCCAGGAACCAGCTCGAGTACAGGAACAGCGCGCCGAGCACGAAGATCCACAGGCTGAGCGCGTTCAGGCGTGGGAACGCGACGTCGCGAGCGCCGATCATCAGCGGGATGAAATAGTTGAAGAAGGCCGCGCCCATCGGCATCACGAACAGGAAGATCATCGTGACGCCGTGCATCGTGAAGATCTCGTCGTACTGCGCGGCGTTCACGATCGTGCCGTTGGGCTGGGCCAACTGCGAGCGGATCACGAGCGCCTCGAGCCCGCCGACGATGAAGAACACGAAGGCCGACAGGCCGTACATGATCCCGATCTTCTTGTGGTCCACCGTGGTGAACCAACTCCAGAAGCCCGTGATCGCGGTCGGGCGCCGCAGCACGCCGCGGGACGCCGCGACGCTCACGCTCGCCATGTCGTCGCCTCCATCACTTCAGGGTGCCCAGGTACGCGACCAGGGCGTCGATCTCGTCTTGGGTCAGGTGGTAGTTGGGCATCTTGGCTCCGAGCTTCACCGCGTTGGGATCGCGGAGCCACGCCTCCAGGTCGGACCGGTTCAGCGTGCCGTCCTCGTTGAACGTCTCGAACAGACAGCCGGCGAAGCACTCGTGCTGGGGCGCCGCGAAGTGGGTCAGGTTCGGCGCCGCCGGGCTCCCGTTGGCGCCGATCGTGTGGCAGGCCAGGCACTGACCGCCGCTGGAAACCCCGTTCATGAACAGGTCCATCCCCTGCTTGGCCAGCGGGTCGGTCGGCGCCGCGGGCTCGAGCTTCTGGTTCGCGACCCAGGCCGCCCAGTCGGCCTGGTCGAGCGCCACGATCCGGAAGCGCATCCGGCCGTGCTGCAGGCCGCAGAACTCCGCGCACTGGCCCCAGTAGGTCCCCGGCTGGTCCGCGGAGAACACGATGTGGTTCGTCCGGCCCGGGACGGCGTCCTGCTTGCCGAACAGGCGCGGGGCCCAGAACGAGTGGATCACCTGGTGGTCGGGGTTGGGCTGGCCGTCGGGACCGGGGCCGTTCACGAGCCCGCCCGCGGAGGTGACCGCCAGGTCGACGGTCTTGCCCGCGGGGATCACGAGGACGTCGGCCACCGTGATCGGGCCCTTCTGGCCGTAGGCGGTGGCCATGTCGGGGTCCGTGTACTCGAACCCCCACCACCACTGGTAGCCCTGGACCGTGACGTGCATCGCGCCGGGCGGCTGCTGCGCGAGCTTCCAGATCAGCGAGACCGTTGGGACCATGACGATCGCGAGCACGAGCGCCGGCGCGATCGTCCAGCCGATCTCCAGGCGCGTGTTGCCGTGGATCTGCGGCGGCATCTCGTCGCGGCCCTTGCGGTGCCGGTAGCGGATCGAGATCCACAGGATGCCGCCCTCGACGATGATGAACACCGCCGCCGCGATCAGGAACACCAAGACGTAGAGGTTCTTCTGCTCGGCGGCGGTGGGCCCCGCCGGGTTCAGGGTGTTCTGCGGGAGGTTCTCGCCGCAGGCCGCGAGCAACAGGGTCAGGGCCAGGAGCCCCACACCCCAGAGCGACTTCTTCCGCACGTCACCTCTCTCTACGGGTCCCCGGTGCGCCCGTCGGGGCGCGAGATCGCAGGAATGTACCACCGACCCGTCGGCGTCCCGCCGATCGCGGCTCACGTCGGGCCGGGTCACGTGGCGTAGGAGTGCAGGCCGGCGATCCACAGGTTGACCGCGTAGTACGTGACGAACAGGCTCACGAACCCGACGAGGGCGAGCACCGCCGCGCGCCGGCCCTTCCAGCCGTTCGTGGCGCGCGCGTGCAGGTAGCCCGCGAACAGCACCCAGGTGATGAACGACCAGGTCTCCTTCGGGTCCCAGCCCCAGTAGCGGCTCCACGCCTGCTGCGCCCAGATCGCGCCGCAGATCACGCCGAAGGTCCAGATCGGGAACCCGAAGGCGATGAACCGGTAGGCCAGGCGGTCCAGCGTGGCCGCCGACGGCAGCACGCCGCGGCGCGCGCCCGACTCGGCGACCGGCGTGTCGGCGTCGGGCAGCAGGTCGTGAGGGGCGTCGGCGTCGATCGCGCCGCCCATGATCGGGGGCGGCGTCTGCGCCCGCATCGCACCCAGCTGGCGGCGCTCCGAGGCGTCCTTGAACAGGTACAGGATCGAGAGCACGCAGCCGATCCCGAGCAGCGACGAGGCCGTGATCATCGCGGTGACGTGGATCTGGCGCCAGTACGAGTTGAGCGCCGGCTGCAGCGCGCTCGGACCGACGTAGAAGAACGACACCGCCATCGCCATCGTGAACACGACGAAGGCGTAGACGAACCCGCCCACGGTCCGGACCCTGGCGCGCCACTCCACCCCGATCAGGTACGCCGAGACCACGAGCACCGCGAGCAGCGCGGAGTACTCGTACATGTTCCCCCAGGGCGTCCGCCCGGCCGCGATCCCGCGGGCCACGATCGAGCCGAGGTTGGCGACGACGCCCGCGATCCCCGCGGCCGTCGAGACGTTCGCGAGCCACGACCGCCGGAACGCGAGGAACGCGAACGAGGCCACCATCGCGGCGATGTACGCGAACAGGGCGACGTTGAACAGGTCCCGCGACCAGTGCGCGAGGTCCGCCGTGCTCATGGGGTTCCCACCATCTCCCGGGCCGGCGAGACGTCGCCGCCCGCCGCGCGCACCACCGCGTCGACCACCTTGGCGAACTCCTCCTCGTACTGCGCCTTGCGTTGCAGGGCGAACCCACCGAACGTCAGCAGGACCCCTCCCTCGCCGGGCTCGGCGCGCACCCACAGCTTCCGTCGAGAGGTGTAGAGCGCGGGCAGGAGGCCCAGCAGGACGAGGATAGCGGCAACCAGCACGATGGGTACACCCACGTCCTTCGTCACCTGGAACACCGAGTACTGGCGCAGGTCGGGGAAGGCCATCGTGAGCGCCGGCGCGGGCCCGCCGGCCGGGCAGGCGACGTTCGGCCCCGAGCCCGCCGGCTCGGCGCCGGGCCCGGCGACCACGCAGCCGCGGAGCAGGTCGACGGTCTGACCGCCACCCAGCACGCCCGAGCCGACCCGGCGCAGGCCGGTCGTGTCCAGGGTGAGGGAGCGCGACAGGTCGAACAGCGGGCCCTGCCACACGGTGTATCGGACGATCGGCGCGTTGTTCGCGATCATCGGCTGCGGCACGCCGGTCTGCAGGCTCCGCAGGTAGGCCGCGCTGTCGGGCCACAGCTCGACCTGGACCGCGACCTGGGGCCGCAGCGACGGGAGCTTGAGCACCCCGATCCAGGGCATCGCGAGCTGGGACACACCCGGGCGGGCCGTCTCCTGGCCGAGGATCAGCGGCCCGCCGGCGATCGTGCCCTGGGGCGTCTGCACGCGGAGCACCGGCGCCCATCCGAACCCGTACTGGAAGATCCGCAATCCGTCGAACACGACCGGGTGGTTGACGCGGACCTCCTGCGTCCCGACCGGCCGGCCGTTCGGGTCGAACAGCCGGATCGTCGAGACGAAGTCCATCGGGATCCCGCTCGAGCGGAAGCGGTCCTCGAAGTCGATCAGCTGGAACCCGGCGCCGGTGTGGTGGCCGGTGAAGAACCGCC
>JBLMXP010000060.1:0-39755 GCA_050257835.1 Planctomycetaceae bacterium | reverse complement strand
GGGCTCGCCGAGGACCCGGCCGCTCGCGATCGCGTCGAGCTCGGCCGCCAGGTCCGGCCGGGGCGCGATCTCCTCGCGCTCGGTCAGCACCGCAAGGTTCATCGCGAAGATCAGGGCGCTCGTCGCGGCGGGCGGCGTGAACGAGGCGACCGCGTCGTGAACGCGCTCCGTGCGCGGCGGGTCGGGCATCGCGTGCAGCGCCGGGCCGACGAAGAGCACACCGCCCTGCGATCGGACGACCGGTACGGCGACCTCGTCGAGGTAGGCGCGACACGCCGGCTCGTCCGTCTCGATCACCTCGAGGTCGTCTAGGAGGAGGACTCCGCCGGAGGCGAGCTGCGTCGTCCACTTCCCCACCACCGCCGGCGGGTCGACGAGGTGCGCGAGCAGGAGCCGCGCGTAGATCGCGCCGGCGGGCGCGCCCGGGAGCGGCAGGCGGGTGACGTCCTGCTCGACGAACGAGACCCTCTCGGGCGCTCCGAGGGACGCGCGACCGACGTAGGCGGCCGACGCGTCCACGCCGATCGTCCGCTCGGCGTCGAGCGTCCCGTGCAGGAGCCGCGTCGTCAGCCCCGGGCCGCAGCCAAGGTCGAGCGCGAGCCTCGGACGGGGCGGTCCGGCCGCCTCGAGGAATGCCCGGGTGGTCGGTTCGAACGTCGCGGCGACGAGCGCGAGCCGCTCGGCCGCGAGGTCGGAATCACCGTACGTGTAGCGCGTCACCCCCCGGAGGCTATCCGGACGGCGTCCCGGTGGACGGCGTCACGGTGGACGGCGTCACGGTGGACGCGGTCGCGATGGCGCCTGCGGGCAGCCACGAAAGGCCGGGTACGTCGACGGACCCGAGACCCAAGACGGATCGCAACCCCGTGCCGTCCGCCGCCACCACGTACAGACCGGTCTCGTAGGTCGCGTCGTCGTACTTGATGAAGGCCAGCGACGTCCCGTCCGGCGACCACGCGATCTCGACCGGCGAGCAGCCGGCGCACAGACTCAGGTCGTTCGTATCCCCGTTCGCTGGGGTGAAGATTCGGATCGCCGGCATCCCGGTGGAAGGGGAACGACGGATGGTCAGCGCGAACCTGGTGCCGTCGGGGGACCACACGGGGCCGGGGATCCCGGAGCAACCGTCATGTCCGGGGCACGAGTCAACGACCCGAACGTCGGATCCGTCCGGCCGCATCGTCGCGGCCACCGCCGTGTGCGCCGCGACGTTCACGGTGACGAAGGCGATCAAGTCACCGTCCGGAGACCACGACGGACCGACGTTGAGGCAGCCCGGAGCGCCTGCCGAGCACCCGGCGGAACCGCTGAGGGCGACCGCCGGCGAGGACCCGTCCGCGCGCTGCACCCAGATCCGGCTCGTTCGGTCTTGGGCGCTCGCCAGCGGCGCGCCCACCGCCCCGGCGTTCGAGAAGGCCACCTGCTGGCCGTTCGGGCTCCACGTGATCTGCGAAAGACCCGGCCCGCACCGGACTCGGCACAGGGATATGACGTGGCCGGTCGCGAGGTCCATGACCTGCAGGATGGACTGGGAAGCGCCGCCGACCCAGGCCAGGCGAGAGCCATCCGGAGACCATGACGGGTTGCCCGAGTTCGGCTCCCCGCACGCCGACTGACGCGGCGGAGCGCACTCGAGAAGGACCCGCTCCGTCCCGTCTCGCGCTCGGAGCACGAGCTGCGTCGTCGACGACCCTCCGGCCGCCGGCGTGTCGCGGACGAACACGACCTCCGTGCCGTCCGGCGACCACACGGGGTCGAAGTCGTACCCCGAGCCGCCCGTCAGCTGCAGCGTGACCCCGCTCGTCGGGTCGATCGCGAACAGGTGGAAGTGCCCATCCGGTTGCCTCCCGACGTAGCCGATGTCGCCGTTCACACCGGGCTGCACGGCCGGCTGGCTCTCCCGACCCTGCAGCGCCCACACGAGCCCGCCGATCACGGCGGCGGCCACGAGCACCGCGAGCACGAGCGCCGCGACCCGCGGGCCGCGCGGCTGCGGGGCCGGGTGCTGGGCCCGCACCTCGATCGCGCCCCACAGGTCGGGCATCGTCGCGCGGTCCACGCCGTCGAAGCGACGTTCCAGCTGGTCAGCCATCGTCGCGTACCTCCAGCTCGTCGCGGAGCTTGCGTCGCGCGCGGTCCAGGTGCATCCCGACCGCGCCGGCCGTGGACCCGAGGATCTGCGCCGTCTCCTTGGCCGAGTAGCCGGCGTAGAGGCGGAGGACCGCCGCCCCCCGCTGCTTCGGCGACAGCCCGGCGAGCGCACGCATCAGGTCCACGGTGTCCTCGGGGAGCTCGACCGGGACGTCCGCGACCGGCGCGACGTCGCGGCGCCGCCGCTGCAGCTCGCCGCGGGCGATCTTGAACGACGCCCGCCAGACCCAGCGCTCGACGTCGCGGACCTGGTCGCCACGTCGCAGGGCCTGGGCGAACGCCTCCGCTACGGCGTCGCTCGCGACCTCCCGGTCCCCCGTGAACAGGAGCAGCGCGCGCCAGATCTTCTCGGCATGTTCCCGGTAGCAGCGCTCGACGTCGGCGTTCGGGTCCACGGTCAGCTCTCGCATCTCGACCGGATAGGGGGCCGAACCGGCCGATCCATCAACAGGCCCGCCGGACACCGACGGCGGCGCGGACGCTACCATCGGAGGCCATGCGGGACCTCCGAGCCCTCCCCAAGGCCGAGCTGCACATCCACCTGGAGGGCGCGACCCGGGTCGCCACCGCTCGCGAGCTCGCCGATCGCGACGGTTCCACTCTCCCCCACGGGCTCGACGACGCCGGCTGGACCTTCCGCGACGGCCTCGACTTCATCGAGGACTACATCGAGCTGTGCGCGCTCCTGACGAGGCTCGACGACTTCCGTCGGGTCGCGCTCGAGTGCTGCGAGGACCTCGCCGCGAACGGCGTCCGCTACGCGGAAGCCGTGTTCAGCCCCTCGGCCCACGCTGCGCGCCTGGGCGGCGACTGGTTCGGCCCGATCGAGGCGGTCCTGGACGGGCTCGAGGCCGGGCGTCGGGACCACGGAGTCACGGTGCGGCTGTGCCCCGACATCGTCCGCGACCTCGGCCAGGAGGAGGGAGCGCGCGTGCTGGACGTGGCGCTCCGCTACGCAGGGCGTGGCGTCGTCGCGCTCGGCTGCGCGGGCAGCGAGCGCGCGGACATCGGTCCCTTCGGACCCCTGTTCCAGCGAGCCAAGGCCGAGGGCCTCAAGAGCGTCCCGCACGCGGGCGAGTGGGCGGGGCCGAAGAACGTCTGGGACACGCTCACCCACTACCTGCCCGACCGGATCGGCCACGGGGTGCGCGCGATCGAGGACCCGGCGCTCGTCGAGGAGCTCGCGCGGCGACGGATCCCGCTCGAGATCTCCCCCGTGTCCAACGTCGCGACCGGCGTGTACCCCTCCTTGGAAGACCACCCGTTCCTGCGCCTGCGCGACGCGGGCGTGATCGTGACCCTCAACTCCGACGACCCGCCGATGTTCGGCGCCTGGCTCGCCGACGTGTACGAGGCCGCCCGGGCCGCGTGGAGCCTCAGCGACGAGGAACTCGCCGAGCTCGCGCGCACCGCGGTCCGCGCGAGCTTCGCCGACGACGTGACGAAGGCCTCGCTCGAGCGCGGGATCGGCGAGTGGCTGCTGTCCCCGGCCCGGGAGACCGCGTCGTGAGCACGCTCCCCACCGACGTCGACCCGCTCGAACGGCTCGCCAGCCGGATCCGCGAGCGCGAGGCCGTCGTGGCCGTGATCGGGCTCGGCTACGTCGGGCTCCCGCTGCTCGTCGGGATCTCGCAGGAAGGCTTCCCGGCGATCGGGTTCGACGTGGACGGCGCGAAGGTGGGCGCGCTCCGCGACGGGAGTTCGTACATCGTCGACGTGACCGACTCGGCGCTGGCCGCGATCGACGACGTGACCTATACGTCGGACCCCGCGGCGCTCGCGGGCGCCGACGTGATCGTGCTCTGCCTGCCGACGCCGCTCGCCGACGGCGCGCCGGACCTCACGATGGTGCGCGAGGCCGCCGAGACGGTGGCCGCGCAGCTCACGCCCGGCACGCTGGTGATCCTCGAGTCGACCACGTACCCGGGCACCACCGAGGAGCTCCTGCGACCGCTCCTGGAGACCTCCGGCCTCCTCGCCGGGCGCGACGTCGCGCTCGCGTACTCACCCGAGCGGATCGACCCGGGCTCGAGGCACTCGATCCACGAGACGCCGAAGATCGTCTCGGGGCTGACCGAGCGCTGCCGCGACCTCGCCGTCGGCTTCTACTCGACGTTCGTGCAGGCGGTCGTCACCACCTCGAGCCCCCGTGAGGCCGAGATGGCCAAGCTGATCGAGAACACGTACCGGCAGGTCAACATCGCGCTCGTGAACGAGCTCGCGGTGATGGCGAAGGAGCTCGACGTCGACATCTGGGAGGCGCTGCAGGCCGCCGCCACCAAGCCGTTCGGGTACCAGCCGTTCTGGCCCGGGCCGGGCGTCGGCGGCCACTGCATCTCGATCGACCCGACCTACCTGTCGTGGCGCGCCGGGCAGCAGCTCGGCTACCGGGTCGGGTTCATCGAGCACGCGAACGAGGTCAACAACCGGATGCCCGACTACGTGTGCACCCGGATCGCCGAGGCCCTGAACGACGCCGGCAAGCCGGTCCGCGGCTCGACCGTCCTCGGCGTCGGCGTCGCGTTCAAGGCGGGAGTCGACGACCTGCGCGAGTCTCCCGCCGTCGAGGTCCTCGAGGGACTGGCCGCGAAGGGCGCCGAGGTCGTCTACCACGACCCCTTCGTCGCGACGACCTCGATCGGGGGAGTCGACCTCGCGAGCGTCCCGCTCGACCCCGAGACGGTGGGAGCCGCCGACGTCGTCGTGATCTTGACGGCGCACCCGCAGGTGGACGTGCAAGCGCTCGTGCAGCACGCGCGGCTCGTCTTCGACGCGCGCGGGGCCACCGTCGGGATCGACGCGCCGCACGTCGTGCGACTCTAGAGGCTCAGGCCGAAGGCGAGGCCGAGGGCGACGGCGGCGTCTTCTTCGTGAGGATCGTCACCGAGTCGATGTAGACGGCCTGGGTCGGCGGGCCGTCGCCGGTCGATGGCATGAACGAGTTGATCTTCTGGGCTACCGCCAGCCCCGAGGTGACGTGCCCGAAGATCGTGTAGTTCGGGCTGCCGTTCAGGTTCGTGCCCTTCGGCCCCGTGATGATGAAGAACTGGCTCCCGCCGGAGTTGGGCGCCTGCGTCTTGGCCATGGCCACGGTGCCGGTCTTGTAGTCCTCCTTGCCCGTCAGCTCGTCGGGGATCGTGTAGCCGGGACCGCCGGACCCGGTGCCCAGCGGGTCGCCGCCCTGGATCACGTCGATCGAGTCGACGACCCGGTGGAAGAACGTGCCGTCGAAGTAGTGCTGGTCGGCGAGGAACACGAAGCTCGCCACCGTGTTGGGCGTCCCTGGAGCGTCCAGCGCGATCGTGATCGTGCCGCACGAGGTCTTCATCACCGCGGTGTAGGTGGTGTCCTTCTTCAGCACGGTGCTCGGCGAGGGTGCGCTCGCGAACTGCGGCTTCGGCTTGCCCGCGTCCTTGGGCACCGACGCGCCGCAGGCGACCGTCTTGGCCGGCGACGCCTGCGGCTTCACGGTCCCGGTCTGCTGTGGCAGACCGTTCTTCGTCGAGGAGGCCGAGGCGCTCGCCGAGGGCGTCGGCGAGCCCGAGGCGGCGGCGGTGCCGTTGCCGCCGGTGAAGCGCACCACGCCGACCACGATCACCACGGCGGCGATCACGCCGGCGACCACCCACAGGATCGTGTTGCGGCGGCGCCGGGCAGCGCGACGCTCGGCCTGGCGGCGGGCCGCGAGCTTCGCGAGGTGGCGGTCCCGGGCTCTGCTGGGCATACGGCCGGGAAGGTTACCCGACGCCGAGGAGCTCGTACGCCAGGGCGTCGAGGATGTCCGTCTCCGACACCGAGGTGCGATCGAACCCGAACCGGCGCATCACCGCCACGAGGATCTCGGCGCCCGCGACGATCACGTCGCCCCGGCCCGGCGCCATCACGGGCAGGGCCGCGCGCTCGGCGTTCGTCATCGCGGCGAGGTCCGCGAGGACCCGATCGGCGTCGGAGAGCGAGAGCCACGTCCGGTGGATCCGGTCGGGGTCGTAGCGGACCAGGCCGAGCGCGATCGCCTGCAGGGTGGTGGCGGTCCCGGCCACGCTCACGAACGTCCGCGCCTCGGCGACCGGCACCGCCGTGGCCACCTCCTCGAGCACCCGCCCGATCTCCGCGCGCGCCGCCTCGAGCTCGGCCGCGGCGGGCGGGTCCGAGGCGAGGAACCGCTCGGTCAGCCGCACCGAGCCCATCTGCGTGGAGATCGCGTGCTCGGAGCGCCCTGGCCTGGCCCCGACGACGAACTCCGTCGAGCCGCCGCCGATGTCGAGCACGAGGAACGGACCGTCGGCGGGGTCCAGGCCGTGGGTCCCGCCGAGGAATGAGAGCGCGGCCTCCTGCGTGCCGTCGATCACCTCCGGGTCCGAGCCCGCGTGCTCGCGCACGATCGCGAGGAAGGTGTCGCGGTCCTCGGCGTCTCGGACCGCGCTCGTGGCTCCCACCCGGATCCGTTCGGCGCCCAGGGCCCGCGCCCGGCGGCAGTAGCGGGCGAGCACCGCCTCGGTCGCGGCGAGCGCCGCGGGGTCGAACCGGCCGGTCGCGTCGATCCCCTTGCCGAGCCGCGTGATGATCATGTCGCGCGCGAGCTCGGTCGGGTCGGCGTCGGGATCCTCGCCCGGTTCCACGACGAGGAGCCGGCACGAGTTCGTCCCCTGGTCGATCGCCGCGACCCGCCTCGGGTTGCGCTCGGGATGGATCGGCTCCACCTCGCGCGCGACCCAGGCGCCCACGCGATCGCGCCCGCCCGCGAGGTGGTTCGCGTAGTGCGCGTGGAAACACTTGATCCCGCGGCGCGTGCCGCCGACCCCGCCCCAGTCCCGCGCCTCGGGCAGATCCGCGCCGCGCTCCGCGGCGGCCTCCTCGTGGGCCGCGTCCACCTCCGCCCGGAACCCTTCATCGACCTCGTACCGCTCGTTCAGCCGTCCGATCCACCCCTCGGCCTCGACCCGGGAGACCGCCTTGACGGCCTCGGGGCATGTGAGCCAGTAGGTGGTGGGGAACGGGGAGCCGTCGGGACCGAACGGGGCGTTACGGATCACCAGCGGGTGCCCGCCTGTGCAACGGGCGATCACCCTGAACGCGGTGGTGGGCTCACGGCCGAGCTGCTCGCGGACCGCGACCAGGTCCGCCTCGCGCAGCTCGGCGTGGTCGACCAGCACGACGAGGCGCTACTTGCGCTTGTGCTCGGTGGCGCGGCGGTAGTCGACCTGGCGCTCTTCGCTCTGCCGCATGAACTTCTTCAGCATCTGCTCGAACTCCGGGTCGCTCCCGCGGCGCGGACGCGGCGGCGCCGGGTCCTGGAGCGCCTTGATCGAGAGGTCGATCTTCCCGTCGTCCTTGATCGCGACGACCTTCGCGTCGACCTTGTCGCCTTCGCGGAGGTGGTCGTGGACGTCGCGCACGTAGTTGCGGTCGATCTCGGAGATGTGGACCAATCCCATCCGACCGTCCTCGAGCTGCAGGAACGCTCCGTAGTTCTCGATGCGCGCGACCGTTCCTTGGATCACGGCTCCGACCTCGATCTCAGCGATCTCCCGACTCCTTCCGATGCGCGCCCGGGCCGTTCCCGGGCGAGGGGCCAAGTGTGCGGGAGAGGCAACCCGCCCGTCAACGTGCGGGAACGGGCTCTCGCGTAGCATCGCCAGGTGGACGTGCGACGGATCGACGACGTGGGCGCCTGGCTCGAGGCGGTGACGCCCCTGCTGCTCCGCGACGAAGCCCGTCACAACCTGCTGTTCGGCGTCGCCGACACCTTGATCCGCCACCCGGCCACCTACCCGGAGCGGAACCTGTGGGTCGCCGAGGAGGGCGGCGCGGCCGTCGGGGCGGCGATCCAGACGCCGCCCTACAACGTGATCGTGGCCCAGCCGCGCCAGGAGGAGGCCGTCGCCGCGACCGCGGAGGCGATCCATGCCGCCGGAGTGCGGCTGCCGGGCGTCACGGGGGCCGTCCCCGAGGTCCAGGCGTTCGCCGAGGCGTGGTCCGCGCTCGCGGGCGCCACCTCGCACACCCTCGTGCATCAGGGCATCTACGTGCTGCGGGTCGTGCTCGACGTGCCCGCGACGCGGGGCCGCGCTCGGGTGGCGGGTCCGGCCGATCGCGACCTGATCCTGGGATGGATCGGGGACTTCTCCAAGGAGGCCGCCCGGCACGAGGCGCTCACCGAGGAGCAGATCCGCGCCACGGTCGACCGGCGCCTGGGCGTCGGCGAGGACGGGTTCCTGCTGTGGGAGGTCGCGGGGGAGGTCGTGTCGGTCGCGGGCTGGGGCGGCGCCACGCCGAACGGGGTCCGGATCGGTCCGGTGTTCACCCCGCCGGCGCTGCGCAAGCACGGCTACGCGACCTCGCTCGTCGCCGAGCTCAGCCGGCAGCAGCTCGCGCGCGGCCGACGCTTCTGCTTCCTGTACACGGACCTCGCGAACCCGACGTCGAACGCGATCTACGTCCGGATCGGCTACGACCGCGTGTGCGAGAGCGCGATGCTCAGGTTCGACGACATCAGCCGCAGTTCGGCGGGCTCGGGGCCTTCCCCTTCGGGATCGTGACGAAGGCGATCTCGCCGGGCTTGACCATCCCGAGGCACTCTCTCGCGAGGCGCTCGAGCGTCTGGGGATCCGACAGGTCGGCGATCCGGGCCTCGAGGGCTCGGTTCTGGGACGAGAGCTGATCGGCCTGACGCTGGAGCTGCGCAACCTCCTCGCGGGAGTCGAGGTAGGAGCGCGCCGGCGCGATCGCCGCGATCCCCACCAGGAACACCGCGCAGAACAGGACGGCGGCGCGCGGGGTCAGACGGATCCGTCCGCGGTGCGGCGCTCGTTCCCCTCGGGCTTCGGCGGGGGAAGTCGCCTGGGCCCGAGCGCTCATGGCGCGCCGCCACCTCCGGGTGGTCGTCCCGTCATCGACGCCCGCCCCGCGTACCGGGCGTTCTCGCCGAGCTCCTCCTCGATCCGGAGCAGCTGGTTGTACTTCGCGGTGCGCTCGCCACGGCTCGGCGCGCCGGTCTTGATCTGCCCGGCGTTCGTCGCGACCGCGAGGTCGGCGATCGTGGCGTCGGCGGTCTCGCCGCTTCGGTGGCTGATCACGACGCCGAACGAGGAGCGCTGCGCGAGCGCGATCGCGTCGAGCGTCTCGGTGAGCGAGCCGATCTGGTTCACCTTCACCAAGATCGCGTTCGTCGCGCCCTCGCGGATCCCGCGCGCCAATCGCTCGGTGTTCGTCACGAACAGGTCGTCGCCGACGAGCTGCACGCGGTCGCCGAGCGCGCGCGTGAGCGTGACCCAGCCCTGCCAGTCGTCCTCGGCCAGGCCGTCTTCCAGCGAAAGGACCGGGTAGCGGTCGAGCAGATCCGACCAGAACGCGACCATGTCGTCGGCCGTGCGATCGGCGCCCTCGAGGTGGTAGCGGCCGTCGCGATAGAGCTCGCTCGCCGCGGGGTCCATCGCGATCGCCATCTCGGCGCCCGGTTCCAGCCCGGCCGCCTCGATCGCGCGCACCAGCCACGCGAGGGCGTCGTCGGCCGTCGAGACGGCGGGCGCGAACCCGCCCTCGTCCCCGACGGCCGTGCTCATCCCCGCCTCGTGCAGCAGGCCCTTGAGCGCGTGGAAGCACTCCGCGACCCATCGCAGGCCCTCGGCGAACGAGGCCGCGCCGACCGGCATCAGCATGAACTCCTGCGGTTCGAGCGCGTTGTCGGCGTGCACGCCGCCGTTGATCACGTTGCACTGCGGGGTCGGCAGCACGTGGGCGTTCGGACCGCCGAGGTAGCGGTAGAGGGGCTGGCCGCTCGAGTCCGCGGCCGCCTTCGCCGTCGCGAGCGAGACCCCGAGGATGGCGTTCGCGCCGAGCGCGCTCTTCGTGGCGGTGCCGTCGAGGTCGAGCAGCGCGCGGTCCACGCCGCGCTGGTCGAAGGCGTCGAGCCCGCGCACCGCCTCGGCGATCGGGCCGTTCACGTTGCCGACCGCGGTGAGGACGCCCTTGCCGCCGAAGGCCTCGCCGCCGTCGCGGAGCTCGAGGGCCTCGTGCTCGCCCGTGGAGGCGCCGCTGGGCACCGCCGCCCGCCCGAAGGCGCCGTCGTCGAGCGTGACGTCGACCTCGACGGTCGGGTTGCCTCGGGAATCGAGGATCTGGCGGGCGCGGACGTCCTCGATCAGCGACATACGCGCCGATGCTACCGGACGCTCAGGCCGGGGCAGCGGAAGACCGGGCCTGGTTCTCCGGGTACCGGTTGAAGTTCCAGAAGCCGCCCCTGTCGACGAACCCGAGTCGGCGGTACCAGCGCTGGGGCCAGTCGTTCGCGTCGGCGTAGAGGTGGATCCAGGTGGCGCCGGACCCGCGCGCGGCTTCCACGGCCGCGAGCACCACGGCGCTCGCGGCGCCGCGGTTCCTGAACTCTTCCAGCGTCTCCACCGACTCGATCTGCGCGGCGTCCCCGTGCACGTACAGCTCGCACATCGCCGCCAGCTCCCCGTCGACCCTGGCCCCGAAGAACCGGGCGCCGATCGTCCGCGCGAGCTTCTCGCGGTGGTCGGCGAGCATCCGCACGATCTCCTCGTCGGTGGCCCACTGGCTCCGGCGTGTGTGCTCCTCCTGGAGCGCCCGGAGCTCGGCGAAGGGGAGCTCCGCGGCGAGCGACCGGTCGCGCGGACGGTCGGGCTCGCCGCGGAGCACCATCAGCGCGAGCGCGTCGACCGCCCACCCCAGCTCCCCGAACCGCATCCCGAGCCGCCGCGCGAGCTCCGGGTCGTCGACGAGCACGCTGCGATGGCGCATCCCGCGGCTCCCGAGGATCCGATCCGCCTCCTCGACCAGACCGTCGGCGGTGACGTCGGCCGGCGCGCCGTCGACCCACAGGAAGTTCGAGTCGTAGCGTCGAGGGAACTCCAGGTCGAGGTAGGCGCGCCCCCATCGCGACGGCACGACGTCGGTGCTCGTGCGGTCCACGACCCAGCGCGCGAACCCGATCGCCCGCAGCTCGTCCTCGTTCACGGGCCCGGACGGTAGCAGGGCTAGGCTGGCGCCCCGATGGACCCGGCGACCCCCCGACGCGACGGCGACCTCGTGCGCCGCCCCGCGGCCGCGACCGTGCTCGGCGTGGGGATGCTGGCCGTGGTCGCCCTCCTCGCCGCGCTCGTGGTCGGGAACCGCGCCGCGCCGCCCCTGCTGTTCCGGGTCGACGCGTGGTGGCGAGCGGTCGTGCAGCCGGCCGGCGCCACCCTCCACGCCTTCGGGCGCGCGATGCTCGTCCTCGGCAGCGGCTGGGTCATGGTGCCGTTCCGGCTGGTCGTCGCGGCGTGGCTCGTGTGGCGGCGGCGCTGGTGGGACCTGGCCGCGTGGCTCGGCGCCTGGGCGCTCGCCGACCTCCTCACGCTGGTCCTCAAGCCCGGCGTCCACCGGTGGCGCCCCGACCACCTCGACCGCCACTCGTTCCCTTCGGCGCACGCGAAGACCGCGGCGCAGGTGGCGATCGGGCTCGTGCTGGTCGCGACCTCGCCGTGGCGCTCCCGCGCGTGGGCCTGGGCGATCGCGTGCGGCTGGATCGTCGCGATGGGCTTCTCGCGCACCGTCTTGGACCAGCACTGGACCTCCGACGTGGTCGCCGGCGCCCTGCTCGGCGCCGGCTGCGCCTTCCTCGTCGCCGGGCTCGCGCAACGGACCCGGGATCGCCGTCCCTCGGTCGGCCCTTGACGGGAAGCGCCGCTCAGCGCGCCTCAGCGTGCCTCGCGGAACAGCGCGCGGAGCTCCGCCTCGGGAGCGGTCCCCACGTCGATACCGCGCTCGGTCGCGAGCGCCGCGAACCGTTCGTAGCGCTCGGCGAACGTCCGTGTGGTCCGGCGGAGCGCGCTCTCGGCGTCCACGCCGAGCTTGCGCGCGACCGCCACCGCGGCGAACAGGACGTCGCCGATCTCGGCCTCGGCGTCCTGGGGCGTCGGGGCCTCCGCGAGCTCGTCGACCTCCTCGCGGAGCGCGTCGACCGCGCCCTCGACGCTCCGCCACTCGAACCCCCAGCCCGCCGCGCGCCGCTGGACCTTCGCGGCGCGTGCGAGCGCCGGCAACGACGCCGGGATGTCCTCGTCGACGCCCTTGCGCCCGCCGGTCTCCTCGGCCTTCAGCCGCTCCCAGTTCACGAGCACCTCGCCGGCATCGGCCACCTCGACCTCGCCGAACACGTGCGGATGACGATGGATCAGCTTGCGCACGAGCCCCTCGGCGACGTCGTCGATGTCCCAACGGCCGTCCTCTCGCGCGAGCTCGGCGTGGAACGTCACCTGCAGCAGGAGGTCGCCGAGCTCGTCGCGGATCGCGTCGTCGTCGCCGGCGTCGATCGCCTCGAGCAGCTCGTGGGTCTCCTCGAGCAGGTGGCGGGCGAGGCTCTGGTGGGTCTGCTCGCGGTCCCAGGGGCAGCCGTCGGGAGCCCGCAGCCGCGCCTGCACCTTGATCAGGTCGAGCACGCGTTCGCCGTGATGAGAGGACGGCGCCGGGCCTTCGGGGACGTGCGCCAGGTCGTCGGTCACGGCGTCGGCGTCGGCGTCGCGTTCACCGGCGCCTGCGCGCTCGGGGTGGCCGACGGGTCGGTGCTCCCGATCCGCACGACGTCCAACATCTGGGGGTCGAACCGGCCGTACGCGGGACTGACCTCGATCGCGCCCGATGCTACCTGCCGCTTCAGGAAGGTCTCGAAGCTCGTGTCGCCCTCGCGTTGCAGCAGCTGTTTGCGGACCTGCGAGAACGGCGTCACCTGCTTGTCCTGCATCCGGACGACCTCCCAGCCCCCCTGGGTCCTGACCGGCTTCGAGATCTGACCGTTCTGGAGGGTCAGCGCGACGTGCATCAACGCGGGGTCCGACAGCGCCGAGATGTAGGCCGAGCCGAGCGAGCCCGAGTTCTGCTTCGCGGAGGGGTCGATCGAGTACTTCTTCGCGAGGGCGAGGAAGTCGTCGCGGGTGGCGCCGGGCGCGGTGACCTGCCGATACAGCTGCTCCGCCCGCGTTCTTGACTTCACCACGATGTGGTCGAGTTGCACGATCGTGTACTGGCCGATGTTCTGCTCGTACTGGCTCCGAAGGCCCGCCCCGCCGACGGAGGCCAGCGCCATCGCGCGGGCGACCGCGCGCTGGAGCATGTCCAGCCCCACGAGGTGGGTGAGGTCGGCGGTGGTGGCCCCGTTGGTGGCGAGCGTCTGGTCGACCTGCTTCGTGCCGAAGCTCGACATGAACGACTGCACCGACCTCGTCACGACGGCGCCGGGCACCGTCACCGGGTGACTCGGGTCGGCCGCGTAGGCCTCCGCGAGGCGGTACCGGATCAGCCACCCGAGCGAGAACCGGGCGCAGGCCGCCTCCTGCGTGTCGTTCGGCCCATCGACGGAGCCGCAACCCTGCTGCTGGACCCCGGCGATCGACTGGAACACGCGGGTGGCGGTCGCGAGTTGCTCGCGGGTGATCACCGAGCCGCCGACGGTGGCGGCGGTGGTGGGCGAAGACGACGGGGCGCACGCGCTCGAGCCGACGGCGAGCAGCGCCGCGAGGGCGACCGGACGCAGGGTTCGGAGGTTCACGGGCGGCCAGTCTACGCGGGGGCCTCGGAACCGACGCCTTCGGTCTCGGTCGTGCTCAGGCCCGGCTCCGCGGACTCACCGACGGCCTCCCGAAGGCGTGCCTCGACCCATCGCACGAGGTCGGCGCCGAACACGCGCCCGGGCACGAGGTTGAGCGTGCCCTTCGCCGCGTGGAAGGTCGCCCCCTCGATCCGCTCGCCGAGGTCCAGCCGCAGGGCGTCCGGTATCGCCATGGGCGTCACGCGGACCTGGTCGCGGAACGTGGCGATCTCCTCGGCGCCGAGGCGCTTCGCGGTGATCCGCAGCGACGCGATCGCGAACAGCACCTCGACCTGCTCAGGGAGCGCGCCGTAGCGATCGACGGTCTCGCGGCGGATCTCGCCGAGCACCTCGTGGTCGGCCGCAAGCGAGATCCGCCGGTAGAGCTCGAGGCGGAGCGCCTCCTGCGCGACCCATCCCGGCGGCACGAACGCCTTGACGGGCAGGTCGATCCGGAGCTCCTTGTCCTGCTCGACCGGTAGGCCCTGGAGCTCCCGGACAGACTCCTGCAGGATCCGCGCGTACGCGTCGAACCCGACGGCGGCGATGTGCCCGCTCTGCTCGGCGCCGAGCATGTTGCCGGCGCCACGGATCTCGAGGTCGCGCATCGCGATCTGGAACCCGCTGCCCAGGGCCTGGTGGTGCGCGATCGTCGCGAGGCGCTCGTGGGCCTCCTCGGTCATCTCGCGCTGGGAGGGGAAGAACAGGTACGCGAATGCCCGCTCGGTCGACCTGCCGACCCGGCCGCGCAACTGGTAGAGCTGCGCGAGCCCGAGCATGTCGGCGCGGTCGACGACGAGGGTGTTCGCGTTCGGCACGTCCAGACCCGATTCGATGATCGTGGTGCAAACGAGGACGTCGGCCTCGCGCTCCCAGAACTTCATCATCTGCGGCTCGAGCTGGTCCTCCTGCATCTGGCCGTGCGCCACGATCACGCGAGCCTCGGGCAGCTGCTGCTGCAGCCAGTGCGCCTGGCGGTCGATCGTCGCAACGCGGTTGTGGACCCAGAAGATCTGGCCCTCGCGGAGCAGCTCCCGTCGGACGGCGCCGAGCGCGAGCTCCTCGTCGTAGGAACCGACGTACGTCAGCACCGGCTGGCGGTCCTCGGGCGGGGTGTCGATCGTCGACATCTGCCGGATCCCGGTGAGCGCCATCTCGAGGGTCCGCGGGATCGGTGTCGCCGTCATCGTGAGCACGTCGACCTGCGCGCGCATCGCCTTGATCCGCTCCTTGTGGGACACGCCGAACCGCTGCTCCTCGTCGACCACGAGCAGCCCGAGGTCCTTGAACGCGATGTCGCGGCCGAGCAGTCGGTGGGTGCCGATCACGACGTCGACCTTGCCCCGCGCCAACGCGTCCACGGTCTCCTTCTGCTCGGCGGCGTGCACGAACCGTGAAAGCATCCGCACGGTCACCGGGAACGGGGCGAACCGCTCGGTGAACGTGAGGTAGTGCTGCTCGGCCAGGAGCGTGGTCGGAACGAGCACCGCCACCTGCTTGCCGTCCATCACCGCCTTGAACGCGGCCCGCAGCGCCACCTCGGTCTTGCCGAACCCGACGTCGCCGCATAGGAGCCGGTCCATCGGCGCGAGCTGCTCCATGTCGCGCTTGACCTCTTCGATCACGCGCACCTGGTCGGGCGTCTCCTCGTGCGGGAACGCGTCCTCGAGCTCCTGCTGCCACGGCGTGTCGGGACCGAACGCGTGCCCGGGCACCGACATGCGGACCGTGTAGAGACGGACGAGCTCTCCAGCCATGTCGCGGACCGCGCGCTTGACCTTCGCGGTCGCCCGCGCCCAGTCGGAGCCGCCCATCCGGTGCAGCCGCGGGGCGTCGCCGCCGAGGTACTTCGCGACCATCCCGACCGCGTCGGAGGGCACGTAGAGCTTGTCCCCCGCCGCGTACTCGAGCACGAGGTAGTCGCGCTCGGCGCCGGCCAGCTCGCGGTGGACGATCCCCGCGTAGCGCCCGACCCCGTGGATCCGGTGGACCGCGAAATCGCCCGGCTCGAGCTCGTCGGCCACGCTCTCGGTCCGGCGCGAGGTGAACCGCGGCGCGCTCCGCGTGTGCCTGCGCGACCCGAACACGTCCTCCTCGGTCGCGACCGCCACCTTCCCGGGCCCGAACACGAAGCCGTTGGCGAGGGGCGCCTCCTCGGCATCGTGGGCGACGTCACCGAGAACCTCGCGCACGCGCTCGAGGGGACCGTGGCCCCGCGCGGTCACCGTGACGCGATGGCCGCGGTCCCGCAGCTCGCGCAAGCGCTGCGCTAACTCGGTCGGGTTCCCCTGCGCCGAGCCCCAGGACGTGACCTCGAGGTCGATCCCTTCGGTGAACTCGGTCAGGTGCAGCTGGGGGCGCCCGCCGATCGCGTCCTCGAGGTCGCGGACGACGCGCTCGCCCGGCCACCCGAGCGCGTCCGCCAGGGCCTCGGCCTCCTCGTGCGCCTGGCGCGCCCGGTCGTGCGTGCGGCCCGCCCGCGTGAGCACGACCCACGAGCCCTCCGGCAGCAGCTCGGCCGGGGTCGGCAGGTGGTCGAACAGGAACGGCGCCGCCGTCTCCATCCCTTCAGGGTGCAGGCCGTCGGCGATCCGCTGCAGGAGGTCCCCGAAGCGGTCGCCGTGCTCCTGCGCGCGTTCCCCTGCCCTGCGGCGGAGGTCGTCGTCGAGGATCAACTCGCGGACCGGCCCGACGGCGGCCGTCGCCGTCTTCGATGTCGACAGCTGGGTCGAGGGCGAGAACTCGCGGAGCGACTCGATCTCGTCGCCCCAGTACTCGAGGCGGACCGGACGGCGAGCGTCGCCGGGGAAGACGTCCAGCACCCCGCCACGGACCGCGAACTCGCCCCGGTGCTCGACCACGTCGGCCCGGGCGTACCCGAGGTCGACGAGCAGCGCGGCCGCCACGTCCGGCGGCAGTTCCCGTCCGGCCACGAGCTGCAGCGGCGGCACGGTCCCGAGCGTGGGGACCAGCCCCTGCATCGCGGCGAGCGCGGGGGCGACGAGCACGAACGCGCCGGCGGCCCCTCGGAGCGCGTGGATCGCCGCCGCCCGCCGTGCGGCGACGTCGGGGGCCGGGGAGATGCCCTCGTAGGGCAGGGCCTCCCACGCGGGCAGCGATGCGACATCGCCCTGGAGGAACGCGCCGAGGTCGGCCGCGAGCAGCTCCGCTTCGCGCGGGCCGGCGGCCACCGCCAGGATCGGGGCGTCCAGGGCCGTGGCGAGCCCGGCGACCACGAACGCTTCCCCCGCGTCGGCGCGCGCGACCACCGGGCGCTCGCGCGCGAGCAGGAGCCGTTCGAACGGCTCCGAGCCGACCAGCGCCCCCAGCGCCTCCCGCAACCCCACACCGACCTCCTTCGAGACAACACGAACAGCCCCGGTCGCTCGGCGACGGGGCATCGGCGGCCAGTCTACGGGCTCCCGCGCCGGGGATAGGCTGACGCCATGCGCGCGATGGTCCTGCGGAGCCTCGGCGCGGCCCTCGAGCCCGAAACGCTCGCCGACCCGGTACCCGGCGAAGGTCAGGTGGGGATCCGCGTCGCGGTGTGCGGCGTGTGCCGCACCGACCTGCACATCGTCGAGGGGGACCTCCGGGACCCCGCGCTGCCGCTCGTCCTGGGCCATCAGGTCGTCGGGACGGTCGACGCGCTCGGGCCGGGGGTCGACGATCTCGCCGCGGGCGACCGCGTCGGCGTGCCCTGGCTGGGCTGGACCTGCGGCGTGTGCGACCGTTGCCGAACCGGACGCGAGAACCTCTGCGCGAACGCGCGCTTCACCGGCTACCAGCTGCCCGGCGGCTACGCGGAGCGGATCGTGGCCGATGCCCGGTACTGCTTCCCGATCCCCGGCGGGTACCCGGATCTGCAGGCCGCGCCGCTGCTCTGCGCCGGGTTGATCGGCTACCGGTGCCTGCGGATGGCCGGCGACGCGGAGCTGTTGGGGATCTACGGGTTCGGCGGCGCAGCCCACCTGCTCACGCAGGTCGCGCTGCACCAGGGGCGGCGGGTCTTCGCCTTCACGCGCGAAGGCGACGTGCAGACCCAGGCGTTCGCTCGCGAGCTCGGTGCCGAGTGGGCGGGCGCCTCCACCGAGGCGCCTCCCGAGCCACTCGACGCCGCGATCGTGTTCGCGGCCGCCGGCGAGCTGGTGCCGTTCGCCCTCGCGGCCGTCGCGCCCGGCGGCACCGTCGTGTGCGGCGAGATCCACATGTCCGACATCCCGTCGTTCCCTTACGAGCTGCTGTGGGGCGAGCGGGTCGTGCGCTCGGTCGCCAACCTCACGCGCCGCGACGGCGTCGAGTTCCTGGCGCTCGCGCCCCAGGTCCCGGTCCGCTCCCACGTGAGGTCCTTCGCCCTCGAAGACGCGAACGAAGCCCTCGAGGCGCTGCGGAGCGGCGCGGTCCGGGGCGCGGTGGCGCTGACGATCTGACCCGGCTCACACGACCCGGAGGTGCCCGTCCTTGGGCGGCCACTCCAGGTCCGCCGGCGGCGTCGCCCCCTCCCGGTCGAGGTTGCGCACCGACAGCCATCGCGTGAACTCGATCGCCGAGATCGGCTTGGAGATGTAGTAGCCCTGCGCCTCGTCACAGCCGAACTCCGCGAGCCGATCGAACGTCTGCAGGTCCTCGACGCCCTCGGCGACCGTGCGCAGACCCAGGTTCTTCCCGAGGTCCACGGTCGCCCGCACGATCATGAAGTCGTTCGCGTCGACGTGCATCTGCATCACGAACGACTTGTCGATCTTGATCTCCTCGATCGGGAGGCGCTTCAGGTACGACAGCGACGAGTACCCGGTGCCGAAGTCGTCGATCGACAACCCGACGCCGACGTCGGAGAGCCGGTCCAGCACGGCGGTCGAACGGCCCGAGTCCCCCATCAGGAAGCTCTCGGTCAACTCCAGTCGCAGGAACGCCGGCGGCACCTCGAACCGCGCGAGGAGCGACTCGATCTCGTCGGGGAGCTGGCCGTCGAGCAAAGAGCGGGCCGAGATGTTGATCGACAACGGCAGCCGGATCCCCATGTCGGCCCACTGACGCCACTGCCCGAGCACCGATTCGGCGACGTAGTGCGTCAGCGGCCGCAGCAGCACCGTCTTCTCGACGAGCGGGATGAAGTGGTCGGGAGGCACGAGCCCGAGTGTGGGGTGCTCCCAGCGGATCAGCGCCTCGGCCCCCGCGACGCGCCCGTCCTCCAGCCTGACCTTCGCCTGATAGAACATCACGAACTCGCCCGACTCGAGCGCCGGGCGCACCTGCCCGATCAGGGTGAGGCGCTCCGGGTTGTGCCGGTCGAGCCCGTCGTCGTAGACCTCGTAGCCGCCGCCGTTCTCCTTGGCCGCGTACATCGCCACGTCGGCACGTCGCATCAGGGTCTCGGCGTCGTTCGCCTGCTCCGGGAACAGCGCGATCCCGACCGAGCCCGAGACGTCCAGGGCGAGCCCTTCGACCGACACGGGCTTCTCGAGCTCCTCGAGGAGACGTTCCACGACCCGGATCGCGACGCCGTCGTCGGGCAGGTTCGGCAGCACGATGCCGAACTCGTCGCCCCCCAGGCGCGCCATCAGGTCGTCCTCGCGGAGCACGGTCGACAGACGGGGGCCGATCTCCTGGAGCAGCAGGTCCCCGAAGTGATGGCCGAGCGTGTCGTTGATCTCCTTGAAATGGTCGAGGTCGATCAGCATGACCGCGAGCGATCCGTCCCCCCGGCGCGCCTGCTCGATCGCCTCGACCAGCTTCAGCTGGAAGAGCATCCGGTTCGGCATCCCGGTCAGGGAGTCGTGCAGCGCCTGGTACTCGTTCTCCGCCTGCTTCTCCGCCAGCTCGTTCGTCGCTTCCTGCAACGAGTGGGTCCGTTGGAACATCTGCCGCGCGAACGCGAGCGGCGCCAGGAACACGAAGATCGCGAAGAGCCTGATCTGCTGGAAGGTGGTCACGACCAGCACGCTGAACATCGCGAGGCCCATGTAGCTGATCACGAACTCGCCGAAGACGCCGACGTGGATCTCGCGGACGAACCGCCACACGGACGCGCCCGACTGGAATCGCGTGTAGAGAGCGACCAGCAGGATGTTCGCGGCGTAGCCGACGATCGTCGCGCAGATCGCTCCGATCGCCACGTACCACACCTTGTCGTGGACCGTCGCGATCGACTTGAACATCGTGCTCTCGCAGATCACGGCCGCCGCGATCATGGATCGGATCGACAGCGCCTTGAGCAGCGGCCACTCGCGGCGGAGCTCCCGATGGTCGCTGGACCCCACCAACGCGATCAGCGCGGCGACCGGCGTGGGGTACAGGAGCGCCACCGACAGCTCGAGCGGGAAGCTCAGACTGAAATCGACCGACGCCATCGTGGTCTTCACCGGCAGCAGGTCGACGGCCGCGATCGCCAGGACCCAGACGAGGATCTCGGGGTCGTGGAACGGGCCCGGGTCGCGCAGGTACGACCACACGACGTAGGCGATGATCGGCAGCGCCACCGCCGTCTCGTAGAGCTTCAGCCCGAGCGAGCGCCCCGGCGGCGCGACGACGACCTCGCCGTCAGCCTCCGGCATGCTGCACCTCGGTCTCGGGGGCCGACCCGTCCTCCTCCCGACGTCCCGGCGTCCGCATCGCGGCGACGATCACGATCGCGACGCCGCCGTAGGTGAAGAGGTCCCCGACGCTCACGGCCTGCGCGATGGGCGAGGGGATCGCGATCACGTCGCCGAGGAAGCGGAGCGTGTCCGCCGAGGTCGCCAGATGGTGCTTGGGGTAGGGGTCGTGCGTGAGGTCGTAGAGGAACTGACCCTGGTCCGAGGCGACGAGCGCGTGACCGGACACGGGCATCCCGTGGTTCAGCCCGATCACAGTGAAGTTGAGCAGGATCCCCACCAGCACGACGGGGAACCCCGTGATGCGGATGTTCTTCACGGCGAACACGATCAACAGGACGAACGAGGCATAGAGGCTCACGAGCGGCACCGTCTCGCCGGGACCGGTGACGAACTGCAGCGCGAAGCCGACCACCGCGAGGCCGCCCCATCGGATCCGCAGGTTCGACACGTTCTGGAGGCGCCCGCCCAGCAGGACACCGGCCAGGAGCGTGATCGACAGGCACAGCACCATCAGCCTCATAGGGGTCCTATCGGAATCTCACGACGCAACTGAAGAGGGGTCCCAGGATGCGCCCGGCGACCGGCACGCGGGTGCTCCCGTACGAGGAGCAGGCACGACGAGACCCTCGGACCTGCCAGCGTCGCTGGTCTGTCCGAGGGCCTCGTCGGCGATACGGAACGGTCTTAGTTGGGCTTGAAGCCAGCCCCGACCGCCATCGCCAGCAGCGCGAGCGCGCCGAGCGAGTAGAAGAGCTTGCGAAGCATGCGATCCCTTCCTTTCCGCCGGTCTCCCGGGAAGCCGTCCGAAGATCAGTGCGGCTTGTACCGGGCGCCGGCCGCGAGCACGACGGTGGCAAGCGCGGTGGCCGAGAACAGCCAGTGCTTCCATCCGGAGAACTTCGCTCGCATCCGATCACCTCCTTGTCGTGTCTCAAGAAGTGTCGGCGGAGAAGGCGGGTCGGTACATCGGGCGAGGGTCGGGAACCCGGCCGGCCGACCCGGGAGGACAGAGGTCGGCCCTCCGACCCCCCACTACCTCGGGGTCGTTAGGGCCAGCGTCGTAGGCGGCCCCATGCCAGATTCATCGGCCGCGAGAGGTTGATGGCGCTTGACGACGCCCCCGGATCGACGGAGTTACCCGCCCGGTCCGGGGGCGTCGTCGCACGTTGCGGTGTTACGCGGGCTTGAAGCCGGCGCCGACCGCCATCGCCATCAGCGCGAGGGCGCCCAGCGAGTAGAGGAGCTTCCGAAGCATGCGATCCCTTCCTTTCTGCCGGTCTCCCGGGCAGCCGACTGAGGATCAGTTCGGCTTGAACCGGGCGCCGGCCGCGAGCACAACGGTGGCGAGCACGGTGGCCGAGAACAGCCAGTGCTTCCATCCGGAGAACTTCGCTCGCATCCGATCACCTCCTTGTTCCGTCCAGGAAAGTGTCGGTAACGGAGCCCTGTCGGCATATCGGGCGAGGGTCGCGGATCGCGGTGGCCTACCCGGGAGGACGGAAGTCCTCCCCTCGACCCCCTTCTACCGTCGCCACGGTACGCCCGAAGACCTACGCGTTTGGACCCACGTGGACCGACACCCTGCGAGCGGAAGGTCACCGACCTGCGTTGCGGTTGAACCGATCCTGAGTGGGTCCGAGCCCCTCGGCGATCAACGAACGCACCGCGTCGGCGGCCCTGTCGACCAGGAGCGCGATGTCGGCCTCGTCTCGCTTGCCGATCGGGCTCAGCACGAAATCCGCGGGGTCCTGGCGGCCGGGCGGGCGACCGATCCCGATCCGCACCCGGTGGTAGTCGGGCGTGCGCAGCGCCTGGGTGAGGGACTTCAACCCGTTGTGGCCCGCGGAGCCGCCGCCGAACTTCACGCGGAGCTCGCCGGCGGGCACCTCGAGCTCGTCGTGCACCGCGATCAGATGGTCCGGCTCGATCCCGTGCTTGCGCGCCACGCCGGCGTAGGACGGCCCCGATCCGTTCATGTAGAGGGTGGAGCGCACGAGGAGCACCCGTTCGCCGGCCTCGTGGATCTCGGCCTGCTCCGCCGGGAGGAACCGCACCTTCTTGAAGCGCTCACCCGCGGCGCGGGCCATCTCGGCGACGACCATCGCGCCCACGTTGTGGCGAGTGTTCGCGTACTCGGCGCCGGGATTGCCCAGGCCCGCGACGAGCCACGCCATCGAGCGCCTCGTGCCGGCGGGGGCCGGTTAGGCCTCCTCGCCGCCCTCGTCGGCGGCCGGGGCGGCCTCTTCGGCCGCGGGCGCGGCCTCGCCCTCGGCCTCGGGGGCCTCCTCGCCCGGGAGCGTGAGGTCGGCCTCGGTACGCAGCGCCGCCGGCGTGATGACGGACAGCACGGTCTCCTCGGGATCGGCGAGGATCGTCACGCCCTCGGGCGGGGTGACGTCGCCCGCCTTGAGGCTCTGCCCGATCTCGAGCTCGCTCACGTCGAGCTCCAGGTACTCGGGGACGTTCGTGGGGATCGCCTCGATCTCGAGTTCCCGGGTGTGGAACTCCACGACGCCCCCGGCCTTCACGCCGGGCGCGTCGCCGATCGCGCGGACCTCGACCTGGACCTTGATCAGCTCGTCGCGGCGCACCGCCAGGAAGTCGACGTGGACGTAGCGGCCGTGCAGGTGGTCGCGCTGAACCTCCTTGGGGATCGCCAGGTGGCTCTTCCCGTCGATCTTCAGGTCGATCAGGACCGAGCCACCCGCCTGGCGGAACAGGTGCAGGAGGTCCTGGCTCGCGACCGACAGGAGCGCCGGCTCGGCGCCGTGGCCGTACAGGACGGCGGGGACGCGTCCGGCCGCGCGGAGCTTACGGGCGGCCCCCTTGCCGGTGCCGTCGCGACGTTCAGCCTTCAGGGTGGTTTCCATGGCGTGCTGGTCCTCGTAGAGGTCTGGGAACCCTCGGATGGTAGCAACAGGCCGCGAGCGGCGACCGTGGCGCAGGGTCGAGACGCCCGCACGCGATACCTTCCGGCCGGGCCGTGCGTCCGAGAGGGTGAGATGGACGGAAGGACGGTCACCACGATGGAGGACGCGCTGGTGGAGCCGGACCGCGGCACGATGGCCGAGCTCTACGCACGCCACGTCCCCGCCGCGATCCGGCTCGCCTACCTGCTGACCGGTGACCCCTCCCAGGCCGAAGACCTCGCGCACGACGCCTTCATCCGGTGCGTGGGCCGCTTCGGTCACCTGCGCGCGAGGGAGGCGTTCGATGCCTACCTGCGCAGAGCGGTCGTCAACCTACACACCTCGAAGCTCCGGCGCACGCGCCTAGAGCGCGAGTGGCTCCGTCGAGAAGGCCATCGCGCGGTGAACACGACCGCGTCGATGCCCGACGTCGGCGCGCGCGAGGATCTGTGGCGGGCGCTGCAGACCCTGCCGCCCCGCCAGCGAGCCGCGCTGGTGCTCCGCTACTACGAAGACCTGTCCGAGCACGACACGGCCACGGCGCTGGGATGCAGCGTCGCGGCCGTGAAGTCGCTCGTCCAGCGGGGCTCCGAGGCCCTGCGCAGCCGCCTGGGGGGTGAGGACCGATGACGGACCTCGAGCACGAGCTGAAGGAGTTGCTCCACGCGAAGGCCGACCACCTCGGCACGCCTGCCGCGGCGCCCCAGGAGGTGCTGCGCCGCGGACGGCGCCGGCAGGCCCGGACCGTCGCCGGTAGCGCGCTCGCCGGGATCGTCGCGCTCGCCGTCGCGATCGCCGCGGTCGGGGCGGTCACGCGCGCGCCGGCCCCGCAGCCCGCCGACACGAGCAAGGGGGCGCCCTACCCGGAGCGCACGACCTCGATCCAGGGGTTCACGGTCACGGCGCCGCAGGGGTGGACCCTGCAGGACCTGTGGCCGTGGTCCAGCGTGCTGACGACCTCCGCCCAGAGCTGCTCGTTCAGCGGCTCCGGCACGCCGGTCGGCGGCTCGGGATCGCCGGTCGCGCAGCCGTCGCAGGACTGCACGTCGACGCCGCAGCCGGTGCCGGGCGGCGTGCCCGTCCTCTCCGTGTCGAACTTCGATCCGGGGACCTCCTCGACGCTCTGCGGTCTGGGCGATCGAACGCCCGTCGACCTCCCGCTCACCGGGGTCGCGTACGTCGTCACCGCCCTGTCGCACGGCCAGAGCGCGGACTCGCTGCGGCAAGCCTGCCCGCACGCGGATCGGATCGAGACGGCGCTCGGCGGGCCGATCCCCTACGCGGTCGTCTCCTTCGTCGGCGCGCAGGCGTCGCCGAGCGACGCGGCATGGATCCGGGACTGGTTCCACCACGTGCCGATCTACGACCCGGCGATCGTGCCGAGCAAGGTCCAGCCCTCCGCGCTTCCGGGGCCGGGCTACGTCGTCGAGGCCGGCGCGAGCTGGCGGCTCGAAGCCACGGCGCCGTTCGGGTGCGACGCGAGCGCGTGCCGCGCACAGGCCGTGCTGGTCGGCGTGTCGGTGGACACGACCGAGACCGCGACGACGGTCGACCTTCCGGTGCCGGGCCAACCCGTCGTGGAAGCCTCGGACCCCCTCGTGACGTGGGGCACGGCCGACGGGTCGGTGGCGTCGATCGACGCGATCGGCGACTCGAGGACCGGGCCCGCCACCCTGGTCTGGTGGCCCGCCGGGATCCAGACGGTGGCCCCCGACGTCCACGACGGGTGGATCTGGTGGGCGGAGGTCCCCTACGGCCGGGACGCCTCGATCACCGGCGCGAACGGCCAGACGTACCTGCTCTCGCAGACCCGACCGCCCATCGACCTCGCAGGCGGACGCATCCCGACGACCACGGCGCCAGATGGCACCGTGACGGGCACGCTGAACCTGTTCGGACGAACCTGGACGTTCTCGGACACGAAGGACGGCTTCCTCGTCTCGTCCGGCGACTCGACGATCAACTCGATGCTGAACGGGGGGTCGACCATGTTCGACGTGGCCGGCGGGACGCTGATGCTCGCGCAGGAGGGCCCCTCGGTGTCGTTCGTGAAGGTCAAGGTGGACGGCGGCCCCACGATCAACGGGTGGTGGATGCCGGCAGAGGACGAGCTCGGCCATCCGGGCCGCGTGTGGGTCATCCCGTTGCCGGGAACCGGCACCGGGGTCAAGATCGCGGACGACGGGTTCCCGCCCTCGGCGACCTCGTGGCCGGTGCACGCCGCCCCGTTCCCGGGCGGCGTCGTGATGGGGGGCGGCCAGGACGGCGTGTCGTGGAAGCTCGCGTACGGCGACCCCCCCGAGCGGTGCCTGCAGGTGGCGTTCGTCGCGGGCGACACGGCCAGCGACCCCGCGAGGTGCCTCGGCGTCCCCGAGCCCGGCGTCGCCAGCCTCGACGACGTCGCGGGTGAGACCTCCTCGCTCGTGGTGGTGATCGCGCCCGCGGGATCGCACGTCACGACGGCGGGTCAGGTCGTGTACCCGCAGTGCGTCGACATGCCCGAGGGGTCGGGCGCTTACGCGGGCCTCAACGTCTGCGTGGCGATCGTGCCGGTGAGCGCGGGCGACGTCACGTTCCGGGCGACGGACGCGAACGGCCATTTGGTGCCCGCCTCACCCTTCACGGTCCGGGCCGAGCCGGGACGACTGGCGTTGATCAAGACGCCGTAGCCGTTCGGGATATCCCTCAGCCTCCGCCCACGCTCTGCGCGGGCCCAGGGCCGAAGGCCCTGCTCCCGCCGGGCGTGGGCGACCGACGGTCGCATCGACCGGTCGCTTCGTGAACGCGCTGGTGAGAGCATGGAGGTGGAGAGGAGGTCCTCCAGATGTCGGACGGCATCAGGACCGCGTTGGACCGGCTCCTCAGGCCCGATCCGGGCACCTTGCTGGCACTCGAACCACTGTTCTGGGTCGTGCTCGCCGGGGTGATCTGCGGGCTGGCGATCCAGCTCGTGATCGTCGGCGGCATGATCCTCACGATGGCGGGATGTGCTGCCCCTCATCGTTTCCGCAAGTGCCGCCACCAGCTGAAGCGCAGAGCGGCGGTGTGGTTCGGCGGGCACGGCGGCGCGCACGCGCGCCCCGTCTTGGGGTAAGCGGTCGGCGGACCTGACGCGCACGCGCGTTGCG
Organism: Planctomycetaceae bacterium; assembly: GCA_050257835.1. Classification (GTDB taxonomy): domain Bacteria; phylum Actinomycetota; class UBA4738; order UBA4738; family HRBIN12; genus AC-51. Next base: position 13,384 of record JBLMXP010000060.1, on the reverse strand, counting down.
TCCACCGCCGTCTCCTTGCATCCTCAGGCGTCTTCATCTCGACGATGCCCGAGAGGACCCGCACCTTGACGCAGACCGGCGCGCTCGACGAGCCGACCGGCGACGCGCTCGCCGAGCTCTACGTGCGTTCGACGCCCGCGGCGATGCGGGTCGCCTACTTCCTCACCGGCCGGCGCGACGCCGCCGAAGATCTCGTCCACGACGCGTTCGTCCGCGCCGTGTCGCGATACCGGGACCTGCGGGACCCCGCGTCGTTCGACGCGTACCTGCGCAGGACCGTGGTCAACCTGCACACGTCCCGGATGCGACGGCGACGGGTCGAGCGGCGCTACCTCGCCGCGCAGCCTCGGCGGGTCCCGACCGTCGACCCGCCGCGCATCGAGGACCGCGACCTGCTGCTCCGAGCCCTCTCGGCGCTCCCGCCGCGCCAGCGCGCGGCCGTCGTCCTGCGCTTCTGCGAGGACCTGACCGAGGACGAGACCGCGAGGATCCTGCGGACCTCGGTGGTGGGCGTGAACTCGCTCGTGCGCCGGGCGATGACGACGCTTCGCTCCGTGATGGAGGACGAACGATGAACGACCTCGAAGGGCGCCTGCGCACCGCGTTCCGAGATCACGAAGGCTCGCGGCTCTCGCCCGGCCTGCCCGATCCCGAGGTGCTCCGACGCGCGCGTCGCGGAAGGATCCTCACGACGGGCCTCGCGGTCGTCCTCGTGCTCGTGCTGGTGGGGGCGTCGGTCGGCGTGGTCCGGTCGTTGCGCCCCCCGCAGATCCCGGCGCCCGCGGATCGGATCACGCTGCCGACCGGCGACACGGCGACGATCGTGGGCGGTGGGATCACCCAAGACGGCAGGGAATGGCGGGTCGTGATCCTTACCGGCGGCGCGTGGGCGGCGACCTCCGCGGGCGGGGTCCTCGCCCGCCTCGAGCTCCGCGACCCGAGCGCGACGCAAGGGTGGCAGCCGATCGAGGTCGAGCGGTTCTCGAAGATCAGCGGTCCGATCGACGCCGCGGGCATGCAACTCTCGGACGTGTTGCCCGGATCTCCCTGGTCCACGATCGTCACCTACGGCGTGGTCCGCGGCGACGTGACGGTCGCGCTCTCCCGAGACGGCGCCACGAGGTCGAAGACGCAATCGGTCGTGGCGCTCCCACCGACCGGGTCGACGATCTCGGGCGCGTTCACGTTCGCGACCTCGAGCGCCCAGCAGTGGCGCGCGTCCGTGACCGACGCACGCGGCAACGTCTGGGGACACCCGTTCGAGCAGCCAACCGCATCCGACGTACCGAGCATGGGGAGTGGACGACAGGTGGTCTCGACGACGCGGCTCGGCAGCCACACCTATGGGATCGAGGGCTACGTCACGGATGGCGTCGACGAGGTCGTCGAGTGCGTGACATTGCGGCTGGACGGACGGCCCGTCGCCAACCGTTGCGCTTCCGTCGGTCGCGAGCCACAGGTGTGGTCGTATCCGACGTCGGACGGGGGCACGATCGTGTTCGGCACGGTCCCCAGAGGTTTCTCGTCGGTGCGTCGCGAAGCTTCGGGCCGGCCGCTGCCCGGTGTCGGGGGTGAACACTACTTCGTGGCGTCGACGACGGACCCCTGCATCGCCCCGTTCGTCTTCCAGGGACCGGCCGGCTCGCTGGTGTTGCCGAGCGCCCAGGACTGCCCCCTGCCGGGCGGCGCCTGAGCTCGAAGATCGACCGCGATGCAACGACCTCCCGACGCGTCTCCATGGTGAGATGCGCGAGAGGGCTGCCGTGAAGGAGCGGGAACAGGACACGGGGTTCGACGGGCCGCGCTCCGGGAGCCTGGAGGACCTCTACGTCCGCCATGCGCCCGACGCCGTGCGCCTCGCCTTCCTGCTCACGCGCGACGCGGCGCTCTCGGAGGATATCGCGCAGGAGGCGTTCATCCGGGTCGCCGGGCGGTTCCGCCACCTGCGGTCCACGGGCGCGTTCGATGCATACCTACGGCGCACCGTGGTCAACCTCTGCATGAGCCACCACCGCCACGAGAAGGTCGCCAGGACCTACGTGCGGCGCGAGGTCGAGCGGACCGGCGGGCGTGAGCCGTCGACGGCGCCGCCGGACGTCGAGACGTCGGACGAGCTGCGAGCGGCGCTCGGAGCACTCCCCGACCGCCAGCGTGCGGCGGTCGTGCTCCGCTTCTACGCGGATCTGTCCGAGCAGGACGTGGCCGACGCCCTGCACTGCTCGGTCACCGCCGCCCGTTCCCTCGTCTTCCGGGCGATGGAGACGCTGCGATCCACGATCGGAGGCGAGGACCGATGACCGACCTCGAGCAGCGCATCCGCCAGGTGCTGTCGGACGACGCGCAGCAGGCGCCCAGGGTCGAGCGCGCCCCCGAGACGGTCCGCCCGCGGGTTCGGCAGCGACAGACCTTCACGGGGCTCGTCGCGGGCCTCACCCTGCTCGTCGTCTCGGTCGCCTCCGTCGCGGCGATCAGGGCGCTGGCGCCCTCAGCGAGGACGCAACCAGCGCAGCGAACCACCTCGGTCCGCACGAGCACGATCCAAGGCGTTTCGATCACCTATCCGACCGACTGGTACCTCGTCGCTCTTGACCAGACGACCTCCGACTGGGCCGACCGGCAACCACACTCCGCCTTCCGTCCGGTCCTGCAGTTGACGAACTTCGACCCGGTCGACGTCCAGGCGGGCCGCAACTGGTTCTGCCCGGTCGACCTCGGCGGCTCGATCCCGGACGGTGGATCGGTCATGTACGTCGAGGCGATCGGCGGACCGATCGCGGAGGGGGCGCCGTCATGGCCGGTCCCCTTCCCCGCGACCGGAGGGAACGTGCGGTCCGGCGGCGGGTGCGCGGCGGGCGTCGACGCCGGCCTCGACACTCGGTGGACCGCCGACGGGATCGCGTACCACGCCGTCGTGCTCGGCGACGCGAACGATCCCGCGATCGGCGCTGCCTTCGGCTCGATGACCTTCTCGGGCGGCACGCCCGCCGTGCCCGGGAACGTCGACGTCGGCCCGATCGAGGGACCCGCCTACGTCGTGGACTCGATGCGAGGGGATCTCGGCCCGGTCAACCTCCTCGCCCAGCAGCAGCGCCGACCCGCACTCGGGCTCGAGACGGCGGGGATGCCGGTGACCTGGGAGCAGGAGCCGTGGTCGAGGCTCACGCCGTCCCAGCCCGTGGCCACGTACTTCGGCAACGAGGGGGTGGGCACGAACGAGGTCTTCGGCCCTGTCGGACCATCTGTCGAACGCCTCGAGTTGTGGCTCGACGACGGGCGCTCGCGCCCCGTCCCCCTCGACGCGCTCCCGCCCTCGTTCCGGGGCCTCCGCGCCTTCGCGACACGAACCCCGTCCGACCTCGGGTCCACGCTCGTCGCCCTCGGCGAGGATGGCAGCGTGCTCGCCGCGGTCGACGCCGGCGGCGCGAGCCCGGACGTCGCGATCCGCGACACGGGGATCTCGAGCCGTACCGCGGCGGACGGCTCGACGTGGTGGGTCACGGCGGCCCCGCACGGCACAGCGCTGCAACTCCGGATCTGGTCGGCGCCGAGCGACGCAGCGGCCACGGCGAGCGTGGTCGCGAGCGCGACCGGGATACCCGACCCGTCGAGGCTGGTGGCGCTCTCCGTCGACCCGTTCGCTCCCGGTGCAGCCGCATCCCGCAGCGTCGTCGTCGGGCTCGTGCCGGACGGCTCGGCGTCGATCGAGCTCGCCGGCCAGGGTCGGCGGGTCGACCTGTCCCCCGAGGGCTTCGTGCACCTGTCGGTCGGCCGCACGTTGTTCGTCGGCGCGATCGACGCGACGAGCGGGACCGTCCGGGCCTTCGATCCGAACGGGTCCGTCCTGGCCGAGGACCGGTTCGGTTAGACCTGGTTCGCGCCGCCGAAGATCTCGCTGACGCTCGAATCCTCGAACACGGCGCGCAGGGCGCTCGCGATCAGCGGGGCGATCGACAGGACCCGCAGCTTCGGGAACTGCTTCTCCTCCGGGATCGGGACCGTGTTGGTCACGATCACCTGCTCGATCGGGGCCTCCTCGAGGTTCTGGCGCGCCTTGCCGCTGAAGATCGCGTGGGTGGCGCCGGCGTAGATCGGACCCGCGCCCATCGCCGCGAGCGCCTCGACGCCCTTGGTCAGCGTGCCCGCGGTGTCGATCATGTCGTCGACGACCACGCAGGGACGGCCCTCGACCTCGCCGACCACGGCCATCTCCTCGATCCGGTGCGCCTCCTTGCGCGAGCGGCGCTTGTAGAGGAAGGCCAGGTCGGCGTGGAGGTACTCGCGGAGCTTCTCCGAGGTCTTGATCCGGCCGGCGTCGGGCGCGACCACGACGAGGTCATCGCCGTGCAGCCCGAGGTTGTCGCGGAGGTACGAGGAGATCAGCGGCAGCGCGGTCAGGTGGTCGAAGGGCGCGTCGAAGTACCCCTGGATCTGGCCGCTGTGCAGGTCGACGGACACGATCCGGTCGGCCCCGGCGGAGGACAGCAGGTCCGCGACGAGCTTCGCGCTGATCGGCTCGCGCGAGAGTCCCTTCTTGTCCTGCCGCGAGTAGCCGTAGTAGGGGACGACCGCGGTGATGCGCTTGGCGCTCGCGCGCTTCATCGCGTCGATCATCACGAGCTGCTCCATGATCGCCTCGTTGACCGGCTCGTAGTGCGTCTGCACCACGAACACGTCGGCGCCGCGGACCGACTCGTCGGCGCGGAAGTAGATCTCGCCCGAGGCGAACCGACGCAGCTCGCAATGGCTCACGGGGATCCCCAGGTTGTCGGCGATCTCGTGCGCGAGGGTCGGATGGATGGTGCCCGAGTACAGCATCATCCTCTTCTTGGTGATGATCTCCACGCTCAAGCCCCCTTGCGCTTCCCCTTCGCAGTGTGCTCCGCGTCCTTGCGCTCCCGGTACCCCGGGACCGTCCGTTGCTCCGACCGCTCGACGGCGAGCGCGCCGTCGGGGACGTCCTTCGTGATCACCGAACCTGCTCCCGTCGCGGCCCCCCTGCCGATGCGGACCGGTGCGATCAGCATCGTATCGGACCCGATCGCGGCCCCGTCCTCGATCACGGTCCGATGCTTCTCGTACCCGTCGTAGTTCACGGTCACGGTGGCGGCCCCGACGTTCACGTCCTCGCCGATCGTCGTGTCGCCCACGTAGGACAGGTGCGGCACCTTGGAGCGCGGACCCACCGTGGCGTTCTTCAGGTCGACGAAGGCGCCAGCCTTCGAGCCGTCGGCCATCACCACGCCGGGACGCATCCGCACGAACGGACCGACCGAGACGTCGCGCCCGATCCTCGAGCCGAGGACCACCGCGAACTGGACCGTGCTGCGGTCCCCGACGACCGAGTCGACGATCCGCGCCGACGGACCGATCACGCAGCCCTCGCCGATCGTCGTGTCGCCCTCGAGGAAGGTCTGCGGGTACACGACGGTGTCGCGACCGATCGTGACCCCCACGTCGAGGTAGGTGGCGCCGGGGTCGAGCAGCGTGACGCCGTTGGCCATGTGCGCGGCGTTGATCCGGTCGCGGACCACGCGCGTCACGGCCGCGAGCCCGCCCCGCGAGTTGAGCCCCATCACGCCGCCGGTGTCGACCGGGAGGACCGAGACCCGTTCGCCGCGCGCCATCATCAGCGGCAGCACCTCGTTCAGGTACTCCTCGCCCTGGCGGTTCGCGCGGCCAACCTTCGGGAGGTCGCGGAACAGGGCGGCGCGGTCGAAGGCGAACGCGAGCAGCGCGACCTCGGTGATCCGACGCTCCGCCGCCGACGCGTCGGCGTGCTCCACGATCTTGACCAGGCGCGAGCCGTCGCGGACCACGCGGCCGTAGCCGCCGGGGTCATCGATCTCGGCGGAGAGCATCGTCGCGGCCGCGCGCGAGCGACGGTGCGCGCGCACGAGCTCCTGCACGTGGTCGTCCGTGATCGGGTCGTAGTCGCCACCGAGGACCAGGACGTCGTCGGCCTCGCCGATCGCGCGCCTGGCGGCCTTCACCGCGTGGCCCGTGCCGAGCTGCTCCTTCTGCGTCACGAACACCGGCTCGGGCGAGATCCCCCACGAGCGGACGGCGGCCCTCACGTCGTCGGCGCCGTGACCAACCACGATCGCGATCCGGTCCGGCTTCGCGCCCAAGGCCGCCCGCAGCACGTGCCACAGGGCCGGCCTGCCGCAGATCGGGTGCAGCACCTTCGGGGTGGCGGAGCGGAGGCGCTTGCCCTTGCCGGCCGCGAGGATCACCGCGGCGAGCGAGCGGGTCGGCGTGCGTCGGGGCTGTGCCATGCGAGGGCCCGTATCGTCCCACACCGGCCCGAGCCTCGACGCGCCCCGGACCGGGCTCTATCGCGCCGGGTCGCGTCGGGTCAGACTCCGCTCATGACTCGTCGCGAAACGATCGCCGTCGCCATCTCCTCGTTCCTGCTCGTGGTCCTGCTGGGGATGGTGATGTACACGGGCCTGTTCGCGACCGCCAGCCGGCCCGCCCTCGTGATCACGAAGGACGGGAAGCGGCATCACTGCTCCTCCGGGCTCGTGCTCCACAGCTACGGCTGGATGATCTGCGCGTGGAAGGTGCACGGCGACGTCACCGACGTGCACATCGCGATGAACGACGTGCGGTCGATCACCTTCCGGTAGCTACGGGGACCGCAGGAAGTCGACGCGGCAGCTGCTCGAAGTGCGGAACGGGCGGGGTCACCTAAAGAGCCCGCAGAGCATCCCGGCTCCGACAGGACACGACGACCGGCACCACCAGTGCGACCGGCACCACCAGTGCGAGCAGGTCCATGCGGAACGTCGACGTGGCTAGCCCTCTCGGGTAAGGCCGAGATGGTCGATCGCGGCCTGGAACCGCTTCGCCTCCAAGAGGTTGAGTGCGCGACCACGAGCGTCCGCGGCGTCTTCGGCTCTGCCACGCGCCTCGAGGACGGCGGCGAGCATGAGATCGGACTCCGCCTGCGTGAGGACCAGATCCGATCCATCGGCTGCAGCGAGCGCTCGTCGCACCGCATCCTCAGCGTCCGCGAGCAGGCCTCTCATCAGGAGCACGCCGGAGCGCAGCAGCGGTCGGCGCACGAGCGAGTCGCGGTCAGGAACGAGCTCGGCGGCCTCGAAGGCGTCGGCGTGCGCCATGAACTCACGAGATCGGTCCTGCATCGCCAGGGCCCTGCACAGCTGCGGGTCGATCGTGCCGAGCCACCAGACGTCGCCGGCAGCCGACAACACCTCACGCGCCTCGATCAACCGCCGTTCGGCAGCCTCTGGCCTCCCCGTCCATGTCTCGAGCGACGCGATCACCAGCCCCTGCGCGGCCGCGAGCCACGACAGACCGTGCCGCTCGACCACCTCACGCCACGTCCGTTCTTCTCGTTCGAACGCGTCGGTGTCCCCGGCGCCCAGGGCCGCCATCGCGCGCAGCGCCGCCGAACCGCTCGCGGTCAACGGATGCTCGGCGATCGCTCCGAGCTCGTTCGCCACCTCGGAGAACGTGTCGAAGGTGATCCGTCCGAGAGCCGTCGCGAGGACGGCATCGGCGACCCCCTGCGCCGCCTCGCGCGGTCGCCCGGCCGCAAGACCAAGGCGCACGGCCCGCATCGCCCACTCCCGATGCTCCTCGAGGTCACCGCGCATCCATCCCAGGTACTCGATCGCGATCGCCGCTTCTGCGAGCCCGACGTCGTCACCCAGCGCCTGGAGCGCGTCCGCAGCGGCATGCGCCTCGATCGCCGCTGCTTCGATCTCGGGTTGGGTGGGCGAACGGTAGACGCGGTTGGCCAGGAGCTGGATGGCGGCCCGAAGCGCCGCCGCTTCGTTCCCGGCGGAACGCGACCGCTCCACGGCTGGCACGAGCAACGCCTCCGACTCCTCCGGCCGTCCGGTCTCCGTGAGCGCGGCACCGAGGCTGGGGAGGAGATCGAGCCGGCGGGGCGAGCCCTCCGGTAACAAGCGCGCCGCACGGCCGAGCAGATCGCGCGCGGCGAGCAGGTCCATACCGGAGAGCGCGCGCTCGCCCGCGTCGGCGAACAGGAGACCGGCGCGCTCCGCGAGGGAACCCGAGGCATCGCCTGCGAACCCCAACTCTTCACGCAGATGGAACGCGCGCTCGAGATGGCGAGCGGCCGATTCGTCGACGTCGGTCTGCTGGGCATCTTCGGCGACGAGCCAGTCGGCGAGCTGCTCGTGCAGCAGGGCTCGACGTTCCTTCGAGAGGCCTCGGTAGGCGGCTTCGGCGATCAGCCGGTGCGCGAACCGCCACCGGCCACCCGGTTCGTCCTCGGGGTCGATGAGCCCGCGGCGTTCCAGCGTGACGAGCGCCTGCTCGAGATCCTCGTCGACGACGTCACCGACGAGGGCACGAACCGCGGTCACGCGGAACCTCCGACCCTCCACCGATGCGTGTTCAAGGATCGTCCGCGACGAGGGATCGAGGTCGTCGATACGGGCCGCCAAGAGGGCCTGGACGGTCGACGGGATCTCGACCTCGCCGTCGCGCGTGCCGCGCCACCGACCCTCTACGAGCGATCCCCGGTCCCTGAACATCGCCGCCAACTGCTCCAGGAAGAGAGGGTTGCCTTCGGCTGTCTCGCACACGCGATCGATGACGGACCCCGGCGCCCCCACGAGGAGGGCCTCCGCCAGTCGTCGGGCGTCAGAGGGTCCGAGCGGCGGGAGCGTCGTCGTCGCGGTCCGCGGCTTCCCCGCTCCCCAAGTCGGGCGCCTGTCGAGGAGCTCGGGCCGAGCGAGACACAGTACGAGGAGCGAGCCGTGGAACCGATCCACGACGGCGTCGACGATGTCGAGCATCGGCTCCTCCGCCCACTGCATGTCATCGAGGACCACGACGAGCGGTCGGTCGGTGGAGAGCGCTTCGAGGAGCCGGCGGACGGCCCACGACGCGTCGGCGGCGAGCGCCTCGTGAACGCCGAGGAGCTGCGCGAGCCGATCCGCCACCGCGGGTCCGTCCGGCTCGTCGGCCAAGCGTCCCCGGAGTGTCGAGGCCACCGCCTCGGCGTCCGCGCCCGGTAGCCCGGCGGCGGCGGCGAGGAGCTCGATCAGCGGTGAGAACGTGACGCCCTCTCCGTAAGACGGCGTCTGTGCGCCGAGGACACGGGCGCGCCCTCGGACGGAGGCGGCGAAGGCTTGCCCGAGCCTCGACTTGCCGACCCCTGGCGGAGCGAGGACCGTGACGAGGACGCACCCCCCGCCCTCGACCGCGTCCTCGAGCGCGTGCTCGAGCATGCCTATCGCGCGCGACCGACCGACGAACGGCGTCTCCGCGGTGGGAGGCGACCCGCGAACGCCGAGGACCCGGAAGACCTCGACCGGCTCCGCCTTGCCCTTCAAGGTGAGGGCTCCCAGGGGCTCGGTCAGCAGGTGCCCCCGCCCGAGCCGTTCGGCCGCGGCCGAGACGAGGACGTCGCCGACGTCCGCCGCCGACTGGAGCCTCGCCGCGGTGTTGAACACGTCGCCGGCGATCCTGCCCTCGACCACGGCACCGTCGTCCGCGAACGTCTCGCCGGCATCGATGGCGATGCGCACCCGGACCCGCGTGTCGCCCCCGCCCAGCTCGCGATCGAGGTCGTCGGCAGCCCGCCGCATCTCCAGCGCCGCCCGGGCGGCGCGCAGCGCGTCATCCTCATGCGAGGCCGGGATCCCGAACGCGCCGACGACCGCGTCACCGATGAACTTCTCGACGGTCCCGCCATGCCGCTCGATCGACGCGCGCATCGATCCGAAGTAGCGATCCATGATGCGTCGCAGGACCTCGGGATCGGTCCGCTCCGCGAGCTCCGTGGATCCGACGAGGTCGCAGAAGAGGGCGGCCACGATGCGTCGACGAGGCTCCCCTCCGGGCGCCGCGAGTCGTGCGCCGCACGCGGAGCAGAACGCCGCTGGGTCTGGACTCGAGGTGCCACACGACTCGCACGTCCGCATCGCAGGAGTGTCGAGCACAACGGCGACCGCCGCAAAGCGGCCCGGGAGACGCTGTTCCGGGGGGAGGGGTCGAACCTCCATCCCAGGCTCCAAAGGCCCGTGTCTTGCCGTTAGACCACCCCGGACGGCCCGGCCATCCTACGGCCCGACCTGGGAGCCTGAAGGCATGTCCAGATGGCTCCGGCTCGGTCCCCCGACGATCACCGCAGACGAGGCGCAGGAGAAGCTCGGCGGCGCCCCGCCGCCGATCGTGCTCGACGTGCGGACGCCCCAGGAGTTCCGCTCCGGGCACATCCGCGGGGCGCGCTCGGTGCCGCTCCCGGACCTCCCAGCGGCGCTCGACGCCCTGCCGCGCGACCGCGAGCTCGTGTGCGTGTGCGCGAGCGGGAGCCGCAGCCGCCGTGCGACGTCCATGCTCACGCGCGCGGGCCTGTACGCCGTGAACCTCCGCGGAGGCATGGGCGCCTGGACGCGCGCGGGCCTCCCCGTGCAGCGCGGCGGCGGCGACGGCTCGTCCCGGAGCAAGCCCGGCCAGAAGAAGAAGCGCCGCTAAGGCCCCACGAGACGCTCGACGGGCGGGCCCGACGTCGCGAACGCGCCGGGGACCCCCGCGGCGAGGGCGTCGGCCTGGCCCAGGTGCCGGGCGAGCGCGACGACGGTCGGTCCGCTCCCGGTCATCACCGCGCCGAGCGCGCCGGCACCCTCGAACGCCTCGATCGTCGCGGCCACCTCGGGATGATGGGCGAGGACGCCGGGCGCGAGATCGTCGTAGAGGGCCGAGCCGAGGAGCTCATCGTTGCCTGTCTCCAGCGCGGCGATCAGCGCCCCGGGGTCCGGGCCGGTCCGCGGGTGCGCGTCCCACCACGCGTATGCGTCGGCGGCCGAGACCGGGAACGGCAGCGGCGCCACGACCCAGTGCGACGTCACCGCGTGCACCGGTGTCACGCGCTCCCCGCGCCCTTCGGCGAAGACCGGCCCGCCGTGCACCAACGCCGGCACGTCCGAACCGACCTCGGCGGCGATCGTGACCAGATCGTCGCGACCGGCCCCGAGGAGACGTCCGAGCGCGCGCAGGACCGCGGCGGCGTCGGCGCTCCCCCCGCCCATCCCGGCCGCGACCGCGACCCGCTTGTCGATCGTCACGCGAACGGCGGGGGGCGCCGGGAGCCCCGTGGCGCGCGCGACCGCCGCGGCCGCGCGCGCCACGAGCGACTCGCCGCCCGCGCGCGCGAGCTCCTCGGCGCGTGGGCCGGTCACCTCCACCGCGAAAGCGTCGGCCGGCTCCACCGTCACGAGGTCGTGGACCTCGAGCGGCAGCAGCAGGGTCTCCACGTCGTGGAAGCCGTCGTCGCGGCGCCCGAGCACCCGCAGGAAGACGTTGAGCTTCGCGTGCGCGCGCTCGACGATCCGCTCGCTCACGCCGCGATGGCCTCCGCCAGGCGCGCGAACGCCGCCAGGTCGAGCACCTCGGGCCGCGCGGCGGGATCGACGCCGACCTCCCCGAGCACCCGGTCGGCCTCCGCGGCCTCGAGGCCCAGCCGCCTGAGCGCGTTGCGCATCGTCTTGCGACGTTGGGCGAAGGCTTCGTCGACCACGCGCCACAGGCGCGCTTGTTCGACGGCGACGGGCGGGGCCGGCAGACGGGTGAGCCGGACGATCACCGAGCCCACCGACGGACGCGGCCAGAACACCGTCGGGGGGACCTTGCGGACCAGCTCGGCCCGCGCCCGATAGGCGACCCGGACGCTCACCGCGCCGTAGGCGTCCTCCCCCGCGCGAGCGGCCAGGCGCTCGCCGACCTCGCGCTGGACCATCACCACGAGCCGCTCGACCCCCGTGGCCGTCTCGAGCACGTCGAGGACGATCGACGTCCCCACGTTGTAGGGGAGGTTCGCGCACAGCGCCCAGGTTCCCTCGCCGAGGGTCGCGGGCCAGTCGAGCTTCGTGGCGTCGGCGTGGAGGACGCGGATCGACGGTCGCGAGGACGCTACCTCCTCGAGCGCGGGGATCATCCCGGCGTCGAACTCGATCGCGAGCACCTCGGCGGCGCCGGCGTCGGCGAGCGCGGTCGTGAGCGACCCCAGCCCGGCGCCGACCTCCACCACGCGGGTCCCCGGGCCGACGCCGGCGTCGCGCGCGATCGCGCGCGAGAGGTTCGGGTCGGTCAGGAAGTGCTGCCCGAGCGCCTTGGACGGGCGGACGCCGTGGCGCCCGGCCAGCGAGCGCACGCCCTCACCAGGAGAGCCGGACGTGGAGGACGCCGCTGCCGAGGGGGGCGAGTCGGGAGAAGGCTTCGGGAGAGAGGTCGATGATGCGCCCCTGCGCGAACGGTCCCCGGTCATCGATCACCACGGTAACGGAGCGCCCGGTCGCGAGGTCCGTCACCGTCACGTGGGTGCCGAACGGCAGCCACGGATGCGCGGCGGTCAGGCCCGACCACGGCGGGTCGTACCACGTCGCGTTGCCGGTCTGGGTCGTGGCGCCGGTGCCCGGCTCGGACAGCGCGCCGTCGGACATCGCCATCGGCCCGGAGAGCACGTGGGCGGGGACCGCGATCCGCAGCGTCTCCTCGGAGAGCACGACCCTGGACGTGACGTGACCGTCGACCGACGTCGTGCGGACCGTCCGCCGCTCGAGCCCGGGGCTCCCCGGCCGGACCGTCACGACCTGCCCCGGCAACAGGTGCGGCGTGTAGGTGAAGTGGGTCGAGAACGGCACCGCGGCCATCTCGGTCGTCGTGCGGACGTCGACCCGGTCGTAGGTGACGGTCTGGCCGTCGTGAAGTGGGGTGCTGGGTGGCGGAGCGACGCGGTCGTCAGCGTCGGCGTGGATCCTCATGGCCGAGAGGAGTTCCCCGACCGTGCTCGCGTTGGTCGAGACGTCGTGCACCTTCCCCGACACGACGGCTCGCACGGAGACGATCGAAGAGGTGCCGACGGCGTCCGCGGGAACCGCGGTCCCGTCGAGCTCGGAGGCCGCCTTCCCGAGCGGCTCCTTGCCCGATCGCTCCACCACCCAGACCCCCACAGCGTGAGGGTCGACCATGTGCGTGAGCGCCACGGCCGGGATCCCCGGCGGCGGGCTCACGATCACGGTCATGCCGTCGGCCAGAGCGGTCCCCGGCGACGGCTCGACCCGGACGTCGGACGGCAGGCCCGTCGACGCCAGGAGTTCGCGGACGTTGCCCGACGTCGTCTGCATCGCGATCGGCTGACCGTCGACGACGATCGTCACGTCCTTGCGCGAGGCGAGCGTCACGACCCACGACAGCAGCAGCACGCCGGCGACGAGCGTCGCCGCGTGGGTCGCGCGTCGGAGCCGCAACCGCCGGAGCCTCGTGGGTCTGACCAACCTTCCTCGTCTCCTTCGAGGAAGGCCTCCGGGGGAAGCGGCTCGGCGGGAAGGCCCCGAACCGGGCAGAAGCCTCGTGCATGGAGGGCCACCCTATCGAACCCTCA
>JBLMXP010000059.1:0-30162 GCA_050257835.1 Planctomycetaceae bacterium | reverse complement strand
GCACGGCCCCTCTACATCGTCGACGGGTCCCGGTGGGAGGAGTCGCGGGACCGAGGGACCGGTCACCAAGGAGCGACGAGTCACGATGAGGCCGTCGGTGGCGAGGAGGCACCTCGGACCCCGCTTCCCCCATCAGACCCGTCCCTGCCGCCGATGGGCGAGGACGAACCCGGGCGCCGATCCGTCGGTCTGGCCGCCGCGCTGGTGATCGGGCTGATCGTGGCCGGCTCCGCTCTCGGTCGGTCGATGCACGACGAACCGAACGGCCGGTCGGAGCTCGCCGGTCTCCGGTCGTCCGTGGCGTCGGCGCTGACCGGCGCGTCTCCGCTCCTGCCCCACGACCCCTTCAACAAGGACGCGGTCGCGAGGTCCGTCGACCACGTGCTCGATCTCGACACCCGACAGGTGGCGCCCCTGCCCAGCGCCATCCTCCGATCGCTCGGGGAGACCGCCGAGGGGCCATCCGCCGAGTCGTGGTACGCGGCCGCGCCGGGAGGAAAGCGGCTCGCCTACGTGGGAACCGACGGGCAAGGAAGGCGCCAGATCTTCGTGGCCGGGAGATCGGCGGGGGAGCCGTCACCCGGGGTCGCCGGTTCCCCGGTCCGCCAGGTGACGCACGATCCCACGGGCGCCACGCAGCCTGCCTGGTCGCCGGACGGCACCATGATCGCCTATGAGGGGTACGGCGGGGGAGAGGTACGCAACCTGTTCGTGCTGGACGTCGCCGCCGGCACGCCCACGCAGATCACCGACGAGACCTTCGATCTGTGCGAGTGCGGACTGCAGTTCACGCCCGATGGCACATCGGTCGTGTACACGGGCGGCAGCGGCCTGCAGAGCGAGATCCGGACCGTGCCGGTGGAGGGGGGCAGGTCGAAGCTGCTCATCGGCGTGGAGATCGGTCCCGCCAACGGGCTGCTGGAGAGCGCGAGCAACGGCGCCATCTCGCCGGATGGTTCGCTCGTGACCTTCGTTGGGAGCGAGTCCGGCCGCCCTGGGCCCGTTCGGTTCGTTGCCAACGCGGACGGCACCGATAGGCGTCCGCTCCCCGGATACGCATCGGATCCAGCGGGAAGCTGGTCCCCTGACGGGAGTCAGGTCGTGTGTTGGGGCGGTCCCTTCTCTGGAGGGGATGGCCCGGCACGCAGGGGCGACATCCTCGTGGTCGACGTCGCCACGGGGCATGCCTCCCGCGTCGCCCGCGGGAGCGGGGCGATCTGGCTCGGCGAGCGGACGCTTCTCGTTGAAGTGTGAGCGGATCGGCGCAACGCCCTTCCTTGCGCGACTCCAACGGGCGACCTCCGACGTCGCGGCCGGTTCCGGCGACTGACGGATCGGGTCCCCTCCGCCTCCGCGGCTCGGAGCGCACGTGGTGAGGGTCGTGGCCCACGGCGTCGCGATGACGGTCCCGCCGCCCGCTCCTCAGGAGCGGAGCTTCGAGTCGCCGGGGTCGTACAGGGGTGCCTGCACCACCGTGGCGGCCCGCCGTTCGCCGAGGACGTCGACGCCGAGGCTCGTCCCTGGGGCCGCGAGCTCGACGGGAAGGTAGGCGAGCGCGATCGCCGTCTCGACCACGTGACCGTACTCCGCGGCCGAGACGTAGCCGACCACGCGACCGTCCGCGTCGAGCACCGGCTCGTCGCCGTGCGGGAGGGCCTCTCCCGCGTCGACCGCGAGGCACGCGAGCAGCGTGGGCACGCCGTCGGCGAGCTGGCCTCGCAGGGCGTCCGCGCCCTCGAACGAACGCCCTTCGAGCTTCACCAATCGCTCGAGGCCGGCCTCCAGCGGGGTGTGGTCCGGTGAGAGGTCGGCGCCGAACAGCCGGTAGCCCTTCTCCATGCGCATCGAGTCGAGCGCCCGGTAGCCGAAGTCCGCGAGCCCGAGCGGCTCGCCCGCTCGACGCAGAGCGTCGTGGAGGTGCTGCAGGTACGCGACCGGGGTGTGCAACTCCCATCCCAGCTCGCCGACGTAGCTGATCCGCATCGCGAGCACGGGCGCCGAGCCGACCCTGATCCGCCGCGCGGTGAGGAACCGGAAGGCCTCGTTCGTGACGTCGTCGTCGGTGAGCGCGGCGAGCAGGTCGCGCGAACGCGGGCCCGCGACCGTCAGGACCCCGACCGACCCCGTGACGTTGTCCAACCGGACGCTCCCATCGGCGGGCAGACGCCGCCGCAGGTGCTCGTGGTCGTGAACCTCCGTCGCGGCGGCGGAGACCACGTAGAAGCGGTCGTCGGCGAGCCGGGTGATCGTCACGTCGCACTCGATCCCACCGCGCGCGTTCAGGAACTGCGTGACCGCGATCCGCCCCCGTGCCGGCAAGGCGTTCGCCGAGAGCCCCTCGAGGAAGGGTTCCGCCCCCGGACCGGACACCTCGAACTTCCCGAAGCTCGTCTGGTCCAGGAGGCCCACGCGTTCCCGTACCGCGCGGCACTCGGCCCCGACGTGCTCGAACCAGTTCGGGCGGCGGAACGTGAGGTCGTCCTCGGGCGCCACGCCGGAAGGCGCGAACCACAACGGTCGTTCCCACCCCTGGCGAAAGCCGAAGACGGCGCCGCGCGCGGCCAGCCGGTCGTGCAGGGGGTCGGTCAACAGCGGGCGGCCCGGCCACCGCTCCTGCTGCGGGAAGTGGATCGCGTACTCGTGCCCGTAGACATCGAGCGCTTTCGAGGACAGGTACGGTCGCGCCGCCGCCCACGGGCCGAACCGGCGCACGTCGACCTCCCACATGTCCTCCGACGGCTGCCCCTCGACGATCCACTCCGCCGCGAAGCGCCCCGCGCCCCCGCCGAACACGATGCCGAAGATGCTGAAGCCCGCGAGCACGAACAGGTCCCGCGTCTGCGGTACCCACCCCATCAGGCACTTGCCGTCGGGCGTGTAGCCGTCGGGTCCGTTGATCACGTCCTTGATGCCGGCCTCCCCGAACGCCGGCACGCGGTCGGCGGCCAACGCCAAGACGTCCTCGATCCTCGGGAGATCGCGCGGGAGCAGCCGCGACTCGAAGTCGTTGGGAGGGCCGAGCTCGGACCAGGTGGTGGGGTTCGGCTCGAACGGGCCGACCAGCAGGCCCTCGCCCTCCGCGCGGACGTAGAAGGAGCGGTCGGGGTCGCGCATCACGGGGATCTCGTGGTCCAGTTCGCGGAGCGCCGGCACGGCGTCGGTGACGAGGAACTGGTGCGCGAGCGGGACGATCGGCAGCTCGACGCCGGCCATCCGTCCGACCGCCGGCGCCCACATGCCGGCCGCGTTCACGACGATGCCCGCCTCGATCGTGCCCCGGTCGGTCTGGACGTCCCATCCGCCGCCCTGGCGAGCCCGCAGTCCGGTCACGAGCGTGCGGCGCTCGATCCGCACACCCGCCGCGCGAGCGCCCTGCGCCAGCGCGTTCGCGACGCTGCTCGGGTCGATGTACCCGTCGGTCGGGATCCACGCCGCCCCGAGCACGTCGTCGAGCTGCAGCAGCGGGTGCAGGGCGCGGATCCGCTCCACGTCGATCAGCTCCAACGGCAGTCCGACGACGCGCGCCCTGCCCTCGGCATGGCGGAACTCGTCCATCCGCTCGGGGGTCGTCGCCAGCCGGATGCTGCCGACCTCCCGGAAGTCGACCGGCTGCCCGGTCCGCGCCTCGAGGCCCTTGTAGAGCTCGATCGAGTACATCAGCAGCTTCGTGAGGATCCGGCTCGCGTTGAACTGCGTGCACAGGCCCGCGGCGTGCCAGGTGGATCCGCTCGTCAGCTCACCCTTCTCGAGCAGGACGACGTCGGTCTCGCCGAGCGTCGCGAGGTGGTAGGCGAGGCTGCATCCACCGATGCCCCCACCGACGATGACGATGCGTGCGCGCGCGTCCACGGTCGGTGTCCGACTCATGCCCGAAGTCTCAGGTTCTCGGGGTCGTAGACGGCGTCGGCGAGGACCGTGGCCGGACGGCGCTCGCCGAGCAGGGCCACCTCGAGGCGCGTTCCCGGGGCCTCGCAGCCGCTGTCCACGTAGGCGAACGCCAGGCTCTTGCCCGTCACGTGACCGTAGCCGCCCGAGGAGGTGACGCCGACGACCTCCTCTCCCGAGAAGACCGGCTCGCCGCCGCTCGCGTCGAAATCGAGGGCGTCCACCTCGAGGTAGACCATGTGCGTCGTGGCGCCCCGCTCCATCGCGGCCACGACGGCGTCGCGGCCCGTGAACCCGTGGTCGAGTTTCACGAAGCGCATCCCCCCGGCCTCGACCGGCGTCGTCTCGTTGGTGAGGTCGGAGCCCCAGCCCGGGTAGGCCTTCTCCATCCGCATGCTGTTCATGGCGTACAGACCGAAGTCGACGATGCCGAACTCCTCGCCCGCCGCCCAGACCGCGTCGTAGAGGTCGGCGACCTGGGCCATCGGCACGTGCAACTCCCACCCCAGCTCGCCCACGTAGTTGACGCGCAGCGCCCAGACGCCGATGCCGGCAACGTCGATCTCCTTGCCCGTGAGCCATGGGAACGCGTCGTTGGACAGGTCGGCCGTGGTGAGTTTCGCCAATAGCTGTCGCGAGCGCGGGCCGGCCACGATCAGCGTGTCGCGGTCCATGGTCACGTCGGTGATCGTGACCGCGTCCGTCGGGCCGAGCGCGTCGTGCATCAGGTCGAGGTCGCGCTGGTGGGCGACCGCTCCCGCGAGCACGACGAACCGATCGCCCGGCAGGCGGGTGACGGTGAACTCCGTGGCGTACCGGCCGTTGGCGCTCAGCGCGTGGGCGAGCACGATGCCGCCCTCGCGGCGGGGCATCCGGTTCGCGGACAGACGGTCGAGGAACGCCTCGGCGCCGGCGCCGGACACCTCGAAGGTGGCGAAGCTGGGCAGCTCCATCACGCCGACGCGCTCGCGGACGGCCCGGCACTCGTCGCCGACGACCTCGAACGCGTTGTTGCGACGGAAGGTGGCGTCCTCCTCGCGTCCGTCGAGCGAGAACCACTTCGGGCGCTCCCAGCCGAAACCCTCGGTGAACACGCAGCCTTTGGCGAGGAGCTTGTCGTACAGGGGCGTCACCTTGGCCGGTCTGCCCTCCGGCCGTTCCTCGCCGGGCGGCACCAGCCGATACATGTCCCGGTACTCGCGGTGGGCCTTGGCCGAGGCGTACGCCTGATCGCAGAAGTCCCCGAAGCGGCGAGGGTCCATGCCGAGCATGTTGATCTCGCTGTCGCCGTGGACCATCCACTGGGCGAGGTAGCGGCCGCACCCTGGTCCCTGGGCGATGCCGATGCCCGAGCCGGTGGCGAGCCAGAAGTTGCGGACGCCGGGCGCGGGCCCGACGAGGGGGTTGGAGTCGGGGGTGTGCGAGATGGCGCCGTTGACGATCCGCTTGATGCCGGCCTCGGCGTAGATCGGCATCCGTTCCATGACGCGCTCGAGGTAGGGCGTGATGCGCTCCAACTGCGGCTCGAAGAGCTCGTTGGACGACTCCCAGGCGGGACCGCCCTGCTCGACCCACGCTTCCTCGGTGTCGTTGCCTTCGTAGATGCCGATCAGGCCCGACTTCTGCTCCTGGCGGTAGTAAGCGGAGCAGTGGGGGTCGCGCATGACCGGGATCTCACCGTCGCGTTCGACGAACGCCTGCACGGGTCCGGTCACCACGTACTGGTGCTTCATGTTGGCGAACCTGGTCCGCACGCCCAGCCAGGCGCTCACCCGGTCGGCGTAGCAGCCCGCGGCATCGACCACGTGCTCGCAGGTGACGTCGCCCTGCTCGGTGGAGACCCTGAACTCGCCGCTGGGGAGCCGCTCGATGCCGAGCACCCGGTTGTTGCGGACGATGGTCGAGCCCATGCTCTTGGCTTGCTCGGCCATCGCGTTGCAGGCGCTGGAGGGGTCCACGTGGCCGTCGTCGAGCGTCCATGCGCCGGCCAAGACGCCCTCGGTCGTCACGTACGGGTTGATCCGGCGGATCTCGTCGGGACCGATGACCTGCATGCGGAACCCGATGTTGGCGGCCACGCCCTCCACGCGCTTGAAGTGGTCGAGCTCCAGTTCGTTGGTGGCGAAGCGGATCCCGCCCGAGGCGTGCCAGCCGGTGGGCCGGCCGGTCTCGGCTTCGAGTCGCGCGTACAGGTCGTTGCTGTAGGCGTGGACCTTGGCCAGGTTGTAGTCGGCGATGAAGCTCGGGCACTGGCCGGCCGCGTGCCATGTGGAGCCCGACGTCAGCTCACCCTTCTCGATCAGGATCACGTCCGTCCAGCCCTCGAGGGCCAGGCCGTGGAGCAGCCCGATGCCCATGGCGCCCCCACCGACGATCACCACGCGCGCGTTCGATCTCACGGCTGTGTCCTCCTGACGTGTTGCCTGCCGACGCGGATCCTCTCTCGATCGTCTCGCGGTCGGGTTCCTCGATGTCAACCTGTCCGTGGAGCGTACCGTCGGGAACCCGCCGCAGGCCGGGTCACGCAGCGGACCTCGGCTCGGACCGCGCGAGCCCCTGAGGGACGTCTACACGAGCGCCGGAAGCAGGCGCTCAACCTCCATCACGGGTCGGTCTTGGCAAGATGCAGGCGTGGACGGACGGGACGCGGCGCTCTCGAACGCGGATCTCGGGGAGCTGCTGCTCCGCGCCGCCGCGGACGAGACCTCACATCGGCGACTCGCGCTGGAGCGAGCCGCCCGAGCCGCCCGCTTCTGGCCCGAGGAGGCGCTCGACGTCGCGGACGCGGGACGCTCGCTGACCGAGCTGGCCTCGGTCGGCCCGTGGGTCGAGACGAAGATCCTCGGCTGGCTCGACGATCCGCCGTCCGTCCCCGAGCCTGTGCCCGAGCGCGCCGGGTACCTGACCTTCGCGCAGGTGCGCCGGATCCTCGCCGAGGACCCTTCCTGGGAGGCGACGCCGCACGGCGATCTTCAGGTGCACAGCACGGACAGCGACGGCTCGCTCCCGCTCGAGGACATGATGGAGGCCGCGCGGCTGGCAGGACGGACGTTCGTCGCCGCCACCGACCATTCCCGCAGCCTCACGATCGCGCACGGCCAAGACGAGGCGCGGCTCGCGGCGCAGGGCGAACGGATCGCCTCGATCAATGACGGTTACGCCGAGGCCGGCGAGCACTTCCGCGTGCTGCGCTCGATCGAGATGGACGTGTTCGACGACGGCTCCGGCGACATGGTGGAGGAGGCGCTCGCGGAGCTCGACCTCGTGCTCGGCGCGTTCCACACGAAGCTGCGGGTCACCGAGGACGCGACCGAGCGATACCTCGCGGCGCTGCGGAACCCCACCGTCCACGTGCTGGCGCACCCACAGACCCGGATGTACGGGCGGCGTGCGGGGCTTCACGCGGACTGGTCCCGCGTGTTCGACGAGGCCGCGCGCTCGGGCAAGGCCGTGGAGCTCGACGCCACCCCCAACCGGCAGGACCTGAGCGTGACCCTCGCGACGGCCGCGAAGGCGTCGGGGGTCCGCTGGTTCTCGATGGGCACCGACGCCCACAGCAGCGACGAGCTCCGCAACCTCCCGTTCGCGATGGCGACCGCGTCCGCCGCCGGGATCTCGAAGGACCGTATCTTGAACTACCGGTCGGCCCAGGAGGTCGTCGCGTGGGCCGGCGCGGTGACGAGCCGATGAACGGGGTCGAGGTTCCCCCGCTCGCCACGCCGCGTGGTAGCTGCAAGAAGGAGACGCGGCGCGGCCCTCGGCGCCGGCTCCCGCTCGCCGTGAACCATCGATGGGCCGTGGAGTCCTGGGACCCCGTGCTCGCCGAGAGCACGCTCATGCGACCTTCCAGCTGCCGCTGCGGTCCGAGACGTTCACCGACGGGTCGCATGAGGTCGTGTTCCCGCCGTCGCGCGCATCGACGACATGAGGGGCTGTGCGAGGCGGTAGACCAAAGTCACGTGAGCGCCGGGGCGGGTACACGACCTGCGGCGCAGGTCGTACTCGAGACGAGGTATCGGGGGGTGAGAGACGCGACCGGTGACGGATGTACCGGCGGCGGCCACGTCGCCGAGACTGCCGTCCGATGGACGGAGCCGTTCCCTTCTGTGAGGAGTGCGGGCAGCGCGGCGTGGCACTCTGCGGGGTGCATCCGACGGACGGCGGGGTCGTTCGGTGGACGCTGTACCGATGCGGGCACATGAAGACCGAGATCGAGCTGAACGAGGCGCCCGCCGACGATCCCGGCCTGCATCCCGCGCCCAAGACGACATGATCCGGCGCACCTCACAGGTGCGCAGACGAAGCCATGGGCCGCAAGCCCTCACATCGGCTTGATGCGGCCCGCTTCGGGGAGCGCCCTCAGACGTACCTCGCGGATGCCATCGCTGCGACCGCCAGCAGCGCGAGGACGAGGGTGCTCCGCTCCGCGATCGCGAGCCGTCGCTGGGTCGCGGCGATCTGCTGCGCCAGCTCGGGAGACGGGCCGCCCGATTCGGCGGCCTGTCGTCCGAGGGCGACGAGGCGGGCGATCGTGGGACGTGTGACGAGGGCCGCGATCGGGATCACCGAGATCGCGAGGAGCGCGCCGACCGTCAGCGTGGCGCCGAACGCCGAACCGATCCAGTCCCCGAAGCTCGGGAGCAGGTGCCAGTCGTGCCAGTACAGGAGTGAGCCGGCGGCGATGGTGATCAAGGCGTCGACGAGGATCACGTCCACGAGTCGGCGTCGTCGGAGCTCGGCCATGAACGGACCGGCCGGGGGCCCGACGGCCGCGGCGATCGGCTGTACGAACACGGCAACCACGAACAGGGAGCCGACCCAGATGACCCCGGAGACGATGTGCACGACACGCAGGAGGACGATCCAGGCATCGATCGCCAGCATCGTTCCTCCTTCAGGTGGCCGAGCGGTCTCGGCGCGGGCGCCTCGATCGCCATGAGGGCGCGACTCTACAGCGACGCTCGCACGGTCGTGCCGCATCCACCGACGGGCGTCGCCGGCGTCGGTCAGATCCGCGGAACGGCCCGGTGCTCGATCGAGCGGTACACGGCCTTGCGGAGCGCCTCGGCCCGCGGGTCGACGAGCCGCGCGACCATCTGGTTGGGGACGTACCCGAAGCCGATCTGGGCGTGGGGATCGGCGAAGCCGACCGAGCCGCCAGAGCCCGGCGCGCCGAAGCCGCTCGGGTGCGCGAACGGGTTCGTCGGGGTCGGCTTCGCGAAGCCCATCGAGAAGAGGATCTCGACGTGCAGGCACGCGTCGCGTCGCCCCTTCCTCGGCGGCGTCCCGGGCGCCATCAGCTCTCTGAGGGTCTCCTCGCGGAGCCCCAGCTCTCGCCCTCCCGTGGCGAACGCGCCGTAGGCGCGGGCGATCGCGCGCGCCGTGCCGACCCCGCCCCCGGCGGGCACCTCGAGGTTGCGCGCGTACACCCGGTCGCTCTGCTCGGGGAACTCGGAGCCCCAGAGCGCGCGGCGGATCCGGGACCGCGGGTCCATCGTGGCGAGCGTGAAGGCCGGGGGAGTCGTGAGCATCGCCCGCGCCATGTGTCCGGGCCGCACGAGCGGCGCCAGACGGTCGTCGGGGATCTCCTCCGGCAGCCGGATGAAGAAGTCGATCCCGAGCGGGGTCGCGATCTCGTCTTGGAAGAAGCGTCCCAGGCTCCGATGCGCCGGGTCGACCCGCCGCAGGAGCTCGCTCTCGTACAAGCCGATCGTGATGGCGTGGTAGGCCTGGCGCACGCCCGGCGGCCACGCGGGGCGCTGACGAGCCAGGACGCCCGCGAGTTGGTCGAGGTCGGCGAAGAGCTCGAGCGTCGGGCGTTCGTCCAGCGCGAACAGCCCGGCCTGGTGCGCCAGGAGTTGGCGGACCGTGATCCGTGCCTTCCCTGCCTGGGCGAACTCCGGCCAGTACGTGCTCACCGGCTCGTCGTGGTCGTACAGGCCGCGCGAGTGGGCCAGCGCCATGGCGAGCCCCGCCAGTCCCTTGGTCGTGGAGAAGACCAGGGCCATCGTGTCTTCCTGCCAGGGCGCCCCGGTCCTCACGTCTCGGATGCCGCCCCAGAGGTCGACCACCTTCTCGCCGCGGTGATAGACGCAGCAGGCCGCGCCGAGCTCCTCGCGGCGGCGGAAGTTCTCGATGAACGCGTCGCGCACGCCCTCGAACCCCGGCGTCACGAACCCCGTGACCATACGACGCCCATGCCCGTCCCACGTATGCGGCTTCGTCTCGATCGTCGAACCGGCCATCGAACGCACCTCCCCAGACGCCTCGTGCCAGTCGACCACGGCGCGGGAGCCGGGTTCGAGGGTCGGTCGCCTCGCCGTCGGCGGGACGCAGAGCCGCCGGTCACCTAGGGCGAACGCAGGCACCCGTCGGAGGGATCGGAGTGGGCCGTTCTCCCTGTTGCCTCGGCACCGGCGATGGCCCATGATGCGTCGATCCGTTGGGATACAGCTTCTCCTGTAGTTCGCTGGGGATGGAGGAGGCCGAAGTGAAGCGCTGGGTCGTCGCATGGGTCGCTGCAGCGATGGGGTTGTCCGCGTTGTTCGCGCAGGCGCCCGCGAACGCCCGCACGAACGGGCGGCCGGCGTGGGGTCATCGCCGCGTCTGCGTGGTGGTCCGCGACCGACACGACGCCTCCTGCCAGTCGTTGGTCGTCACCGTCGCGCGCGGCGCCGTCACGCCGCTGGCCACCTCGGCCCCGACCGGCTACGGCCCGTCCGACCTCGCGAGCGCGTACGGCCTGCCGTCGCCAACGGGCACGACCTGGTCCTGGAACGGCAGGACGATCGCGATCGTCGACGCCTACGACAACCCGAACGCCGCGAGCGACCTCAAGGCGTACCGGAGCGCGTTCGGGCTTCCTCCCTGCACCACGGGGAACGGCTGTTTCAAGAAGGTGGCGCAGTCCCGCAAGGCCAAGCTCCCGTCACCCGACGTGGGGTGGGGCATGGAGATCGACCTCGACATCGAGATCGCGTCGGCGGTCTGCCCGCAGTGCAAGATCCTGCTCGTCGAGGCGAAGTCGGCTTCCTTCTCCGACCTGGGGACCGCGGAGAACCGTGCCGCGAAGCTGGGCGCGACGGCGATCAGCAACAGCTGGGCGGGAGGGGAGTCGTTCCTCGACCCGATCTTCGACTCCTACTTCCAGCACCCTGGCGTGGCCATCACCGCGGCGTCGGGCGACGCCGGGTACGGGAGCGCCTACCCGGCGACCTCGCCGAACGTGATCGCGGTGGGTGGAACCACGCTCACCCTCGACCCCACGACGCATGAACGTGTGTCGGAGGCGGCGTGGAGCGGCGGCGGGAGCTGGTGCAGCTCGGTGTTCTCCCAGCCTGCGTGGCAGCAGGGCCTGATCACCTCGGACCCGAGCGGCTACGCATGCGCCAACCGGACGGTCGCCGACGTCGCGGCCGTGGGGGACCCGGCGACGGGCGTCTCGGTGTACGACAGCTACGGATCCAGCGGCGGCAACGACTGGTACCGGTTCGGCGGCACGAGCGTGTCCACGCCGCTGATCGCAGGGCTCTTCGCCCTGGCCGGCGACGCGACCGGCAACAGCGCGTACCCGAACCCCGCGCGCTGGCTGTACACGCACGCCGGTTCCCTGTACGACGTCACGTCCGGGTACAACGGCAACGCGACGAACGACTGCTACCCGGCCACGGGCGACCCCTACTACCTGTGCCACGCGCAGGGCGGGTTCGACGGCCCCACAGGACTCGGCGCCCCGAACGGCCTGGGCGCCTTCTGACGGCTCCGCGCTGGGCAGACGGCGCGGGCTCCCGCCGAGCGGCCGCGGCCTACCGGATCAGGGGCGGCTGCGGCGACTGGGAGAAGTCGAAGTCGTTCAAGAGGTCTCCCAGGATGGAGAGGGACTCACGAACGGTGGGGCGCGGATCGGGTCGCCCGTCGCTGCGCGGATCGATCCGCTGCCCGCCGATGAACAGGTCTTCGATCAGCTTGAGGTACGCGTCCTGCGACAGGGTCTGGTGGTCGATGTAGCCGGCCTTCGCCCACGGGCTGATCACGAGCGCGGGCACGCGAAGGCCGTAGCCGTTCTCGTCGACCTTCGGCGGGACGACGTGATCGTAGAACCCGCCCCAGTCATCCCACGTGAGGAAGATGGCGGTGCTGTTCCACTCGGGACCTCGCATCACGGAGTTCACGAGACCGGTGACGTACTTCTCTCCGACCCCGATGTTGCTCGGTGGATGGTCGCTGTTGCCCGCCCCGGGGACGATCCACGACACCTGGGGAAGGGTCCCGTTCCCCGCCGCTGCACTGAACTTATTCACGGTCATGATGTTGCCCAGCTGGTTGTTCTGCTGGACCGTCGTGAAGTTGGTCAGGGGCATCCAGATCGCCGGGGTCCCCGGCTGCCCCAACACCCGCTGCTCGGTCGCGCAGCTGATCGGGTCGGACTTGCAGTCGCGGTTGGTCTCCTTGTCGATGTAATAGCCCCAGCTCACCCCGTGCTGATGCAGGAGGTACGTGATGTCGGTCCAGGCGAACGGCGTGCTCGCACGTTCGTTGTGGGATGTCTCGTTCCCGGGGTACTTGAGGTCGGACGTGCAGCTCATCGGGTCGGAGCTCTGGCAGTTCGCCGACCAGGCGGAGATCGTGAACAGGTGCGAGGGGAGGCTCCAGGAGAACGCCGACTCGAAGAACCGGTCCTGGAGCACGAAGCGCCTGGCATATGCCCAGTAGTTGGGGAGCTCGGCGTCGGTGTGGTAGCCCATGACGTCCGGTACACGACTCGTGCTGTGACCGGTGAGGTTCGTGCAGGACGGGTCGTAGGGGAACTGGATGCAGAAGGACTTGCTGGCGTTCCGCAGTTCCTTGACGAAGCCGTTCATCTTCCCGCCGTTGACGTCGCCCGCGGCGTCTTCCTCTCCGTGTGGACCACCGGCGTTCACGAGGTTCGTGTCGTGGTAGGGCTTCACGCATCGGTGCGCCTGCGGGTCCGGGACGCAGACCGTGGGAACGCCGTTGGCCATCGGGATCCCGTCGGCCCCCGGGAACGTCCCGAAGTAGGTATCGAACGAGCGGTTCTCCTGGATGATGAAGACCACGTGCTGCAGATGCTGTCTGGCATCCGTGAGCTGTTGCCCGGTGACGCTCGCCGGTGTCGGCTGCTGCGAGCACGCCGCGGCGAGCATCAACAAGGATGCCGCGGCCAGCAACGCTGCTCTGCCGGTGGGTCGCGTCCAGGTTCGCGAAGACCGTTGCATGGCTCCCCTCCGATGCCCTCCGAAGCGAGTCTGTGGGCCCGACCCTGAGGGACATAGGGCGTAGGGTCCCCCGCAGCAGAGGACCCATCTTCGACATCGGGGTCCTTCGGGCAGCGGGTCCTCCAGTCGTTCCCGCCCGCGTCGGCTGCGCGCAGGGTGTGTCCGGGACATGTGCGCGCGGTGACGTATCGGCGCGCTCGGGAGGACCGGGGATGCACCGCACCAGATGCCGCAGGCCGGCCCGCGTCGCGCTGCTCGTCGGGGTGTTCGCGATCGTCGCGTGCACGTCGCGGTCGGAGCGTCCGTCCTCGAACATCCCCGCCGTGTCGGGCGCGTCGGCGCAGCTGACCGCGGCACGTCAGCACATCAACCACGTCGTGTTCGTGGTCAAGGAGAACCGGACCTTCGACCACCTGTTCGGCCGGTATCCGGGGGTCGACGGGGCCAAGGAAGGCACCTTGTGCGACGGCACGGTGATCCTCCTATCGCGAGCCAAGGACCAGGCGCCCGCGATCGACCACAGCTTCATCGCAGGCGCGCTCGCGATCGATGGCGGCAAGATGGATTGCTTCGACCGGCTCCACGGCGGAGGAGGACCGGGATACGGCGGCTACGCCCAGTACCGACGGGCAGACATCCCGAACTACTGGGCCTACGCGGACCGCTACGGGATCGCGGACCGCTTCTTCAGCTCGGCCTACGGCCCGAGCGGCGTCGATCACCTGTTCACCTTCGCGGCGCAGTCAGCGCGCTTCGTGGGCCACGAGGCGCCTGGGCAGTACGGGAGCGGTAAGCCTCGCGAGTACTGCGACGACAAGAGCGAGGTGGCGACGGCGTTCAAGTCCCTCACGGCGGCGCAGCGGGCGAGGGTCCTCCAGCTCGAAGGGAGCGCCACGACCGTCGAGGAGGTGCGGAACTACTTCGAGACGCGGTGGCCGTGTGTGGACATCCGCGTGCTTCCCGAGGAGCTCGCGAAGGCCGGTGTCTCGTGGAAGGAGTACCAGGGCGACAACTCGTTCGTGCAGCCGCTCCGCATGGTGAAGGGCGTGTGGTTCACGGCGCTGCGCGATCACATCAGATACGTGGATCGGTTCCAGAAGGACATCGAGGCGCGGCACATGCCGGCGATCTCCTGGGTCACGCCCACGTGGGCAGAATCGGAACACCCGATCCAGAGCATCTGCGTCGGCGAGAACTGGACCGTGCGGATCGTCAACGCCGTGATGCGCAGCGCCTACTGGAAGGACACGGTGATCATCGTCACGTGGGACGACTTCGGGGGCTTCTACGATCATGTGTCCCCGCCCCATGTCGACCTGTACGGCATGGGCCCCAGGGTCCCGGCGCTCGTGATCTCGCCGTGGGTGCGAGCAGGCACGCTGCACGACACGTACGCGTTCGAGTCCGTGCTCAGGCTGATCGAGGTCCTGTACGGCTTGCCGAGCATGACCGCGCGCGACGCCGCCGCGGACGACATGCTGAACGCGTTCGACTTCACGCAGCAACCGATCCCCAAGCTCATACTCCCGCAGCGGAGCTGTCCAGCGATGAAGGTGAAGCCACCGGCGACCATGACCGCAGCGGACGCGGCCATCCCGCCAGCATGAAGAGCCGGATCTCCGGAACCGTGCCGGACGCGTAGAGGAGGAACGACGATGCTCCGACACCACGACGAAGGTGCGCCCCGCTACCAGATGCGGGAGAAGCTGCTCTCGATCGGTGACGACTCGTGGATCGAAGACGAGCACGGCACCAAGGTGTTCAAGGTCAACGGGAAGGCGATGCGGATCCGCGACACGTTCGTGCTGGAGGACCCGCAGGGGAACGAGGTCGCGAAGATCCAGGAGCGGAAGCTCCACGTCCGCGACACGATGGCGATCGAGCGCGGCGACGCGAAGCTCGCCACGGTCCACAAGCGCATCGTGGGGCTCCGGGATCACCTGAAGGTCGACCTGGAGAACGGCGACGAGTGGAAGGTGCACGGCAACCTCGTGGACCACGAGTACGAGATCGAGGCCCATCACGGCACGATCGCCGAGATCTCGAAGAAGTGGTTCCGCGTGCGGGACACCTACGGGGTCGAGATCGCGCCCGACCAAGACGTGCCGCTGATCCTCGCGGTCACGGTCGCCGTCGAAGACATGACGCACGAACGCGGCTGATCCGACCCTGCGCTCCGTCAGAGCCAGGGCAGTCTCACGGCGTGGCGGTACTCGTCCCAGGCGGGGCCGAAGGTCCGAGACAGATCCGCCTCCTCTGCCGGCGCGTACCGCCTCGACCCGACGTACAGGGCGACGCCGATCGCGAGCCCGAGCCAGGTGTTCAGCAAGAAGCCGGCCCAGGGGAGCACCAGCAGCGCGACGCTCGTGTAGATCGGGTGCTTCATCAGCGAGTAGGGACCGGCCGTGATCAGCTCGCCGCGGGGAACCTTCGTGAGGATCAGGACGACCGACCAGATCCAGATCACCAACCCCAGGATCAGCACGACGATCGAGATCGTTCGCAACGCGTCGGACGGACCGCCGACCTCGAAGGCCGACGGGAACGCGAACTGCAGGGCAACGCCGACGATGACGACCGGCAGCGTGAACAGCGCGACCTTGTCCCCGCTCCCCACCAGGTCCTTCAACGTCGTTGCCATGGACGACCTCCCTCCCTCGGCAGCGTCGGCCGAGCCAGCGATGCGGGCCACCGTCACCTGGACCGTCCTCGGAGGGACCCTCGGCGTCCGGCACGATCCCACCGCGGGCTGACGGTAGAGATGGCTACGCCTGTCCACCGCCGTCGGGACGGCTCAGGTCGCGCGACGGAAGCGGGTGATCGAGTTGTCGAGCGGACTCGGGGCGTAGAGCGACGTCCCGTCCGCGCTCAGCGCGAGGGACTGCACGTTGGACAGGCCCTTCGCCGTCATGACGCAGTTCGAGGGGTTGTTCACGACGTCGCCGATGCATCCCTTCGGCGTGAGCGCGCCGGTGGTGCGGTCGCGGGCGAACCGCACGATCGCGCTCGCGTTCGTCCCGGTCGCGTATACGGAGCGTCCGTCGGCGCTGATCGCCACCCACTCGGTGCCGTAAAGACCGGGGGCGGTCTGGGCGCACCCGACCGTGTCGTGCGCCGGGTCCGCGACGCACCCCTTCCCCTTCAGCGAGCCGGTCGAGAGATCCCTGGTGAACCGCACCACGCCGCTGGCGAGGTAGTCGGCCGCGTACACGGAGGCGCCGTCGGGGCTCACCACGACCCGGTAGGGGTTCGCGAGGCCCTTGGCGGTCAGGACGCAGCTCTCCGGGTTGTTCGCGGGGTCGGCGATGCAGCCCCGCGGCTTCAACGCGCCGGTCGACGTCCTGCGGAACATCGCGATCGACGGGCCGGCGGATCCCGCGGCGTACACGGACGTGCCGTCGGGGCTCACCGTGACCGAGCCGATGTAGGGCTCCTGCAAGCCGCCGATGATCGTCTGGGCGCACCCGGCAGGGTTGTAGCCGCGTTCGGCGATGCATCCCCTGGCGGTCAACGCGCCCGTCGTTCTGTCGCGATCGAACCGGACGATCGTCTCGTCGTCGTAGGCGGCCACGTAGACCGAACGCCCGTCGGGACTCACGGCGACGGCGTCGGCTCCGCCCATCCCCTTCGCGACCTTCGCGCAGCCAGACGGGTTGTTCCCCTTGTCGCCGGTGCACCCCTTCGGCACGAGGGCGCCTGTCTTCGTGTCCCGGGCGAACCGGACGATCGTGCCGACCCCACCCACGACGTACACGGAGGTGCCGTCGCGACTGATCGCGACCATCTGGGGGTTCATGAGCCCCTTCGCGGTGAGCGCGCAACCGTCCGGGTCGTTCGTCACGTCGGCGACGCAGCCTCTCGGCGTCAACGCGCCCGTCGTCGAGTCGCGCTTGAAGCGGACGATCGCGTTGTCGGCGGCGCCGACGACGTACACGGAGCGACCGTCGCGGCTCACCGCTGCGGAGAACGCGGTGTCGAGCCCCTTGGCCGTCTGGCCGCAGGTGTCCGGGTTGTTCACCGGGTCGGCGACGCACCCGAGCGGTGTGAGCGCGCCCGTGGACGCGAGCGCGACGCCCGGCAGCAGGGACGGCGTCAGGGACAGGGCGACCGCCAGCGCCAGGCGCCGTATCGAGCGAGCGGAGATGAGGGCCTGGAACGACATGGGCGGCAACCTATGGTGGGTCCACGATCGCGTCAAGCGCCGGTCGCCGAGCCCCACCTACACTGGTCGTGTCGCTTCGAGGAGGTGCGCGCCACGTGACGGTCGTGCTGGACGGGTCCTCGTTGACGGTCGAGCAGGTGGTGCGGATCGCGCGCGACCGCGAGCCGGTCGAGCTGTCGGGCGAGGCCCTCGAGAGGATCCGTGCCTCGCGCGCGATGCTCGAGGACAAGCTCGCCTCACGCGAGGTGATGTACGGGACGAACACCGGGATCGGGGAGTTCTCCGAGGTCGTCCTCGACGACGAGCAGGTCGAGCGGTTCCAGCGCTTCCTCGTCTACAACCACGCGGCGGGGATCGGGCCGCCGATGGCCGAGGACGTCGTCCGTGGCGCGATCGCCGGGCGGATCAACGTGCACGCGAAGGGCTACTCGGGCTGCCGGCCCGAGATCCCGCTGACGTACGTGGCGATGCTGAACGCCGGCGTCACGCCGGTCGTGGCCGTACGCGGCTCGGTCGGGGCGAGCGGCGACCTCGCGCCGATGGCGCAGATCGCGCTCCTCCTCCTGGGCGAGGGCGAGGCGTTCTACCGGGGCGAGCGACTGCCGGGCGCCGAGGCGATGGCGCGCGCGGGCATCCCGACGCCGGGCCTGCAGGCGCGCGACGGCCTGGCCGCGATCAACGGTGCCAACGTGATCGCCGCCTCCAGCGCGCTGCTGCTGCACGACGTCGACCGCTGGCTGCGCCAAGCCGAGATCGCGTGCGCGATGTCGCTCGAGGCGCTCCTGGCGAACATGAAGCCCTACGACGCCCGTGTCCACGAGCTGCGCGGGTTCCCCGGCGCGGTCCGAAGCGCCGGGGCGATCCGACGTTGCATCGAAGGGAGCGACCTGCTCGCCGGGACGATCAAGACGAAGGTGCAGGACGCCTACTCGATGCGGTCCTCGCCGCAGGTGATCGGCGCGGCGCACGACGCGGTCGCGTTCGCCAGGAGCCAGGTGGAGATCGAGCTGAACGGTGTGGGGGACAACCCGATCTTCGTGCCCGAGGGCCGTGTGACGCTCACCGGCGCGAACTTCCCGGGGACGCCGGTGTCGCTCCCGATGGAGCTGGTCGGTCAGGCCGTGACGATGGTCTGCGTGCTTTCCGAGCGGCGCATGAACCGCCTCACCAACCCCGCGCTCAGCCAGGGCCTGCCGGATTTCCTCACCCCGGACCCCGGCTTCTTCTCCGGGCTGATGCTCAGCCAGTACACCGCCGGAACGCTGATCGTCGAGCAGCGGATCTTGTCGGCGCCGGCCTCGACGATGTCGATGCCCGCGGCCGCCGACCAGGAGGACTTCGTCTCGATGGGCATGAACACGGCCACGAAGAACCGCCAGATCCTCGAGCACGCCCACGCGGTGCTGGGGATCGAGCTGATGGCCGCCGCGCAGGCGCTCGACTTCCGCGACTTCACGAACGGCCGGGGCGTGCGGACGGCGCACGACGTGATCAGGCGCCACGTCGCGCACCTGGAACAGGACCGCCCGCTCTACCGCGACCACGACGCGATGCAGGCGCTCGTGCGCTCCGGCGAGCTCCTCGACGCGGTCGAGGCCGAGGTAGGTCCGCTCCGATGATGCACGAACGATCGCCCCGCTCCGCGTGATCCGGCGGGCGGGGCGATCGTCCCTTGAGCCGCGGGGCTAGTGCGAGCCGGTCACGCCGCGTGCGGCGAGCCCTTGCTGCTTCGATCCGAGGCTCGACCCGACGCTCGGCGCCTCCTCACGAGGCGCCTGGGTCTCCGCGGGCACGGCCGGCCCCCATCCGAAGACGGAGCCGTACCGGGCCTCGAAGCCTTCGCGCTTGGACTCGAGGCTCGACGCCGGGAACGGCGTCGCGGCCTGCGCGACCGCGGCGGTCGGCGCCGGCGCGGGGGCAGTGGTCCGTCCCACGACGAACGATCCGGCGACGAGCACGAGCACCGCAGCGCCGGCGGCGACCCATCGCCAGGTCCGACGCGGTCGGGGTGCGCCCAGCCCACGGAGATCGCGGTGGATCCGCTCCCAGATCTGCTCGTCACGCCGGAGCTCCTCTTCGATGGTCGCGAGCACGGCCTCGGGAGTCCGGGTTCCCTCCTTCGCCATCGTCATCTCCCTCGCCTCCTCTCGACCCCAGGGTCGGCCATCGGCCGCTGGAGCGCGATGGCGCCCGTCACTCCACCGACGCGACGTCGAACACGGCTGGATGGTGACGAACGACACTCCCGTGGGGAGATCAGCTCGGTGGCTTCCAGCTCCCCATCGTGAGCAGTTGGTCGGGGCCGTCGAGCGCGAGGGACTGGGACGGGCCCCCGCCGTTCAGCACGACGAAGTCGTCCTTGCCGTCCTTGTCGAAGTCGAACGCGATCCCCGTGTCGCCGCATCCGTCGCGGACGGGTGGGACCGGCACCTGTGTCCAGTGCGTCGCGGTCCCGTCGTTCATCAGCAGGACGTCGTTCATGTTCTCGCCCTTGTAGCAGCCGTTGATCGCGAGGATGTCGGGGCCGTTCATCCCGTCGAGGTCACCGACCACGATGCCGTGGCCGTGCGACATCTCCCGGTCGACCACCGGCGGACCGAAGTGGCCGCCGGGTTCCCCGAGCTGCACGATCAGGTGCCGCCACTGGGCCACGACGAGGTCGAGGTGTCCGTCGCCGTTCAGGTCCACGAGCTTGGCGTCGAGCGCGTAGGGGGTCTGCGGCACGCCGTAGGCGGCCGCCTCGTTCACGAAGTGGTCCCCCTGCCGGATGAACAGGTACAGCTGGTGCCGGCCGCACACGAGCAGGTCGTCCCAGCCGTCGCCGTTCACGTCGGCGGCCTGCGAGCAGAAGTCGCCGATCTGCTGGGTCACGCCCATGAACACCTGCCGGTAGTGGTCGCCGTGGACGTTGACGTACGTGCGGTCGGGCGTGGTGTGGCCGTTGCGGTCAGGGATGTCGTTGCCGAGGAACAGGTCCGGCCAGCGGTCGTGGTTCAGGTCGATCCACGTGGGGAACCGACCGCGGCCCCAGACGTCCTGGACACCCCACCGCTTGGCTTCGTCCGTCCAGGTGCCCTTGGGCCCCTGGATCCACAGCTCGTTCCACTTCTTGCCGTAGCCCTGCTGGCCGCCCTTCTCGCACAGGAAGTCGAGCAGCCCGTCCTGGTTCGGGTCTCCGATGATGCAGCCGTGGCGGTCGGGCCGGTCGTGGATCGTGTCGACGAGCTGGTGGACGACCTGGAACCCCCAGGTGCCGCCGTGGCCGTTGGGCTGGTTCTGGAACAGCTCCGCGGGCCGCTCGCCGTGATGGCCGATCAGCAGGTCGGGCCACCCGTCGCCGTTCACGTCGGCGACCGCGAGCGAGTAGCTCGACTCGTTCTGGCGGAACCCGACCATCGGCCCGATGTCGCGGACGTGCTCGGCGGTCGCGTCCTGGGCGATCGCAGGTGTGACGGCCACCGGGAGCGCGAGCGCCGCGACGATCCCTACGAGCAGCCTGCCCGGCCGCGCGACGCGACGCATCAGCCGTTCATCCCGTTGTTCGGGTCCTTCACGTACGGCGAGGCGGTGACCCCGAAGGAGGCCACGCCCTGCCGCACCTCGGCGAGGATCTCTGCGCGCGTCGCGTCGCTCAGGCCGGGCGTCAGCGCGAGGGTCCACCGCCCGCACCCGTTCTTGTCGTTCGCGGCGACCGCGACGGCCTGGCGATCCCACAGGCCGGCGATCGCGCGGACGCGGTACCGGTAACCGTCCCTGGAGACCGGGACGTCGACCAGGGTCTCGGCGACCGGCACGCACTGCCAGACGTAGGTCCCGCCGAGCACGTGGATCACGGGAGGGGCGCCTTGGGACGCGCTCGGAGTGGGCGCGGACGCGGGGGGGCTCGTGCTGCCGGCCGCGGTGCAACCGACGGCGAGCAGGGCGAGGAGCCAGACCGGGCTGGGCAGACGCACGGCGCAGAGACTACCGACGGCCCAAGGGGCCCCGCCCACGCGCGGGTGACGTTCCTGTGGAGGCCGGGCCGTTCGGACCTTGGACCGTGCTCGGGACCGCTCCTAGCGTCGCCTCGTACGGCTGGCGGCGAAGGAGGAGGGCATGCGCGACAGCTACGACCTGTACGTCGGGGGCGCCACGGTCCCGGCGGCATCCGAGGAGCGGATCCCCGTGATCGACCCCTCGAACGGGCGTCAGGTGGCCACCGTGGCCGCCGCGACCGGCGAGGACGTCGTGCGGGCGGTCGACGCCGCGAGCGAGGCCTTCCGCGACGGGCGCTGGAGCCGGCTCCCGCACGCCGAGCGCGCCCGCGTCCTGCTGAGGGTGGCCGACCTGATCGAGGAGCGCCTCGGCTCGCTCGCGGAGGTCGAGTCGATCGACGCCGGCAAGCCGATCAAGCTCACGTCGAACTTCGACGTGCCGTTCGGCGCGGACAACGTCCGGTTCTTCGCCGGGGCGGCCCGCCTGATGGAGGGCAAGGCCGCGGCCGAGTACTCGGGGGAGCACCTGAGCTATCTGCGGCGCGACCCCCTCGGCGTCGTGGCCGCGATCTGCCCGTGGAACTACCCGTTCCAGATCGAGGTGTGGAAGGTCTTCCCGGCGATGGCGGTGGGCAACACCGTGGTGATGAAGCCCGCGAGCGAGACCCCGTTGTCCGCCTTCGAGCTCGCGGCGCTCTGCGAGGAGGCGGGCCTG
This sequence comes from Planctomycetaceae bacterium, assembly GCA_050257835.1. Classification (GTDB taxonomy): domain Bacteria; phylum Actinomycetota; class UBA4738; order UBA4738; family HRBIN12; genus AC-51. Next base: position 8,190 of record JBLMXP010000059.1, on the reverse strand, counting down.
CCGCCCGGCGTGCTGAACGTCGTCACGGGCCGGGGGTCCGAGATCGGCGCGCCGCTGATCCAGCACCCAGACGTGCGGATGGTCTGCCTGACCGGCGACACCGAGACCGGCAAGCTGGTGATGAAGCAGGCGGCCGAGGGCGTGAAGCGGCTGCACCTCGAGCTCGGCGGCAAGGCGCCGTTCGTCGTGTTCGACGACGCCGACCTCGACGCGGCCGTGCGCGGCGCGGTCGCCGGCGCGTACATCAACTGCGGCCAGGACTGCACGGCCGCGACGCGCGCCTACGTGCAGGAGCCGCTGTACGAGGAGTTCGTGGCGGGGGTGGCCGACCTCGCGGGCGAGCTGCGCCTGGGGCCCACGCTCGACCCGGCCACCGACACGGGGCCGTTGATCACCGCGGGCCAGCGCGAGGGCGTCCACGGGTTCGTCGAGCGTGCGCGGGCCGACGGGGCGAAGGTCGTCACGGGCGGAGAGTTCTCCGCCCGGCCCGGCACCGAGGAGGGTTGGTACTACGAGCCGACCGTGATCGTCGACGCCGACCAGCGCTCCGAGGTGGTGCAGCGCGAGATCTTCGGGCCCGTGCTGGTGGTCCTGCCGTTCCGCGAGGACGCGGAGGCCCTCGAGATGGCCAACGACGTCGTCTACGGGCTCTCCAGCTCGGTGTGGACCCGCGACATCTACCGCGCGATGGACGCCTCCCGGCGCCTCGAGTTCGGCAACACCTGGATCAACGAGCACATCCCGATCGTGTCGGAGATGCCGCACGGCGGCGTGAAGGGCTCCGGGTTCGGTAAGGACATGTCGATGTACTCGCTCGAGGAGTTCACGACGGTGCGCCACGTGATGGCCGACGTCACGGGCACCGCCGAGCGGAGCTGGCACGGCGCGGTGATGGGGGGCGCGCAGGTGTAAGGACGGCGCCTCAGGCGTGCGACGAGATCGTGCCGCCGGTGACGGTGCCGTCCTGGCTCGGGGGCCACTGCGCGTCGACGTAGCGCGTGCTCCCGTCGGGCATGTGGCACGTCGCCGAGAAGCTCGAGCCGTGCACCTGCGTGACGGTCCCGGTGCAGAGCGTGCCGCTCGGCAGGTACTCCATCTGGAACTCGGTGGAGAGCAGCTTCGTGGGGGAGATCAGCAGGTCGGCGCGGACCAGGACCCGCTGCGACCCGTCGCCGTTGCCCGCCATCGAGACCATCCCGCGCGTGACGCCCGAGTCGCTCAGGATCTGCCCGGACAGGGAGTCGCTGAAGTTGGCCGCGTTCCACGTCTTCGGCTGGAAGCGCAGCGGGCCGCGCGCGAGGCCGGCCACGACGAGGGCGCCGATCACGGCCGTGACGGTCGGCGCGAGGCGGAGCAGCGCCGGCTCGGGCTTCCATCGACGCAGGGCGCGCCACGCCGTGAGCCCGACCACGGCCGCCACCGCGACCGCGTAGATCGCGTCCATCCACGCGGCGCTGCGGTCGGTGCCGGTACCGATCCCGTGCAGGGTGGCGGCGACCCACACCGCGAAGTTCACGAAGTGCGCCCGACGCCAGAACCGGTAGCTGATCGAGACGGTGCGGTAGTGGTTCGTGAACGCCAGGGCGAGCAGCAGCTCGGCGGCGACGATCCCGAGACCGGTCCAGATCGGCCGGTACGAGGCCGTGAACGGCACGATCAGCGACGCCACCGAGAACGGCAGGTAGGCGTCGATGGCCACCGCGGCGATGTGGAGCACGAGGAACGTGCCGACGAGCAACCCGGTGAACCGGTGGACGTCTTCCAGCGCGAAGCGCGGCCAGCGCTTCATCGTCTTCTTGCCGCTCATCAGCACGCCGACCGCGACGTTGGCCGACAGCAGCACGTACGCCACGATCCCGCCGGCGCGCGCCGCGTACCAGTCGATCGGGCTCGAGGTCAGGTGCACGCGGGCCCCCGCATGCTCTCCCGCCAGGTGTCGTTCGGGATGACCGAGCCGTCGGCGGCCACGAACCGCGCCGGGATCCGGCGGGCATCGAGCCAAGCGGGCCCGTGCTCGCCGAGGAGGAACCCCGCCTTCGCCGCGATGTCGGCCGCGAGGCAGGACGCGCCGCAAGCGGTCACGAGCGACCACGGGGAGGAGCAGGGGAGCCCCGTCTGCGGGTCGATCAGGTGGTGCTGGACCTCGCCGGCGCGGAGCCACCAGCGCTTCGTGGTGCCGCTGGTGGCGAGGGCGCCGCGCAGGAGCGACACGGACCCCCCGCCCGGGAGTGCGACGACGAGGTCGCCGTGGGCGCCGAGGTCGCCGCCGGCCGAGACGAACCCGTCGCCGGGCAGGAGGGCGAGCGCGTCGTCGACCGCGAGCGCCTTCACCACGCCGTTCAGGTCGAGCTTGACGCCGGCGCCCAGGCGCACCGCCCGTCCGACCGCGACGACCGCACCCGCGGGGACGGGCGGGCCCGCGGGCTCGGGGTCCGGGGCGAGCAGGGCTGAGTCACGCGTGTAGCCGACCGCCTCCAGCGAGGCGCCGAGCGTGGGGGTCACCAGCCCGTCGGTCTCGTCGGCCGCCGCGAGCGCGATCCGGAGCGTCTCGGCGAACAGCGGCGAGACCATCGCGAACGAGCCCGACGAGGCGTTCACGCGGTTCAGCTCGCTGTCGGGGCGGAAGCGGCTGAAGACCTGCTCGCGCTCGGCGAACAGGTCCTCGATCGCCCGGTGCTCCGAGGATGTGCCGCCGCCGACGACGACGTCGCAGCCCATCGCGGTGAAGCGGTGCTCGCTCATGAGGCTGCGGTGGCCGCGCCAGGGGGCGCCTGCGCCGGCGCGACGACGCCGGCGTGCAGGAGGTTCTGCTTCACGATCTTCACGAAGCGGGGGGAGGCCGCGAGCGCCGTCGTCGGCTGCTTCGGGTGCCCCGCGTAGGAGTGGCGCGACAGGATCATCGCGGCCGCGAACACGAACGTGCCGGCTCCGGCGAAGGCCGCCTTGGCCGCCGCCGCGCGGCGCTTGGCTGCGGCGAGCTCCTCCCCGCGGGGCGACCCCTTGTCCGGGCGGCGAGGGGTGACCTGCCGGCCTTTGTTGCCACGCTTGGACTTCCCGCTCACATGACCTCCTGCAGCCCACGCCGACGGAGGAGCCCCCGATCGGGAGCCTCCCGTCCCTTTCGTCGATGATGCGTTAAGTGGACGTTAAGAGGAGACCAAGGCCCGTCCCGTGACGCGCGTCACCACTGCGTGACGTAGAACCCGTCCACCACGAACGGCGCCGTGTTGGTCCCGACCGTCAGCGTGAGGGTGTGCGTGGTGGAGGCCGTCACCGGGAAGCAGGCGGTGCTGCGGGTCACGGTCGCGGTGCCCTCCGTCACGCTCGAGACCGTGGCGCCGCCGTCGATCGAGGCGTCGGCGGTCGTCCCGTCCACCCCCGTCGGACCGAGCATCACGCACAGGTGCTTGCCGGCGGTGGCCGGCGCGAACGTGATCGTGTCGCTCGCCGTCGAGGAGCCGAGCACGCTGCCCCCGAACGCGCCTGCAGGCGAGGTCGAGGACCAGGCGCCGGTGGGCGTGACCGTCGCGTCGGTCTCGTCGAACGGGACGGCGACCTCGATCGGGTCCGACCACGCCGACCGGTTGCCCTGCCGGTCGGACGTCTGCAGCCGGTACTCGTACTCGCCGGGCGTGCCCTCGGTGCGCGACACGATCTTCTCGAACTTGACGCCGACACCCGTGCCCGTACGTAGCACGGCCCACGACCCGCTCACCACGCGGCTCTCGAGGGTCCAGGGGCCCACGCCGACGCCGTAGCGATCGTCCACGAGCAGCATGTCGAGCGGGAAGGTGCCCACGGCCGAGCCGTCGGCCGCGAACAGACCGCCCGAGAAGCCCGTGGGGTGGACGAACCGGGCGCTCGGGTGGCCGCGGTCGATCGGGATCAGCGGGAAACGGTTGGGGATCGCGTCGATGCACGGCTTCTTCTTCGAGCACGGCTTCGCCTGGTAGCTCGAGAACAGGGCGAAGCGGTAGGTGAACGCCGAGCCGAGGAACTTCTGGAACGCCACCACCGCCCGGAACGAGGAGCCGCTCAGCCGCGACGCCGGCAGCACGGCGACCGCCTTGTTCGTGGACAGGTTGACCAGGACGTTCCGTAGCTTGCCCGAAGCGAAGAAGACGTACGAACCGTAGTCGAACTTCTGGTTGTCGTTGACGTCGATCAAGATCGCGAAGTTGCCGTTGCTCGGGTCGAGCTGCGCGTTCGTGACCTTGGTCTGCGTCTTGAACGTCAGGACGTCCTGGGACCGGCCGCGCGTGATCGTGAGCGTCTTGAGGTCGAGCGGACCCTTCACGTCGTTGCCGTCGCCCCGCGTGATGTGGAAGCTCCGCGTCCCGGGGCGGAACCGGACGGACCCTCTCGACGAGGCGCGGATGGCGCTCGCGGGGACGCGCGGTCCGGCCGAAGCCGTCGTCGCCGGCGCGAGCAAGCTGAGGACGACGACGCCACCGATGGCTGCTCGACGCGCACGCGGACGCTTCACGGCTCCTCCTTCTCCCGAAGGTCCGGCTCGGTTGTCGGACGACGCATCGTAGGTACGGACGGGTGGCGGCGCAAGCATCGCGTTTGCGCCGGGGAGGCCGGGCCACGTAGGTTCGGGTGGAGCGAACGATCGAGGGGGATCGGATGCGAACGATGGCACGAGTGATGACCGTCGCGGTGCTCGCGCTGGGGTCGCTGGCGCTGCTCGCGGCGCCGGCATCTGCGCAGGGCGACACCACCGACGGACGCGACCAGATCGTGTTCAACGGGCGGCTCGACGTGCCGGCCGGGACCACCGTCGGCACGGCGGTGATCTTCCATGGCCCGGCGACGGTCGAGGGGACCGTGACGGGCGCGCTGGTGGTGTTCGACGGGCGCGTGGACATCTCGGGCACCGTCGACGGCGACGTCGTCGTCTTCAACGGCAAGGCGACGGTGCGCTCGGGTGCTCACATCGGGGGGAACCTCGTCACCACCGACTCACCGACCGTCGAGCAGGGCGCCACGATCGAGGGCCAACAGCGAGGGATCTCCGGCGGGTGGGATACCGCCAACCTCGGGTTGGCCAGCAGGTTCGCGTGGTGGGTCGGCTACTCGATCTCGACCTTGGTCCTCGGCATGGTGCTGCTGCTGTTCGGACCGGCGCTCGACGCCGCGATCGTCAGGGCGCTGCGGCGGCGGACCGGCGGCGCGATCGGCTTCGGCGCGCTCGCGTTCTTCCTGCTGCCGGTGGTGGCCGTGCTCCTGATGGTGATCGTGGTCGCGCTCCCGCTGGGGCTGTTCCTGCTGCTGGCGCTGGCGTTCCTCTACACCGTCGGCTACGTCGCGGCTGGGATCGGCGTCGGCCGGTTGATCGTGAAACCGCCGACGTCGAGGTACCTGTCGTTCCTGGCCGGGTGGGGCATCCTGCGCGTGATCGCGCTCGTCCCGGTGCTCGGCGGGACGGTGTGGGCGCTCGCGGCGCTGTTCGGACTGGGCCTGCTGTGGGTGGCCGCTCGCAGCTCGGAGACGGCGCCGGCGATGGCGGACGGAAGCGTGCCGCCTCCGCCGCCCGTGCCGTCTCAGGGCTGACCGAGCCCGCGCCGCGCCGGCGCGCCTACACGGTCTTCGGCCGAGCTCGCCCTGTAGGGGTGTGGCGCAGGAGGCGGCTGTGAGGGCGGAGGAGGCCGGCGCGCTCGAGCGTCTGTGGCACGAGCGGGGCGCGAAGATGTGGCGGTCGCTGCTCGAGTTCACGGGCGAGCCGGACCTCGCGAGCGATGCGCTGGCGGAGGCGTTCGCCCAAGCGCTCGCGCGCGGCGATGCGATCCGCGACGCCGAGCGCTGGATCTGGCGCGCGTCGTTCAAGATCGCGGCGGGCGAGCTGCAGCGCCGGCGTGCCACGGTGGCGGCCGACCCCCGGGCCGGGCCGGCCGAGCTGCCCGAGCCGGTCGCCGACATCGTCGCCGCGCTCCGACGGCTGAGCCCGAACCAGCGCGCCGCCGCGGTCCTGCACGACTACGCGGATCTGCCGACCAGGGACGTCGCGCGGATCGTCGGCTGTAGCCAGGCGACGGTCCGCGTGCACCTCGCGCAGGCCCGTCGGCGGCTGCGTGAGCTCTTGAAGGACGACGACGATGCGTGATCTGCGTGAACGGCTCCGCGAGGTCGACCGGGTCGAGCCACCGGACGTCTGGGCGCGGGCGGTCCGACAGGGGCCGACGATGCCGCCCGAGCCCGAGCGTCGCCGTCCGGCCGCACGGGTAGGTGCGGTCCTCGTGGCGCTCGCGGTGACGGTGGCCGCGACGGCGCTCCTCCTGCACGCGTTCCGGCAGGCGCCGCGGCCAGCGGGGCTGGTGCTCCCTCCGAACGCGATCGTCGCACGGGTCGGTACCGAGCTGGTCGCCGTGTCGGCCGACGGCTCCGGGCAGGCCGTGGTCATGACCGACGCCGCCTCCCGAGGGCGGGGTTGGGCGGCGGACGAGCCCGCGTGGTCGCCCGATGGGAGCCGGCTCGCGTTCGTGATGGACCGAAGGACCCACCTGCGCCGCTGGGCGGGCGATGGCTACCTCTTCGTGATGAACGCGGACGCGTCAGGGCTCACCCAACTGACGACGCAGGACAACGTCGCGGGGCCCACGTGGTCGCCCGACGGCTCGCAGATCGCGTACGTGCGGAACCAGGGGCAGCAGCTGATGGTGATGAACGCCGACGGCTCCGACGCGCACGTGATCGCGAGCGTGCGCGGCTACTACCAGCGACCAGCCTGGTCTGCGAACGGCAGGTGGATCGCGTACCAGTCGCGCCCTCGTCCGGGGGTGAGCGAGGCGATCAGCGTGTTCGAGATCCGCCCCGACGGGACGGGAGAGCGGGAGATCGCGCCCGCGGGTCAGCCCGCGTGGTCCCCGGACGGCCGGCTCGTGGTCGCGTTCTGGCGCGGTCCGGCGGCGCTCACGGTGATGATGGCGGATGGCACCGCGGCGCATCGCGTCACCCGCTGCCGTCTGCCGTGCGTCGACGATCTCGTGGGGTCATGGTCCCCCGATGGGCGAGCGATCGCGTTCCTCCGCGAGGCGAACAACCACTTCATCCTCCAGGCGATCGACCTGGAAACCGGCGCGGTGCGCCGCCTGCTGCCGGGACAGGACCAGGTCGGGGTCCCCGCCTGGAGGCCGGAGCCACCGTCGGCGATCCCGAGCGACCCGTGCGCACTGTTGACGCCCGCGCAGATCGCAGCGGCGACGAACGGCGGCGTCATGTCGTACACGATCGCGACCGACGCGATGTTGAAGACCCCGTCGACCGACGTGCCCAACCCGTGCGTCTACCGGACCGACACCGACCTCGGCGCGGTCGTCGTGCAGACGTACCCGGGTAGCACGCAGGTGTTCGCGACGGAGCGGGATCGCGATCCGCGCAACACGGTCTCGGTCGACGGGTTCGGCGACGAGGCGTTCGTGACCGGGAAGGGGAGCCTCTGGGTGCGCATCGGCGGCGGCTCCTTCTCGATCGGGATCCAGCACGGCGGGACGGATCGATCGGTCGCGGTGCTCGAGGCGTTGGCGACCCAGGCGTCCCACGAGGGTCCGTGACGCCGGCCCGCCCGATGTCGCCCAGGCGTACGATGCGGCGATGTCCGACGAGGGCTGGACCACCGTGCTCGCGTTCGCTGACCTGCCGGAGTCGCGTCTCACGCGCGTGGACCTCGACGGGCAGGCGGTCCTGCTCTACCGGACGGGGGAGCGGCTGTTCGCGATCGCGGGACGGTGCACCCACGCCGGGTCGCCACTCGATCGCGGGCCGGTGCAGGTCGCGGGGTCCGAAGCGACGATCACCTGCCCGGCACACGGCAGCCGGTTCCGGCTCGACGACGGCCGCGTGGTCCGTCCGCCGGCCCACGATCCGTTGCCGGTGTTCGCTGCCCGCATCGAGGATGACGCTGTTCAGTTGCGCCGGAACGCATAACGTCTGGTTGCTCGTTTCCGCGAACCGTGTTGTGATGCGAGGATCGCTCGCGCAGCCTCTGCTGTCCCAGGAAGGAGACCGGACGATGCTGCCTTCCAGCTTCGAGTACCACCGGGCGGACACGCTCGACGAGGCGCTCTCGCTGCTCGCCACTTACGGTGATGACGCGAAGGTGCTCGCGGGCGGTCAGAGCCTGATCCCGATGATGAAGCTCCGGTTCGCCTACCCGGGCCACCTGATCGACGTGAACCGGATCGCGGGGCT
>JBLMXP010000058.1:0-9652 GCA_050257835.1 Planctomycetaceae bacterium | reverse complement strand
GGGCCGTCCTCGTCACCGGGATCACGGCCATGCTCGGTCCGGGGCCCCAGCGCGCCGCCGTGACGTTCCTGGAGCGCGCCGGCGGTCTGAAGGCCGTCGACCCGAACCTGCGCAAGGGGCTGTGGGGCTCCGACCGACCGGTGGAGCTGATCACGCCGCTGCTCGCACGTTGCGACGTGGTGCTCGCCGGGGAGTCCGAGCTGCGGGTCTTCGCGGACGGGGACGGTCCGGCGCTCGCGGGCGCCTGCGCCGCGCTCGGCGCGCGCGAGGTCGTCGTCAAGCGTGGCGCGGTCGGCGTGGCCGCGCTGGACGCGCGCGGGCGCTGGCACGTGCACGAGGGGACCCCCGCGGACGAGGTGGACCCGGTCGGTGCCGGCGACGCCTTCAACGCGGCCTACCTCGCGGCCCGGATCGAGGGTGCCGAGGTGCCCGAGGCCCTCGAAGCGGGGGCCTCGGCCGGCGCGCGCGCCGCCGCGTCCCTCGGCGACACGGGGCGGCTGTGATGGCGCCGACCGGCCGCCCGCCGCTCGCCTTCCCGCCGGTGGTCCCGCTCCTGCGGTCCCCGACCGTGGAGCAGGCCGTGGCGGATGCCGAGCGTGTGCTCTCGGCCGGCGCCGGCGTGATCGAGCTGACCACCTCGACCGACGGCTGGACCCGCGCACTCGCCGCGCTCGTGGAGGCGCACCCGCAGGCGCGTTTCGGGGTCGGCACGATCCGCGACGCCGACGACGTGCGCCGCGCGGCGGAGGCCGGCGCGGCGTTCGTCGTCTCGCCCACGCTCGTCCCGGCGGCGCGGGAGGCGGCCGAGGCCCTCGGCCTCCCGCTGGTCGAGGGCGGTTTGACCCCGAGCGAGCTGCGGCGGGCGGCCGCCACCACCGCATGGGCGAAGCTGTTCCCCGCGGCGGCGCTCGGCCCCGATTACCTCCGGCTCCTGCGTCCGGCGCTTCCCGGCCTCCGCGTGATCGCCACCGGGGGGATCGGGCCCGAGACCGCCCCCGCGTGGATCGCCGCCGGCGCCGACGCGGTCGCCCTCTCGTGCCACGGCCCCGATGGCGCCGCGCGCTTCGCCGCGACGGTCGCCGCGCTCGGCGCGCGCTGAGCCCTCACGCGAGCAGCCGCAGGGCCACGAAGCCCGCGCCCGCCGCGATCAGGAACCAACCGAACGCGCGGCGGACCTTCGGGCCTTCCACGCGGTGCGCGAACCGGCTGCTGGCGGCGCCGGCGGGCACCGCGCCCGCCAGGAACGCGAGCGCGACCGGCCAGTCGATGTGTCCGAGCGACCAGTGCACGATCAGGTTGGGGATCGCGACCGCGGTGACCACGAGCAGGCTCGTTCCCACGGACTGCCGCATCGTGAGCCCGAACACGAGCAGGTACGTCGGGACGAGCAGGAAGCCGCCGCCGTTCGCGAGCAGCCCCGAGAAGACGCCGATCAGGGCCGACACGCCCACGAGGAGCGGCCGGTTGTGACGCCGCACGGTCCCGCGCCCGCGCATCTCCTCCCCGATCGGCTGCAGCACGCGCTGCCCCACGAGGATCAGGACGATGCCCGAGGCGATCAGCAGGGGCGGCCCGCCGACGAACTCCGAGAGGAACGCGCCGGCGATCGCGCCCGGGATCGCGCCGAGCAGCGACCACGCCGCCGCCCGCGGCCGCGACTCCCCTTGGCGCGCGTACGGGATCACCGCGGCGAGCGCGACGGGCGCGGTCGACGGCAACGGCGACGCGACGGCCATCAGCGGGGGGACACCCATCAGGGAGAGCAGCGGGGTCGCGATCGCCGACCCCCCGATCCCGAAGAGCCCCGTGATCGACCCGATCATGACGCCGGCGAGCACGAACAGGGGCCACGGCGCCATGACCCCGAGGATAGCGACGCGCCGGCGGGAGTAGATTCCCGCATGCCGACGGTGAGGAGGTTGCGGTGTCACAGACGGATACGATCGCGTTCTTCCCCGAGCCGGGCGCGTGGGGCCCGACGAACAACTGCGTCGCGATCGCCAACGTCCTGGCCGAGCGGGGCCATCGGATCGTCTTCGTGGTCGACGAGTCGTTCAAGGGCGTTCTCGAGGCCAAGGGCTTCGAGGAGCGGCTGATGCGGATGACCCCGCCCGAGGAGGACGCCGACCCCGATGCCGACCCGTGGGGCGAGTTCATCCGCGTCACCGCGCCGGAGTTCCGCAAGCCGACGATCGAGCAGATCGAGACCGTGACGAAGCCGATCTGGGAGGCGCTCGTGGCGGGCGAGCGCTACTCGCACGAGCGCCTGATGGCGATCTGGGACGAGGTCCGTCCCGACGTCGTCGTCACCGACAACGTGACCGGCTATCCCGCGATCGAGCTCGCGGGCTGCCCGTGGGTTCGGTTCGTGTCGGCCAACCCGCTCGAGATGACGGACGCGCTGCTCCCCCCGGCGCTGTCGGGTCTTGCGGTGGGGGATCGGACCGGCTGGGCGGAGTTCCGCGCCGAGTACCATCGCCAGCACGAGTCGCTGCTCGCCGGGCACAACGACTTCCGGGCCTCGGTCGGTATCGCGCCGTGTCCGCTCGACGAGTTCAACACCCATTCGCCGTGGCTGAACCTGTACCTGTTCCCGGAGGCGGCGGACTACACGAGGGCCGAGCCACTCGGCCCGACCTGGCACCGGCTGCAGTCGACCGTCCGCACCGGCGAAGCGCCGTTCGACGTCGCCGAGCAGGTGCCCGGCGACGGCAAGGTCGTGTACCTGTCGCTCGGCTCGCTCGGGTGCATGGACGTGGGGTTGATGCAGCGCCTGATCGACGCGATGGCCACCACCGACCACCGCACGATCGTGTCGATGGGCCCCTTGAAGGACCAGATGACGCTCGGCCCGAACATGTACGGCGACGAGTTCCTGCCGCAGCCCTCGATCCTGCCGCAGTGCGACCTGCTGATCACCCACGGCGGCAACAACACGACGTGCGAGGGCTTCCACTTCGGTCTGCCGATGATCGGTCTGCCGCTGTTCTGGGACCAGTACGACAACGCGCAGCGTCTGGACGAAACCGGCTTCGGCGTTCGCCTGCCGACCTACGACTGGACCACCGAGCAGCTCGTGGGCGCGGTCGACCGGCTCCTCGGGGACGACGCCCTCCGCGCCCGGATGCGCGAGGTCTCCGCGGCGGTGCGGGCCGAGCCCGGCCCCGCCAAAGCCGCCGACCTGATCGAGCGCCTGTGCGCGACCGGCGAGCCGGTCACCCGCGGCTGAGCCGCCGGTTCGCGCTTCAGTGGGTGGCGGCGCGGCCGGCCATCCGGTGGCCGACCGCCGCCGCCGCGTCCACGACGTGGCGGGCGAGCGCCGGGAGGTCCCGGGTCGGGAACCGGAAGGCGGGACCCGACACGCTGACCGCGGCCGCGGCGCGGCCGTCGACGAGCACCGGCGCCGCGACCGTCACGAGCCCGTCCTCGAGTTCCCCGTTGCTCGAGGCGTAGCCCTGCTGGCGGACGGCGTCGAGGATCTTTCCCAGTGCGGCCGGGTCGACCACGGTGCGCGCGGTGAGGCGCTCGAGCCGGCGGCGGAGCAGCGCGTCGCGGGTCCGGGGGTCGCCGAACGCGATCATCACCTTGCCGCTCGAGCTCGCGTGCACCGGGCTCCGCCGTCCGACCCAGCTCGCCATCACGACGGTCTGAGCCGGCGTCACCTGGTCGACGTAGACGACGTGGAAGCCGTCCCTGATCGCGAGGTTCGCCGTCTCGGCCGTGGCCGCCGACAGCTTCTCCAGCTCGGGGCGCGCCTGGCTCACGACCGGCAGGCGCGCCACCGCCGAGGCGGCCAGGCCCACGATCCGCGCGCCCAGCCGGTAGCGGCGGCTCGTCGGCTCGCGCTCGACGATCCCGCTCTGCGCGAGGGTCCCCAGCAGGCGTGACGCCGTCGACCGGTCGACGTCGAGCCGACGAGCGACGTCGGTGACGCCGAGCCCGTCGGGGGCCGAGGCGAGCACGTCCAGCACGAGGACCACCCGGGTGGCCCCGTCGGTCGGTCGCATGGACGGCGATCGTACAAGAACGTGCCCTGAGGGCACGCCCAGGCTTGTGCTCGCCCGCGCGCCGTCGCTAGCGTCCGGCCCGCACCCGGCGCGCAGGGGCGCCGGCACGAGGGGAGGGGTCGGCCGAGGATGCCCGACGGCAACCCGTTCGACGTCGAGGGCGTGTGGCTGAAGGCCGCGTTGCACACGCACACCCGGCGCTCCGACGGCGAGCTCGAGCCCGACGCGCACGTCCGCCACCACGAGTGGATGGGCTTCGACGTCGTGGCGATCACCGACCACTGGACGCTCACGAGCGTCCCTGCGACCGGCCACCTCGTCGTGATCACCGGAGCCGAGCTCGCGGCCGACCCCTTCGCCGGCGCGCCCAACGACAGCGAGCTGCTCGCGATCGGGATCCGCGAGATCCCCGAGGACCCCGGGGGCGACCGCGCGCGCTGGGGCCCGATCGATGCCTACCATTACAAGACGTTCCCCACCCTGAGCGACGCGGCGCGGTGCGTCGCCGAGCAGGGCGGGGTGTCGTTCGTGGCCCATCCGGCCTGGAGCGGGCTCACCCTCGAGACGCTGCTCGCGGCCGAGGGGGCCGATGGGATCGAGCTGTTCAACTCCTCGGCCGAGCGTGAGAACGGACGCGGGGACTCCTCCTACGTCTGGGACCAGTGCCTCGAGCGGGGCCGGCGGCTGTGGGCCTTCGGGACCGACGACTGCCACTACCCGGGGTTCGACATCGGCGACGCGTGGACGATGCTCCGCGCCGCCGAGCGCTCGGAGGCGGCCGTGCTCGAGGCGCTCCGCCGCGGCCACGCCTACGCGAGCAACGGCCCCGAGCTGCTCGACGTCATCGTGGACGGCGGCGCCGTGGAGGTGGGCTGCTCGCCCGCGCGCTCGGTGGTGCTCGCCTCCCGCTACGAGACCGGCTGGGCGGTCCGTGCCGACGCCCGCAATCGGATGGAGGACGCGCGGATCCTCGAGCGCGACGACCGCGGGCTCGTCGTGCGTGCCCGCTTCACGCCGCCGATCGAACTGCCCTATCGGCGGATCGTGGTCGAGGACGAGCGCGGCCGGAAGGCATGGTCGAACCCGCTGTGAGCCGCACCGCCACCCTGGAGGACGAGCTGGCGTTCGCGTTCGAGCTCGCCGACGTCGCGCGCGAGGTGACGCTCGCGTGGTTCGGGCGGCGCCTGCCGGTCGAGCTCAAGCAGGACGCGACGCCGGTCACCGAGGTCGATCTCGCCGCGGAGCGGGCGATCAGGGCGGCGCTGGGCGCGCGGTATCCCCACGACGGCGTGCACGGCGAAGAACAGGGCCTCGACGAGGGGACGAGCGGTCGTCGCTGGGTCATCGATCCGGTGGATGGCACGAAGCTCTTCGCCGAAGGCATCCCGCTGTGGTGCACGCTGATCGCCCTGCAGGTCGATGGTCGCCCCGTGCTGGGGGTTGCGGACACCCCCGCCCTCGGCGCTCGCTACCACGCGGTCGCAGGCGGCGGGGCCTGGCGTGGCGAGCGACGGCTGCGGGTTTCGGACGTCGGCAGGCTCGCCGACGCCTTCGTCACGTACTCGGGCTTGGAGGAGTGGGTCGCGGGCGCGCGCGAGCCCGCCCTCGTGCGGGTCGCCGGGGTCGCGCGTCGCACGCGCGGGCTGAGCGATGCGTGGGGGCAGCTGTTGGTGGCGCAGGGGTCCGTCGAAGCGGTGCTTGAGCACGAGCCCTGCTACGCGTGGGACCTGGCGGCGATGGAGGTGATCGTGGGCGAGGCGGGCGGCAGGCTGAGCACCCTCGCCGGCGATCCCCCGCGCGCGGGCGCGGATCTGGTGGTGTCGAACGGAGCCGTCCACGACGAGCTCCTGGAACTGTTGGCGTCGGCGGGATGAACGCACGGGAGGGCGCGATGGACGGCAGGAGCGAGGCGGGTAGGGTGCGCGGCACGATGGGGACGTCCGGGCGCGGGCTGCGGCTGGCGCTGGCGGCGACGTTCGCGTCGGCCGCGCTGTTCGGCTCGGCGGCGGCCGCACGGGCGCAGTCGGCGAGCTCGAGCGCGGCCCCGGTCGTGCTGCGGGTCGGCACCGTCTCCGACCTGATCACCGCCAACCCTTGGGCGGTGAGCGCGGGCAGCGACTGGTTCGTGGCCACGATCCAGTACGACATGCTCTTCAAGTTCGACGACCAGGACCTGTCGCCCGCGCCGAGTCTCGCGACCGGATGCACCCCCAACAGCGACTCGACCCAGTGGACGTGCACGCTCCGCGACGGTTTGCAGTGGAGCGACGGCTCGCCCCTCACGTCGCAGGACGTCGCGTTCACCTACCGGTTCGTGATCGACAACCACATCCCGCAGTACCGCGCGTACTTCCCGTTCAACCCGACGTTCCAGACCCCCGACGACCACACGCTGATCTGGACCGCCGAGAAGCCGACCTTCGCGCCGCAGATGCCACCCTACGTCTACGTCGTGCCGCAGAAGGTGTGGGCGCCCTACGACGGGAAGGGATTGCAGGCGATCAAGGCGGTCCCCAACACCCCGACGATCGCCAGCGGGCCGTTCACGCTCACCGACTGGAATCCGGGGCAGAGCTTCGCGATGACCCGCAACCCGAACTACTGGGGGACGGCGCCGTCGGTGGATCGGATCGACTTCCGCGTCTACACGAACCAAGAGGCCATGGTCCAGGCGCTCAAGAACGGGGAGATCGACTTCGCCGACGGCTTGAACCCGTCGCTGCTGCAGACGGTGCAGGGGCTGCCGCACGTCACGGTCCAGAAGGTCGTGTCGGACTGGTGGCTGAACTTCGCGTTCAACTTCGGGGGCCAGGGCCCACAGGCGGACCCGTTGCCCGCGCTGCAGGACCATGTCGTGCGCCAGGCGATCGAGATGGCGATCGACAAGCAGGCGATCTGTGACAAGGCCTACCGGGGCACGGCCACGCCGGGAGACACGATCATCCGACCGGCCTCCGCGTATTGGCACCTGGACATCCCGGCCTCCCAGGAGTACCCGTACGATCCCGCCGCGGCGAACGATCTGCTCGACCAGGCGGGCTACGTCGACACGAACGGCGACGGGATCCGCGAGGACCCCAAGACGGGCCAGCCGCTGGAGATGCTCGTCCCCGCCTCGCAGGACACCACCGGCGCGGTGGAGGCCGGCCAGCTGATCGTCGGGTACCTCAAGCAGATCGGGATCAAGGTCGACCTGAAGCCGGTCTCCGATGCCAAGATGAACGACTACTGGGGCGCCGGGAACTTCGACGCGTACATCTGGTACTGGAGCGGCGACCCCGATCCGGACTACCAGCTGTTCGTGTTCACCTCCGACCAGTGCGGCTCCTGGAGCGACGGCTGTTGGAAGGACCCGACCTTCGACAAGCTCTACGCGGAGCAGCACTCGACGCTGGACCGCGCGAAGCGCCAGCAGCTCGTGTTCGACGCCCAACGCGAGGTCTACAAGCAGATCCCTGGGGTCGTGCTCGCGTACCCGGGTTGGGTGCAGGCCTACCGCAGCGACCGGTTCACGGGCTGGGTGCCCGCGCCGGGCGCGAACGGCTACCTCTTGCCCGGCTACAACTACGACTCGCTGCTCTCGATCCACCTCGTGAGCGCGGCCGCCCCCGCGGGAGGAAGCAGCGTGCCGGGCTGGATCTGGCTGGTCGCGATCGCGGTGGTGGCGGTCGCCGTGGTGCTGCTCGTGCGGCGGGGCCGGCGCCGGGAGCTCGAGGAAGCCTGAGGCGGGGGCGGGGTGGGGTCACGACGGTACCTGCTGGGCAAGGCGCTGCAGGCCGTCGCGACGCTGCTCTTCGTCCTCACGTTCAACTTCTTCTTGTTCCGGGTGCTGCCCGGGGACCCGGTCGGGCTGCTCGCCCGCAGCGAGCGCCTCACCCCTCACGACGTCGCGCAGCTGCAGGCCCAGCTCGGGCTCGACCAGCCGCTGCCGCAGCAGTACGTGACCTACCTGCGGGAGACGCTCGCCGGCGATCTCGGCGTCTCGCTCCGCACGCCGCGGACCGTGCGCGCGACGATCGCCTCGCGCCTGTGGCCGACGGTGCTTCTCGTCGGGCTCGGCACGGTGTTCGCGACGGTGTTCGGGGTCTTGATCGGGATCAAGGGCGGCTGGCAACGGGGGAGCCGGTTCGACACTGGGTCGCTCTACTCCTCGCTCGTCCTGTACGCCGTGCCCGAGGGATGGCTGGGGATGCTGCTGTTGATCGTGTTCTCCGGCCTCCTCGGGTGGTTCCCGGCCGGTGGGCTGGAGACCGGGGGGCTCACCGGGATGGCGCGGGTGGTCGACATCCTCGACCACCTGTTCCTGCCGCTGCTCACGCTCACCCTCGGCTACATCGGCGAGTACGTCATCATCATGCGGTCCTCGATGATCGACGTGACCCACGAGGACTTCGTGACGACCGCGCGCGCGAAGGGCCTGCCAGAGCGGGTGGTGCGCCGCACGCACGTCGTGCCCAACGCCCTGCTGCCGACGTTCACGTTGATCGTCCTCAACTTCGGGTTCGTGCTGGGCGGCGCCGTCGTGATCGAGGCGGTGTTCTCCTGGCCAGGGCTCGGGCTGCTCACCTACGAGGCGATCAACCAGCTCGACTACCCGGTGATCCAGGGCGTGTTCCTCCTGTCGAGCGTCGCGGTGATCGTGTTCAACCTCGCCGCCGACGTCGCGTACGGCTACCTCGATCCGCGCGTGCGGGGGGCCTGAGTGGCCACGCAGGTCCGGCGGCGATCACGCCACTCGATCGCGTGGGAGCGGCGCGTGCGCGCGCTCGTCGTGCACTGGTCGACGTTCCGGGCCAACCGCCAGGGGATGGCGGGGCTCGTGACGCTCGCGTTCTTCGTCGTGGTCGGCATCGTGGGACCGATGCTGGTCCCGCCCTCGCAGATCGACCCGGCCACGGCCACCGGCCCGGTCCTGGCGCCTCCCTCGCTCGCCTATCCGCTGGGGACCGACAACTTCGGCCGCTCGGTCCTGGCGCTGATGGTCGTCGGGGCCAGGATCTCGCTGCTGGTCGGGTTCACGGCAGCGATCGGGGCGATGGTGCTCGGCGCAGTGGTCGGGATCGTGGCCGGGTTCTTCGGCGCGACGTGGATCGACAAGATCCTGAACGCCTTCACGAACTGGTTCCTGGTCCTGCCGTGGATCGCCCTGGCGATCGCGCTCGCGTCGATCCTGGGCCCGACGCTGTTCAACGTGATCGTGGTGATCGCCCTGACGTCGTGGGCGGGGACGGCGCGCCTCGTGCGCGCCCAGGCGCTGACGGTGAAGGAACGGCCGTTCGTCGAGCGATCGCGCGCGCTCGGAGCGTCCCATTGGCACGTCATCACGCGCCACGTGTTGCCGAACGTGTTCCCGGTGCTGTTCGCGAACACGGTGCTGATGGTGGCGAGCGCGATCTTGGCCGAAACCACCCTGTCGATCCTCGGGCTCGGCGACCCCAACGCGGTCTCGTGGGGCCGGATCATCGAGGAGGCGTTCACGAACGCCGCGATGACCTCGGGCTACTGGTGGTGGCTGATCCCGCCGGGGGTCGCGATCCTGCTCGTGACGCTCTCGTTCACGATGGTCGGCTACGCGCTCGACGAGGTGCTCAACCCGCGGCTGCGGTCTCGGTGAGCCACCGCCTCAGCTGAGGGTCTCCTCGAAG
>JBLMXP010000057.1:0-6909 GCA_050257835.1 Planctomycetaceae bacterium | reverse complement strand
GACGCGGGGCGCCAGCGTTTCCACGAGGAGGAGTTGCTGGCGGCCGAGATGATGCGGATCCCCCGCACGATGATCCCGCCGAGCGTGCCAGCGCTGCGCGCCTGGCTGGCCGACTTCGAGGACCGCGGCGATCTCCTCGTCACCGATGGCGCGCGCCGCGTCTACGAGCTGTTCCTCGATCCTCCCTCCGACGCCGAGTGGCGCCCCGTCTTGCGCGGCGTGTCGCGGCTCGCCTTCGGGACGCTCCCGCCTCTCGTCCGCGAGCTGTACGGGATCCCGATGTCCCGCGCGAAGCAGGCGGCGATGACGGCGACGTTCGCCGCGATCCGCGCCAGCCGCCCGCTCCTGCCGCCGCGGCTGCGGTACATCGCGCCGTACCAGGAGTGGCTCTTGCGGCGCAAGGGTATCGATACGGGTGCGAAGGTCGAGCGTGCTCGGCGCTCGCTCGGGATCCGCCTCGGCGCGTAGAACGCTACGCTCCGGGCGGTGATCGACGGACTGCTGCTCGACATCGACGGCGTCCTCGCCGTGTCGTGGCAGGCCCTGCCCGGGTCGGTGGAGACGATGGCGTGGCTCCGGTCCGAGGAGGTGCCGTTCCGGTTGATCACGAACACCACGACCCACACGCGACGCGAGCTCGCCGCGACCCTGGCCGACGCCGGCTTCGACGCGGCTGCCGAGGAGATCGTCACCGCGGTGGTCGCGACCGCCGCCCATCTGCGGCGCGAGCATCGCGACGCCGGTGTGTTCGTCCTCACCGACGGCGAGCCGGGGGAAGATCTCGACGGCGTGCGCCGCGTGGCGCAGCCCGAGGACGCCGACGTCGTCGTGCTCGGAGGCGCGTGCGATGCGTTCACCTACGACCTGGTCAACCGGATCTTCCGTCGGGTGAAGGACGGCGCGGCGCTCGTCGGGATGCACCGGAACCTCTACTGGCGGACCGCAGCCGGCTGGGAGCTCGACGGCGGCGCGTACGTCGCGGGCCTGGAGGAGGCCGCCGGCGTGCGCGCCGAGATCTGCGGCAAGCCGAGCCGAGCCTACTTCGAGGCCGCGCTCGCCCTCCTTGGTCTGCCGCCCGAACGCGTCGCGATGGTGGGCGACGACATCGCGAACGACGTCCTCGGCGCGCAGGCGGCCGGGATCACGGGCGTCCTCGTGCGGACGGGGAAGTTCCAGGAGGACGACCTGCGCAAGGGGGTCCCCGACGTGGTGCTCGGCTCGCTCGCCGACGTGCCCGGATGGCTCCGCGGCGGCTGAGGCGCAGGGCGCCTACGCGGACGCGACGATCGCCAGCACCTCGTCGGCGTAGCGCTCGAGCTTGGCGGGCCCGACCCCCGAGATCGCCGCGAGGTCCCGTCGGTCCGCCGGGTGGGTGTCGGCGATCGCGGCGAGCGTCTTGTCGGGGAACACGACGTAAGCGGGCACGCCGTCGGCGAGGGCGCGCTCCTTGCGCCAGGCGCGCAGACGCTCGAACAGCGGGCCATCGGCCGGCGGCGCGACCGGGGTCTTCGAGCGGGCCGTCGCCGCTGCCGCGCGCGACACGGGCGCTTCGCGCGCCACCCCGATCTCCTCGAGGAACGGGCTCGGCGCGGACCTCGGTTCGCGCGGCCACGACAGGAACAGGTGCTCGCGCGCCCGCGTGATGCCGACGTAGAGGAGTCGGCGCTCCTCCTCCGGGTCGGCCTCGGCGCGGCGCGAACGGTACGGGATCTCGCCGTCGAGCAGGCGGGGCAGGAACACCGCGTCGAACTCGAGCCCCTTCGCGCGGTGGTAGGTCATGAGTTGGACGCCGCGCCCCTGTCGCTCGGTCGCGAACCGGTGGGCGAGCTCCTCCACGAACCCCGCGAGCGTGCCCTCCGGCTGGGCGGCGTCGAACTCGGCGGCAAGCTGGCGCAGCCGGCCGAGGTCGGCCTGGCGCGTGATCTCCTCGTCGAGGTCGGGCGCGTGTTCGGGGTCGTAGCCGAGGGCGTCGGTGACCGCCTCGAGGGTGGCCGCGACCCGGACGGTGTCGGCCGTCCGGCGCAACCGCGCGAGGGCGGCCCGCGGTCCCGGCCGGCGGAGGAACGAGCCGTCGCGGACCTGATAGGGGATCGCGGCCGCCGCGAACGCCTCTTCGAAGGGCTCGGTCCGGGCGTTGATCCGAACCAGTACGGCTAGTTCGTCCCACGGGCTGCCCTCGCCGTGCAGGCGCCGGCACTCGCCCAGCACGAACGAGACCTCGGCCGCCGCGTCGGGAAGGGCGCGGGCGGTGGGGCTCGGTCCGTCGGGACGGGTGGCGCGGAGCGTCTTCTCGAATCCGCCGAGCCGCCCGGCGAGCGCGTTCGCGACCGCGAGGACCTGCGGCGACGAGCGGTAGTTCTCCTCGAGCCGGACGATCGTGGCGCCTTCGTAGCGGCGCGGGAACCCCAGCAGGTGCTCGGGCGCGGCGCCGGTGAACGCGTAGATCGTCTGGTAGTCGTCGCCGACCACGCAGACCTCGTCGCGCCCGCCGAGCCACCGATCGAGCAGCGCCTGCTGGAGTAGGTTCACGTCCTGGTACTCGTCGACCGTGAAGGCACGGAACCGCTCCCGGACGGCCGCGGCCGCGGTCGGCCGTTCGTCGAACAACCGGACCGCGAAGCCGAGGAGGTCCTCGAAGTCGATCCGGCCGGTGCGCGCCTTGCGCCGTTCGTAGCCGTCGAAGACGCGGTGCATCAGCTCGGCCGGGAGCGGCGGGTCGTGCCGCTCCGCCGCGAGGACCTCGAGGTAGGCGCTCGGGGTCACCATCCGGTTCTTCGCCCACTCGATCTCGCCCGCGAGCTCGCTCCGAGGCAGGAACTTGTGCGGCGGGGGCAGGCCGTTGGCCAGCGAGGCGATCAGCGGGGCCTTCGTGTCGAGCAGGGCGGGCAGCGGCGCGCCCATGTGCGCCTCCCACAGTCGCCCGAGCTGCGAGAGCGCCGCCGCGTGGAACGTCCGGGCCTCGACGCCATCGACGCCGAGCCGTGCCAGCCGCTGCTTCAGCTCGTTGGCCGCCTTCTCGGTGAAGGTGACGGCGAGGATCGCGTTCGCGGGGAACGTGCCGGTGGCCACCTGGTAGGCGATCCGGCGCGTGATCGTGGTGGTCTTGCCGGTGCCGGCGCCGGCGAGGATCGCGACCGGGCCGCGCACCGCCTGGGCCGCGCGACGCTGGGCCTCGTTCAGGCCCTCGAGGATCCGATCCGGATGCATGCGCCGCCGAGCCTACCCAGGCGCGCCGACGCAGGGCTTGACCCTCCCGCAGGGGGAGGCCCTACGCTCCGTCCACGATGACCGAGGATCTGATGCCGATCGGGCGCTTCGCGAGACTCACGGGTCTCACCGTGAAGGCGCTGCGCCACTACGACGCCGAGGGGGTGCTCCACCCGCAGAGCGTCGATCCGGCCTCCGGGTACCGCCTGTACGCGAGCGACCAGGTGCCGGCCGGCCGGCTGATCCGACGCCTGCGTGGTCTCGACGTCCCGCTCGACGTCGTGCGCGACGCCCTGGCCGCCCACGCCGCCGGCGACGACGCGAAGGGCCGCGCGATGCTCGGGCGTCACCTGGCCAACGTCGAGGCATCGCTCGCCCGTCATCAACGGATCGCGCATCACCTACGGATGCTGCTGCAAGGAGAGGAGGCGTTCCCGATGGAGCCCACGCACGACGACGCCGACCGCGACGACCACCGCCGCATCGGCGTGGAGCTGTTCAACGAGACCTGGACGCTGATGGAGAAGGCCGACCGCACGCCCGAGGACGACCTCGCGATGCTCCACACGGCCCACGCCTCCGCATACCACTGGAGCATGGCCACGCACGGCCCGGAGCACCGCGCACGCGGCGAGTGGCAGATCTCGCGGGTGCACACGGTGCTCGGCCAGCCCGAGCCTGCTCGCTACCACGCCGAGGCGTGCCTGCGGATCTGCGAGGAGCACGGGATCGGCGACTGGGACGTCGCGTTCGCCCACGAGGCGCTCGCGCGCGCGGCGATGGTCGGCGGCGACCGCGCGACGATGGAGGCGCACCTCGAGCGTGCGCGCCAGCTGGGGGAGCAGATCGCGGATCCCGAGGACCGCGCGCTCCTCGAGCAGGATCTCGCCACGATCGTGCCCTGAGGGGCTGCGGCTCGGTCGTATCCGCAGGGCCCGACTACCCTGGTCGCCATGACCACGGCGACCACGATCGGCGAGCTTCGGGCCGCCGGGTACCCCGACCGCACCGTCAAGGAGGAGCTTCGCGACAACCTGCTCACGCGGCTCGCGCGCGGGGAGGAGCTGTTCCCCGGGATCCTCGGGTTCGACGAGACCGTGCTCCCGGCGCTGGAGCGCGGGATCCTCGCCGGGCACGACCTGATCCTGCTCGGCGAACGCGGACAGGCGAAGACCCGCCTGGTCCGTGCCCTCGTGCAGCTCCTCGACGAGCGGACGCCCGCGATCGAGGGCTGCGAGATCAACGACCATCCCTACCGTCCGATCTGCGCGCGCTGCCGGTCCTTGGTGGCCACCGACGGCGACGCCGTCCCGATCGTGTGGCTCCCCCGTGAGGATCGCTACAGCGAGAAGCTGGCGACGCCGGACACGAGCGTGGCCGACCTGATCGGCGACGTCGACCCGATCCGGGTGGCCGAGGGCCGCTACCTCGGCGACGAGCTCACGATCCACTACGGCATGATCCCCCGGACCCATCGCGGGATCGTCGCGATCAACGAGCTCCCCGACCTCCCGGAGCGGATCCAGGTCTCGCTGTTCAACATCCTCGAGGAGCGCGACGTCCAGATCCGGGGCTACCGGATCCGGCTCCCGCTCGACCTGCTGCTCGTGGTCACCGCGAACCCCGACGACTACACGCATCGCGGCCGGATCGTCTCGCCGCTGAAGGACCGGTTCGGCACGCAGGTGCGCACCCACTACCCGGAGACGCCCTCCGAGGAGATCAGGATCATGGACCAGGAGCTCCGTGCGCCGGCGGGCACGGTGCCGGTGCGGATCCCGGTCTTCATGAAGGAGATCGTGGCCTCGCTCACGCAGGAGCTCCGCCGGTCCCCGCACGTGAACCACCGCAGCGGGATCAGCGTCCGCTACTCGATCGGCAACCTGGAGACGCTGGCGGCGGCAGCCGTTCGGCGCGCCGCCCGCACCGGCGAGCCCGAGGCCGTCCCGCGAGTGGTCGACCTGCCCGCGGTCCTGTGGTCCTCGGAGGGCAGGGTCGAGTTCGACACGATCGAGGAGGGACGCGAGGCCGATATCCTCGGTCGCGCCCTGCGTCAAGCCGAGCTGGACGTGTTCCGCCGTCGGCTCTCCGGCTACGATTTCGCGCCGTTGCTCGCTCGGTTCGACGCGCCGGGCTTCGCGGTCGACACGACCGACCTCACCACCGCCGGCGACCTGCTCGCCCGCGTGGGTGACCTGCCCGGGCTCGCGAAGCTGCTCGGGCGTCTGGGCGTCGAGGAGGAGAGCCCGGGCGTCGCGGCGAGCGCGCTCGAGTTCGCGCTCGAGGGGCTGCACCTGTCACGGCGGCTGAACAAGGACCAGGAGGAGGGCGGGGCCCGGTACTCGGGCGCCGGCGACCACTAGACTCCGCGCGATGCTCCGCCCGGTCGCCGCGTCAGACATCGTCCCCACGATCCACGAGGTCGTGGGGTTCACGATCCTCGCGATCTTCACCGTCGGTTGGATCTGGGGGCTGGGCGGCTGGCTGCTGCGCAAGCGGACGGGCGGTCCGGGTCGCTACTACTGGGTCTGGCTGAGCGTCGCGCAGATCGTGGCGTTGGTGCAGGCGGCGATCGGACTGCTGCTGCTCGCGCTCGGGTTCCGCCCGCACACCTGGCTGCACCTCGTGTACGGCTTCGGGCCGCTGGTGGTGCTGTTGATCGCCCACAGCATGGCCCGCGAGGGGCAGAAGGTCGCCGAGGGACACGAGCCGATCCCCGCGTACACCTGGTTCGCGGGGGCCGCGTTCATCTGCTTCGGGCTCGCGCTCCGCGCGCTGATGACCGGCCTCGGCGCGGCCTGAGCCGCCCAGGCGCGACCTTTCGCCCGACCCCGCCTACCCTGGGTGGGTGGCACGCTTCCGCTACTCCCGCTGGGACGGCACCCAGGACCCGTTCGGCCCCGACGTGCCCGCCTCCGACGTCCTCGAGGCCCTGTCGGATGACCTGTTGATGGGCGAGGACGCTCAGCATGCCTTGCAGCGGCTGATGCGGCGTGGGATGCGCGGGCGGTTCGGTGGCCTGGACGCCCTTCGCCGTCGCCTGCAACAGCGCCGCGAGGAGGAGGAGCAGGCGCTCGACCTCGCGGGCCCGCTCGAGGAGGTCCGCGAGCGCCTGGAGGACGTGCTCGATCGCGAGCGGTCGCGGTTGTCCTTCGAGCCCGACGACGACGCGCGGATGCGGGAAGCGTTCCTCGACGCGCTGCCTCCCGACGTAGCCGGCAAGCTCAAGGAGCTGCAGGACTACCGGTTCCGCGACCCCGGCGCCCAGCAGGCCTTCGACGAGCTGATGGACCACGTTCGCGAGCAGGTGCTCGGCTCGTACTTCCGCAACCTCGCCGAGGGGATGCGCGGCGTCACGCCCGAGCAGCTCGCTCGGTTCAAGGACATGCTCGCCGAGCTGAACGACCTGATGGAGCGGCGTGGCGCCGGCGAGGACGTCCAGCCCGCGTTCGAGGACTTCATGGGGCGCTACGGCGATCTGTTCCCCGGGCAGCCTCGAACGCTCGACGAGCTGCTGGAGCAGATGGCGAGCCGGATGGCCGCGATGTCGCGGCTGATGGCCTCGCTCAGCGCGGAGCAGCGTGCCGAGCTGCAGGCGATCGTCGATCAGGTGATGCAGGACATGGACCTGGCGTTCGAGCTGGACCGCCTCGGGGCGAACCTGCAGGGGGCGTTCCCGGACATGGGCTGGGGCGAGCCCGA
>JBLMXP010000056.1:0-4950 GCA_050257835.1 Planctomycetaceae bacterium | reverse complement strand
CGGGAGGGCTGAGTGCTCGTCGAGGGGATCGGCGAGCTCGTCACGAACGACCCGTCGCTCGGCCCCCCGCCGCTCGGACTCGTGCACGACGCGGCGATCGCGCTCGAGGGTGACCGGGTCGTGTGGGTCCGGCCCCGTGGGGCCGTGCCCGACGGCCTCGCGGGCCCACGCCTCGACGTCGAGGGCCGCGCGGTCCTCCCCGGGTTCGTCGACAGCCATACGCATCTCGTGTTCGCGGGCGACCGGACCGCAGAGTTCGACGCGCGGATGCAGGGCAAGAGGTACGACGCGGGCGGGATACGCACGACGGTCGCCGCGACCCGAGCCGCCACCGACGACGAGCTCCTCGCGAACGCGCGGCGCTACGCGGACGAGGCCCTGCGCTCGGGGACGACCACCCTGGAGGTGAAGTCGGGCTACGGGCTCTCGGTCGAGCACGAGGCCCGGTCGCTCCGCGTCGCCCGCGAGCTGACCGACGAGGTCACCTTCCTCGGTGCCCACGTCGTCGCGCCCGAGTTCGCCGAGGATCCCGACGCCTACGTCGCGCTCGTCGCCGGGGACATGCTCGACGCGTGCGCGCCGCTCGCCCGCTGGTGCGACGTCTTCTGCGAACGCGGCGCCTTCGACGCGGAGCAGGCGCGGACGATCCTCACCGCGGCGAAGGAACGTGAGCTCGGGTTGCGCGTCCACGCGAACCAGCTCGGCGAAGGGCCCGGCGCCCGGCTCGCCGCCGAGCTGGGCGCCGCGAGCGCGGACCATGTGACCTACCTGAGCGACGCCGACGTCGATGCGCTCGCGCAGGCAGGCGTGGTGGCGACGTTGCTCCCCACGGCAGACCTGTGCACGCGCGAACCGTGGCCGCCGGCGCGCGCGCTGCTCGACGCCGGCACGACGGTCGCGCTCGCGACCGACTGCAACCCCGGCACGTCGTTCACCACGAACATGCCGCTCGTGATCGCCCTCGCGGTCCTCGGGATGCGGATGTCACCAGCCGAGGCCGTGTGGTCTGCGACGGCGGGCGGCGCCGCGGCGCTCCGGCGCGACGACGTCGGGCGCCTCTCCCCCGGCGCTCGGGCAGACCTGCTGGTCCTCGACGCGCCGTCTCACGTCCACCTCGCCTACCGGCCCGGGGTCGCGCTCGTGCGCCAGGTCGTGCGCGACGGCGTGAGCGTCTGAAGGCTCCGCCTACGACTCGCCCTCCTCGGCGGCGTTGATCGCGTCCGCGAGCGCGTCGGCCTGGGCGTCGATCTCGGCGGACACGTAGCGGTTGACGGCCTTGATGTTCGCGGCGATCTGGTCGCCCATGTTCGTGGCGTACACGGCGATCAGCCCGTAGCGGCCCTTCTCGAGCGTCGCGCCGAGCTCCTTCAGGTCGTCGTCCTTCATGCCGCCCTTCATGTGGCCCTTCACCGCGCCGATCACGCCGCCGGCGGTGCCGCCGGCCGCGAGCGCGCCGCCGAGCGCGAACGCCGGGAAGATCGCGGCGGCCGCGCCGACCGCGAGGCCCCAGCCGATCCCCTTCGCCACGCCGTGGCGCGTGGGTTGCTCGTGCTTCTTGATCACGTGCACCTTGCCCTCGTCGTCGCGCTCGAGCACGGCGGCGTCGAAGTCGTGCGAGGCCTGGATCTCCCGGTAGAGCGCCTTGATCGCCTCGTAGTCGGCTTCGGCGGCCTCCTTCGTGTCGTAGGACGCAGCCATCACGAACAGCGTGTCGACCTCTCCCATCTCCCTGCTCCTTTCCTTCCTCTCCTCGTCTCTCGAGGAGCTTCTCAGAACGGCGTGGGGACATACCGCAGCGGCAGGTCGGGCGCGACGTAGCCGTTCGGTCGCTGGCGCTTGGGCAGCGCGATCTCTTTGCGCTCGAGCGGCTCGTACGGCACGACGCTCAACAGGTGGCTGATGATGTTCAGCCGACCGCGCTTCTTGTCGTCGGTGTTCGCGACGTACCAGGGAGCCCACGCCGTGTCGGTCGCCCCCAGCATCGCGTCACGCGCCCGCGAGTAGTCGTACCAGCGGCTGTAGGACTTCAGGTCCATGTCCGAGAGCTTCCAGATCTTCCGCGGGTCAGAGATCCGGCTCTGCAGCCGCCGGGTCTGCTCGTCCGGGCTCACCTCGAGCCAGTACTTGATCAGGAGCATCCCCGACTCCACCATCGCCTTCTCGAAGGCGGGCGCCTGCTCGAGGAAGCGCTCGGTCTGCTCCTTCGTGCAGAAGCCCATCACCGGCTCGACGCCCGCGCGGTTGTACCAGGAGCGGTCGAAGATCACGACCTCGCCGGCCGCCGGGAAGTGCGGGACGTAGCGCTGCAGGTACATCTGCGAGCGCTCGCGTTCGGTCGGCGCCGAGAGCGCGATCACGTGGAACACGCGCGGGCTGACGCGCTCGGTGATCCGCTTGATCGTGCCTCCCTTGCCCGCCGTGTCGCGCCCTTCGAACACGACGCAGATCTTCGCGCCGGTCGCCTTAACCCACTCCTGCATCGCGACGAGCTCGCCGTGGAGCGCGCGCATCTCGCGCTCGTACTCCTTCGTCTTCATCTTGGGCCGAGGGCCGGGCTCCGTCGCGAGCGCGGTGACGTCGCCGTGGCCGTCGGTGTCCGGGTGCTCCTTCTTGTCCTTCTTCTTCCCCATCGCTGCGCTCCTCTCCGACCGGCTCCCGCTCACCCCGCCGTGCCCGCGGCGCGCGCCGGCATGACGGCCCGGACCACATCGGCCGGCGCGACCGGCGGGAGACGCCTTCGCCGGATCCACTTGCCACCCTCCACCACGATCGGCAGCAGCGAGGCCAGGCCGATCACCGCGAGCCACTGCAGGCCCGTGAGCGAGGCCGTCATCAGCCCCGTCTGCAGGTGCGGCAGCTCGGTGCCCAGGAAGACGAGCGCCACCGTGACCATCGAGATGCCGACCGCCTTCAGGATCGGCGACCCCAGCCCGCTCGTCGGATCGCGGCGGTTCGTGATCGCGTTGAAGGCCGTGCCGAGCCCCATCACCGCGAAGGTCATCGTCATCGACACGCTGGCGTGGTCGGTGCTCGGCTGGTCGGGACCGGCGACCAGCGGGATCAGGGCCGCGACGAACAGCACGCCCGCATAGACCAGCCACATCGTGATCGCCGTGCGGTTCGCGATCGGTTGCGCCGGGTCCCTCGGCGGGCGGTGCATCACGTCCGGGTCGCCGGGGTCGACGGCGATCACGACGACCCCCACCGCCGTCGCGAAGAACAGCAGGAACAGCACCATCGAGGGCGTCAGCGCGACGCCCTCGTTGATGTTGAACGCGGTCGCGGCGATGAACAGGAACACGAGCGACAGCAGCTGGGTCATCTGGAACCGCACGTAGGACACGACCTTGTCGTAGACGCGGCGACCGATCTCGACGGCGTGCACCAAGGTCCCGAAGTTGTCGTCGGTAAGGATCATCCGCGCGGCCTGCTTCGTGACCTCGCTGCCGCTGCCCATCGCGACCCCGATGTCGGCCTGCTTCAGCGCGGCCGCGTCGTTCACGGCGTCGCCGGTCATCGCGACGATCAGCCCCTGCTGCTGCATCGCGCGCGCGAGCCGCAGCTTGTCCTGGGGCGAGACGCGGCCGAACACGTGGAGCTCGGGGAGCCGCCGCAAGAGCTCCTCGTCCGAGAGCGCCTCCAGCTCGGCGCCGCTGATCGCGCCGGGCCCCAGACCCAGCTGCGCGCCGATCGCCTGAGCCGTCACCGCATGGTCGCCGGTGATCATGCGCACGTCGATCCCGGCGCCCAGCGCCGTCGCCACCGCGCCCTTGGCCTCGGCGCGCAACGGGTCGATGATCCCGACCATCCCGACGAACGCGAGGTCCGTCGTCACGGACATCGGATCGGCGGTCATCGCCGCGAGCTCGTCCTGCGCCATCACGCGGGCCGCGAACGCGAGCACCCGCAGGCCTTGCTCGCCCATCCGGTCGTTCGCCGCGTCGATCCCGGCGCGCGCCTCGGCGATCGGCTGCTGCGAACCGCTCAGGGGGCCCCCGGCCATCGTGCACCTCGCGAGGACGACGTCGGGCCCGCCCTTCACGAGCTGGATCACGTGCTCGGCACCTCCCTCGTCCCGGAAGCGGTGGAAGGTCGCCATGAACTTGTAGTCCGAGTCGAACGGGACCTCCGCCAGGCGCGGGTAGGCGCGCCTGGTCTCCTCGGCATCGACACCGAGCTTGGCCGCCAGGACGACCAGCGCGGCCTCGGTCGGGTCCCCCACGACCGACCCGTCGTCGCCCACCGTCGCGTCGCTGTCGAGCACGAGCCCCAGTGCCAGGCGCGTGAAGTCCGGGACGGGGGCGCCGGCGACCGACGTGATCGCGCCCGTCTTGCGGTACCCCTCCCCCTCGACCTTGAACCAGGCGCCGCTCGCGTACAGCGTCGAGACCATCATCTGGTTCATCGTGAGCGTGCCGGTCTTGTCGGTGTTGATCGCGCTCGTCGCGCCCAGGGTCTCGACGTCGGTCAGGTTCTTGACCACCGCCTTGGCCTCGGCGAGCTCCTTCGCGCCGAGGGAGAGCAGTCCCGAGACGAACGCCGGCATGCCCGTGGGGATCGCGGAGATGGCCATCGCGGTGCCGAGCAGCAGGACCTCG
This sequence comes from Planctomycetaceae bacterium, assembly GCA_050257835.1. Classification (GTDB taxonomy): domain Bacteria; phylum Actinomycetota; class UBA4738; order UBA4738; family HRBIN12; genus AC-51. Next base: position 352 of record JBLMXP010000056.1, on the reverse strand, counting down.
GTCGCCGGCATCCCGCGCGCGATGCCGACGACGACGATCAGCGCCACCGCTCCCCACGCGATGATCCCGAGGACCTTCGTGAGCGAGTCGAGCTCCTTCTGCAGCGGCGACTTCGTCCGCGTGACCGACGTCAGCATGGTCGCGATCTCACCCATCTGCGTCTCCATTCCCGTCGCGGTGACGACCATGCTCGCCGTGCCGCGGGTGACGGCGGTGTTCTGGAAGACCATGTTGGAGCGGTCGCCGAGGCCGACGTCGGTTCCCGTCAACGCGTTCGCGTCCTTCGCGACAGGTGCGCTCTCGCCGGTGAGCGCCGCCTCCTGCGTCTCGAGCGTGGCCGAGCGGACGACCC
>JBLMXP010000055.1:0-11481 GCA_050257835.1 Planctomycetaceae bacterium | reverse complement strand
AACCTTCGACGACGTCCGTCACCCCGAAGAGGTGCAGAAGACGATCTACCACCAGGGCGAGCTGAACAAGCAGCGGATGTACCGGGGGATGGGCACGCCCGGGCCGGCCGACGACCGGGGGGCCGGGGTCGGGGTCGGTGCCGGAGCCGGTGCAGGAGCCGGGGCCGTGCCGCCGATGCCGGGGAGCGCCGGCACGCCCGCAGCCCCGTCGGTCACCACCGAGCTCGAGCGCCTCGCCGACCTGCGCGCCAAGGGCGTCCTCACCGAGGAGGAGTTCCAGGCGCAGAAGGCCAAGATCCTCGGTCAGGGCGGCGGCTGAGGCAGAGCTCGCCCCGAGATCTCAGGAGCCGAGGAGCAGCACGACGTCGCCGGCGTGGATCGTCGTGTCCGCCGACGGCGACGCCACGGTCGAGCCGTCGGCCCGCCGCAGCGCGAGGATCGACGCGCCGGCCGCGCCCACCTGCACCCCTTCGAGGTCGCTGCCCGCGGCCACCAGACGCTCGGCGACCGGGATCGAGCGCGCCGTCTCGTCGAACACGTCGACGATGCTCGGGTCGATCGCCATCCGCACCATGTGCCGCCCGCTGCTCACGAACGGCGACACGACCCGGTTCGCCCCTGCCCGCTCCAAGCGCTCCGCGGTGCCGCGCTCCGAGGCGCGCGCCACGATGAACAGGTCCGGGTTGATCGAGCGAGCCGTCAACGTGATGTAGACGTTGGTCGCGTCGGAGTCCACGGCGCAGATCAGCCCGCGGGCACGGTCGATGCCCGCCTGCCGCAGGACCGGCTCGTTCGAGGGGTCGTCCACGAGGTAGGGCACGTCGTCGGCCTCCATCCGCTCGCGCAGCTCCTCGTTCGGGTCGACCACCACGAACGGCAGGCCGGCCGCCTGGAGCTCGCGTACGGCGGTGCGCCCCACCCGGCCGTACGCGCACACGATGAAGTGGTCGTGCAGGCCGTCGATCCGCTTCGTCATCCGTCTCCTCCTGGTGTTGCCGCCGAGCTCGCCTTCTGCGATCACCGCCGCGGCAAGCGAGACCCCGACCAACGCGATGCCGACCCCGAGCACGATCAGCGTGAGCGTGAACATCCGGCCGCCGGTGTCGAGCGGCCGCACCTCGCGGAAGCCGACCGTCGTCATCGTCATCACGGTCATGTAGAGGGCGTCCTCGAACGACCAGCGCTCGAGCAGCATGTAGCCGCCGACGCCGTAGACCACGACCCCCGCGAGGGCGAGCAGCACCCATCGGAGGCGGCGGATCAACATGGTCGTGGTGCGCCCCTGCATCTGGGTGAACGCTACCGGAGGAGCGGCTAGCATCGGCGCCGATGATCGGACCCCTCGACCACGTCTACTACTGGACCCGCGACCTCGATCGGGCGATCGCCTTCTACACCGAGGTGGTGGGGTTCACGCTCGCGAGCCGCTCCGGTCACGAATGGGCCGAGCTGGACGCGGGGACGCTCCGGTTCGCCTTGCACGGGACCGACGACGACCTCCCTGCGAGCGGCACCGTCGTGCTGCGGGTCGAAGACCTCGACGCCGCCCGCGCCGAGCTCGAGGGCCGCGGCGCGCCGTTCGACGCCTTCGTGGGCGAGGTCGAGGGGTTCGCGCGGTTCGCGACCTTCCGTGACCCCGACGGCAACCCCGTCCAGCTGATCGAGTACGCGCGGGCCTGAGCGGGCTCCGGGTCCGGCCCTGCCTATCCTTGCCGCCGTGAGCATCGTGACGAACTGCCGCCGTTGCGGCGAGCCGCTGCCGCCTCGGGCCAACTTCTGCCCGAACTGCGGGGCGCCCGCGGTCGTGCCCGAGGCGTCGGAACGGCGGGTGGTCACCGTCGTGTTCGTCGACCTGGCCGGATCGACCGAGATCGCCGCGCTGCTCGACCCCGAGCGCTTCCGCGAGGTGCTCGCCGCGTTCCACGGGATGGTGAGCGAGGAGATCGGTTGGCTCGGCGGTGTCGCGGAGGCGTTCATCGGCGACGCGGTGCTCGGTGTCTTCGGGATGCCCGTGACCCACGACGACGACGCGATCCGCGCGATCCGGGCCGCGCTCCGGATCCGCGACCGCGCCGAGCGGCTCGGACGTCAGCTGTCGCTGCCGCTGCCGATCCGCGTCCGGATCGGCGTGAACACGGGGCAGGTGGCGGTCGGCACGGCCACCGACCGCAACATCGTGATCGGCGCCGAGGTGAACATCGGGGCGCGTCTGCAGCAGGCAGCATCGCCGGGGGAGATCCTGGTCGGGGCCAGGACCGTGGAGCTCTCGCGGACCGCGGTGGAGTTCGGCGAGCGACAGCTCGTGGCGGCCAAGGGCTTCCAGGAGTCCCTGGACGCGCGTCCGGTCGTGGGGCTCCGCGCACGCTCGCGCACCGACCGGACCGCGATCCCGCTCGTGGACCGTCGGCGCGAGCTCGCGATCCTCGACGACACCTTCGAGCGCGTGGTGAGCCGCGAGCGGGCGCACCTGGTGACGCTCCTGGGCGAGCCCGGGATCGGCAAGAGCCGCGTGGTGGAGGAGTTCCTCGCCCGCATCCCCGAAGCCACGAAGGTCCTGATCGGGCGGAGCAGTCCCTTCGAGGAGGAGGTCACCTTCTGGCCGTTCGCCCAGATGGTCTACCGGGAGATCGGCGAGGAGCGTGGCGCTCCCGAGGAGGAGGTCCTGGGACGCCTCCGCGAGGTCGTCGGCGAGTGGGTCGACCACGACGAGATCGAGCGCGCGGCGGCGCGGCTCGGGCTGGCGCTCGGCTTGGGCGACCGGGGGAGCGAGGAGAACCGCTACCACGCGGCCGAGGTGCGCCAGGGCGCGCTCACGATGCTCTCGGGCTTGGCCTCGCAGGGGCCGATCGTGCTGGTGTTCGAGGACCTGCACCAGGCCGACCCGCTGCTGCTCGACCTGATCGAGCAGCTCCTGCGGGAGGCGCGGCGGATGCCGTTGCTCGTGATCTGCGTGGCGCGTTGGGAGTTCCTCGAGGACCGCCCGAACTGGGCCGGCGGTCTCGCCGACGCGGTGACGCTCTGGATGGAGCCGCTCAGCGTCGAGCACGGCACGCGCCTGGCGATGGTGACGGGCGACCTCGACCCAGGGGATGCCGAGCGGGTGGCCGAACACGCGGGCGGGAACCCCTTCTTCATCATCGAGATCACCGGGATGCTGCTCCGCGAGGAGCGGCACCTGCCGCCCGAGGGGCCGGCCCCGAGCGGCCGGCTGCTGCCCGCGACGGTCCAGGCGGTGATCGCCTCCCGGATCGACCAGCTGTCGCCCGGCGCGCGCGAGCTGGTCCGCCGCGCCTCGGTCTTCCCGCGTGGCCGGTTCGACGTCGACGAGCTGGCGTTGATCGTGGAGCCGCGCACCGAGTGGCTCGCCGAGGCCGAGGACGAGGAGATCCTCGTGCCCGACGACGACCGTCCGGGCGTGTGGCGGTTCCGTTCGGATGTGCTCCGCGACGTCGCCTACGACTCGTTGGCCAAGCGCGAGCGCCAGCGGCTGCACCTGCGCGTGGCGAACCGGCTCTCGGCGCCCGAGCTCGCCGACCGTTACCCGCGCACCGTGGCGTTCCACCTCGAGCAGGCGGCGCGGGCATCGTTGGACCTCGACCCGCACGACCGGACGCTGGCCGAGCGGGCGGTCGAGGCGCTGCAGCGTGCGGCCGACATCGCGCGGCGCCGGATCGAGTCGCGCGCGGCCGCCGACCTGTACGAGCGCGCGCTCGCGCTCGCCGGCCCCGATGAGGAGTGGGGACAGCGCGAGGCGTGGATCGTGTCGATGCTCGGCGAGGCCCGCTACTGGCTGGGCGAGTTCGAGGCGGCGGAGGAGGCGCTGCGCCGCGCGCTCACGATGGCGGGACCGGACGACGACCGGGTCGTGGCCCACGCCGCGCGGTTCCTCGCCGACGTCACCCTCACGGTCCGCGGCGACGAACACCTCGCCGCCGCGCTGTTCGAGCGCTCGCTCGAGGCGGCGCGGCGGGTGGGCGACCCCTACGCGCTCGCCCGCACCCTGCTGATGGCGGGGTGGGTCCCGTTCTGGCGGAGCCGCCTCGAGGAGGCGGAGGCGATGTTCCGCGAGGCCCTGGAGGTCTCACGCTCGGGCGAGCAGCCCGACGCGTGGGCCGAGGGTCGCGCGCTCGCCGCGCTCGCGCAGACGAAGTCCCCCACCGGCGACGAGGAGCGAGCGCTCGCGCTCGCCCTGGAGGCGCTCGCCGTCGCGGAGGGCGCCGGGCAGGCGTTCACCGCGGCGATCGCGCATCAGGCGGTGGCGGCCTCGCTCCGCCGGCTCCTGCGCCTGGAGGACTCCTTGCACCACGGTGAGATCGCGGTGCGCTCGCTCCGCGAGCTCGGCGCGCGCTGGGAGCTCGCGGGCGCCCTGGGGGATCGGGGCTCGACGTTCCGTGTCGCCGGACGGCTGGAGGAGGCGGAGCGCGACCTCCGCGAGGCCTTCGTGCTCTGTCGCGACCTGAGCGAGCGGGCCTTGGTCACCTGGACGGCGTCCGAGCTCGCCCGCACCCTCGCGACCGGAGGCGACGCCGCCGCCGCCCGAAGCGTGCTCGAGGACCCCCTCGCCAGGCTCGCCGAGTACGAGCCGGGCTCCTCGACGGCACTGCTCGTCGCGGAGTCGACCGTCGCGCTCGCGCAGGGCGACCGCGAGACCGCCCAGGCCAAGGCGGAGGCGGCGGTCGCCGCCGAGCGGGAGGGCGTCGTCCTCGCGAATCCGCTCGCCGCGCAGGTGTGGTGGGCGGGCTCGTTGTTCGGCCCCGAGAGCGTCGGCGGCCCCGCACGGCTCGAGGAAGCGCATGAGACCTTGCAGCGCAACCGGTGGCGACAGGCCCTCCGCGAGCCGGAGCTCGTCGCCGACCTCGCCTGAGCCCCGAGGTTGCTTGTATCCGGCTCGGGCGGGCGTAGCCTCACACGCGGGCCACGCGGCTCGTCGGAGGTCCCGGCGAGCCTGTAGCCTGTGCCGAACCGCATGACGAGAACGGAGCGATCCTTCCCCGTCGCTATCCGTGCGCTCGCCGCCGCGTGCGCCCTGGTCGCGCTGTCCGCCTTCGCGCCGATCACCGCGGGCGCCACGCCGCCGGTCACCACCCAGGCCGACGTCAACACCCAACTCGCCAAGGTTCAGGCCGCCCGCGACAAGCTGGCGCGGCTGAGCGCGAAGAAGGCGAGCATCCAGCGACGGCTCGACGCGGCGACCGCCGACCTCGACCGGCAGGAGTCCGCCCTCGAGGAGGTCACCGCCGAGCTGACGGCCACCCAGGACCGGATCGACGCGGCGAACGCCCGTTACGAGACGATCCAGCAGCGCCTGAACGAGCGCGCCGCCGAGGCGTTCATGCAGGGCCCGGGCTCGACCCTGGAGGTGATCCTCGGCGCGGGGTCGATCGCGGACCTGTCGGACCGCATGGAGTACGTCAACACCCTCGCCCAGTCCGACGCGGCGCTCGCGTCAAGGGTCGAGAACCTGCGGAACTCGCTCGCGATCGACGAGGCGAACCTCCGCGTGCTGCAGGCCAAACGGGAGCAGCAGGTTGCCGACGCGCAGGCGAAGGAGCAGCAGATCCAGGCAGGCCTCGCCCGTGTGACGACGCTCACCTCGCGGATGTCGTCGGTGTACGCGAGCGCCCAGTCGGCGCTCGCGAAGGTCCGCAAGCAGAAGGCCGCCTACGACAAGTACGAGCGACAGCTCCGGCAGGCGGTCGCGTCGAGCCCGACCCCGTCGGTCCGGTTGCCGGCCGGCTTCGTCAACCCGCTGCAGACCTGCCCGGTGCAGGGGGCCGTGTCCTTCACCGACGGATTCGGCGCCCCGCGCTACACGGGCGGCTACCACCTGCACCAGGGCGTCGACATCTCGGCGGCCACCGGCACGCCGATCGTGGCTCCGTTCGACGGCACCGCCGCCTCGTCCTACAGCACACTGGGCGGGAACAACGTGACCGTCTACGGGGCGGGCGGCTACGTCTTCAACGCGCACCTGAGCAGCTACACGTCGCTGTCCGACGGCCCCGTGCACACCGGCGACGTGATCGGCTACGTGGGTGAGACCGGCGACGCGATCGGCTCGCACGACCACTTCGAATGGCATCCGAGCGTGGTCCCGTCGAACTGGCCCGCGAGCTCCTACGGCTACTCCGTGATCGACGGCGCGGTCAACCCGTACCCCCTGCTGGCGAACGTCTGCTGAGGCGGCTCAGCGCTCACCGCTTCACGAAGGTGAGCGTCGCCGTGACCCGCGGGTCGAACGGCACGTGGTCGGCGGCGACGAACTCCGCCTCGACGGTGTGCGCGCCGGGCGCGAGATCCCCGATCTCCAGCACCTGGACGGTGCCGTAGGTCATCGACACGAGCGACCCGTCGATCGACAGGTGGATGTGACCGGTGTCGGGGGTCACCGCTTGGGTCGTGGCGTCCACGATCCGGCCACCTTGCAGGTCCAGCACGGCCTCCAGCTCCTTCCCGGACACGACCGCCCCGTCCTTCGGCTTGGCGAACGAGAGCGTCGCCGTGGACGCGATCCGCACCCCCGACACCGAGGCGGTCGGCGTGGACCCCGCCACGGGCGTCGGCCCGAGCAGCATCCGCGGCAGGAACGTCGAGCCGATCACGAGCGCGGCGGCGATCCCCACGAGCGACCAGGCTCCCCATCGCGGCAACCGGTCGAACCCCTGTCCCTTCAGACGGCTCCTCGCGATCCAGCCCACCCACACGGCCCCGACGAGCATCACCACCGATAGGGACTCGTCGGCGCCTCCGGCGTGCGCGAGCAGCGCGGGGACGGCGGGCATCTCGTCTATCGTACGGACGCCCCGAGGAGCGAGGAGGACGTGACGTGCAAGCGCAGGACGTGCGACGGATCGGGGTGGTCGGCTGCGGCCTGATGGGCTCCGGGATCGCCGAGGTCGCCGCCCGCGTCGGGATCGACGTCGTGGTTCTCGAGCCCAGCGACGAGCTGCTCGCCGCCGGCCGCGGCAGGATCGAGACCTCCACCGCCCGCGCCGTCGAGCGAGGCCGTCTCTCCGAGGCCGACCGCGACGCCGTCCTGGGCCGGATCGAGGGCGTCACCGACGTCGGGGCGTTCGCCGACGTCGACGTCGCGATCGAGGCCGCGACCGAGGAGGAGCAGGGGAAGCTCGCGATCTTCCGCTCGCTCGACGAGGTGACCCGCCCGGAGGTGATCCTCGCCTCGAACACGTCGTCGATCCCGATCGCCTCGCTCGGCGCCGCGACCTCTCGCGCCGACCGCGTGATCGGCCTGCACTTCTTCAACCCGCCCCCGGTGATGGGCCTGATCGAGGTGACCCCGTCGCTGCTCACCTCCGAGGACACGATCGCGTTCTCGCGCGCGTTCGGCGAGCGCCTCGGCAAGACCACGGTCCTCGCGAAGGACCACGCCGGCTTCATCGTGAACCGCCTGCTGATCCCCTACATCTGCGGCGCGATCCGCCTGCTCGACGAGGGCTTCGCGACGCTCGACGACATCGACGCCTCGATCACCCTCGGCCTGAACCACCCGATGGGCCCGCTCCGCCTCGCCGACCTGATCGGCCTTGACACGGTCCTGCAGATCGCCGAGGTCCTCCACAAGGAGTTCCGCGACCAGGCCTACGCGCCCCCGCCGCGCCTGCTCCGGATGGTCGCCGCCGGCCAACTGGGCAGGAAATCAGGCAAGGGCTTCTACGACTACGGCTGAGGTGACGGCCGCGGCGCGCGCCCCGGCGCTTGAGTGCAGTCGCGCGGTTGCATCGAGGTGGACGCGATCGGAAGATGCCCACATGGGAAGGAATGAGACCACGGTGAGGCGGAGCGCCGCGATCCCGTGGCTCCGGGCCTTCGCGATCTTCTCGGTGGCGTGGGGCGTGGTCGCCTGCGTCGCCGCGTTCTCGACGAACTGGTTCCTCGCGCTCGCGCAGCTCTCCTGGGGCGTCGTGGTCGCGGTGATGGCGGTGCAGATCACCCACCTGCTCGAGAAGCTCAGCGTGCTCGAACTCCACATGCACGTGAACCTGGACGACGAGGTCGCGAAGCGCCTACGTTGACCAGCGGGCGAACGCCTGCCTCGTGTGGAGGAAGCGAGCGGTGACGGCCCCTCGTTTCGGCGAGAACCGACATCGTCTACAGCCGCGCCAGATACGGGAGCAGCCAGAACCAGCTGAGCGCGAACACGATTCGGTCGCGAGCGCGCGGACGTGTCCGCAACGTCCAAGCGTTGAGGGCCTCCGCCGGGATCGTTCCCCTGTTTTCGAGCCGGTGGAGCGTGTTCCGATCCTCGGCACCCGACGTTCCTACAGGGGTCCGCCTGACTGAAGCGTCGTGCACTGCTGAGGAGGCGCTCAACCTGATGAGGCACGGGTGCGGCCCCAACGCTGGAGCGCCATGACTATGAGAAGCCCGACCGCCGCGCCGACCAACGCACCGGCCACCGGGATCCAGTGAGGGTATGGGTACGCCGTCTTGATGAGGACGCTCTGGTCGAACGTGCCGCAGTCCGGACTGACCGTCATGGGGAAGCATCGGTCGTCGTCGAACCGATCGGGATGGAGAGGAAGAGCCCGAGCAACGCGCCGCCGAAGATCGCGATGATCGCCCACGTTCGCCGCCGGGTGGAGTTCATGCGTTCTGAGCCTAGCCCTGGTGCAACGCTTCCTCCCCGCCGTGTCAACCTGGATGACCCCTCCTGACTGGAAGCGTCGTGGAGCCCAGCGTCGATCCGCACTTCCGCGCCCTCTACGAGCGTGAGTTCGACGCGGTCGTCCGGGCCGCCTATCTGCTATGCGGCGACGCGCATCTCGCGCAGGACGCGAGCCAGGAGGCGTTCGCTCGTGCTCTGGCCCGGTGGCGACGGTTGCAGCATCACCCGAGCCCGGGGGGATGGGTGACGACGACGGCGCTGAACGTCGTGCGGCGCAGCCTCCGCCGTCGGCCTGCGGAGGTTCCCGCGGAGGGGGTGGCGATCGCTGCCGACCTCGACGATCGGCTCGCGGTCCGCGCGGCCGTCCGCTCCTTGCCACGGCGTCAACAGGAGGCGGTGGTGCTCCACTACCTGCTCGACCTTCCCGTCGCCGAGACCGCCGCTGCGATGGGGGTCGACGCCGGCACGGTGAAGACCCACCTGTCACGGGCTCGCGGGTCGATCGCCCGCCTGCTCCGCGACGACGACCCTGAGGAGCTTCCGCGATGAACGACCTACGAGACACCGTCCGCGACGCCGCGCGTTCCCCCGAGGTGCGGCAGGACCTCCCGGGGGTGGTCCGCCGGGCGAGGGCGATCCGACGACGCCAGGTCGTCGTGACCGTGATCGTTTCGGCCGTCGTCCTCGCTGCGCTGGTACTCCCGCTCGCGGGGCTCCGCAACCTGGGAGATCGGACCCTCCCCGACGAGCCGGCGGGTCGACACGTCTCGGGGTTCGGGGTCTCGGCCGTCGCCCCTCCCGACTGGAGGGCGACGCTCGCATGGGGCTCGGGGAACGAGGGGGTCGTGTTGTCCGCTGCGCCGAGGTCCGGCACGATCCCTCGCTCGCCGATCGACGTCGCGGTTCAGGGGAACCGGACCGCGGTGTTCGTTCGGGTCGTCGAGGTCACGTCGCTCTGTCCCTGCTCGGGGTTCGACGACGCGTGGCCGCGGTTCGTGCCGTCGGACTGGTACGTGCCGACACCTCGTGGCTCGGATCGCATGACGCGGTTCTGGCAGAACGCGGGTGGCTACCTGCGTCTCGTGACCGTCGCAGACCGCTCCTTCGTGGTGCTCGCCTACGTCGGGGGGCGGCCCTCGCCCTCACCGGCGCTCGCGACGATCGATACGTTCCTGTCCTCGATCGTGGTGGGCGAGCCCGGGTCGACGCCGCCCCCCGCGTCATCGGTCGACTTCGTGGACAGCACCGGCTGGCGCGTGATGGGCTCCGGCCCCACCACGAAGCACTGGGTGACCCAGGCCGTGGCGTCGACGACGGGCTTCGGGACCGGCGAGCTGTACTTCTACGCGCTCGATGGTGCGATGCCGTTCCTCCCGTACGGAACGATCGCCAGGCTCGGACCGACCGACGCGGTGGTCACCGTGGAGATCCGGAGACCATCACCCGGATCCCCCTCAGGCCCCGCACAGATCGATCTGTCCTCGGCGACATGCGGGCGGCACTTCGAGGGTATCCCGCCGAACGCGATCCAGTGCGAGCTGAGCGGCGCGCTGGACCAGAGGCATCTGCTGGTGATCGACGTCTACACCACGGGCCCGATGTCCGCGGGCGTCCGCCAACGGGTACAACACCTGCTCGACGGGCTGCAGGTGAAGATCTAAGGGCGATGAGGGTGCACCGTCTGGCGATGTCAGGAGCGGGTCGTCGAAGTGACCGAGCCCGCAACGAGGACGACTCCGTGACGGCGATATCCTCGCCCGATGTCCGGCTGGTCGACCGCTGCACAGCTCGCCACGGCGCTGGGGACGCTGGTGCTCGCGACCGCGACGTTCGTCGCGGTGCGTGCCGCGAACCGAGCCGCCCGCGTCGCCGAGTACTCGATGCAGATCGGCATCCGGCCTCTCCTGATGCCGTCGCGTCTGGACGACCCCGACCAGAAGATCATGTGGGGCGACGAGCACTGGGGGAAGCTGGTCGGGGGCGGCGCGATCGCGCAGGAGGTCGACGGCATCGTGTACATGGCGATGTCGCTGCGCAACTCCGGGTCTGGGATCGCGGTGATCCACGGGTGGCGCTTGCTGCTCGACGACTACCGACACACCACCCCACACGCCGAGCCCGACGGGTTCCGCGAGCAGATCCGGGACCTGTACATCCCGGGCGACGACGTCGGCTTCTGGCAGGCAGCCTCGCGTGACCCCGACGATCCCGAGCACGCGCGTCTGGTCGACGCGGTCCGCGCGCCGCGGATCTTCGGGGTCGAGGTCCTCTACTCCGACAACGAGGCCGGGCAGCGGGCGATCGGCCGGTTCGCGCTGGCCCCGTTCGGGGAGGACCGGTGGCTCTGCTCCGTGGTGCGGCACTGGAACCTCGACCGGCCCGACCCCCGCCACGCGTAGTCCCGCCTCGACTTCCTGTGACGCGAGGGAACGAGGCAACCTGACACGACCCGCGTATCGTTCGCATGTGGCGTTCTTCCTTGCGGTGGTCGTGGGGCTCGCGTTCGGGGCGGCGGACCAGTACCTGGGGAGCCGGTCGGTGGCGCTCGGGCTCTGGGCGGCGACGACCGCGCAGGTCTCGGCGCCGTGGCTGGTGCTGCCGTTCATGGTCGGCATGACGCAGGAGCGGCCCCGGCGGGCGATGCTGCTCGGTCTCGTCGCGACGGCCTCCGCGTTGATCGGGTACTTCGCGATGACCTACAGCCCGATGGAGGGGGTGCCGGTGGATCGCTTCGTGCCGGGGATCGTCGCGATCGCGACCACCGGCTACAACCCCGCGTACATCCTCGGCGGGCTGGTGACGGGGCCGGTGTTCGGGCTGCTGGGCCAGCGATGGCGGGTCCGCCGCTCGTGGGT
>JBLMXP010000054.1:0-6438 GCA_050257835.1 Planctomycetaceae bacterium | reverse complement strand
ACCACGCGGAGCGCGGCCTCCCCGCTCACCCCGCCGGGATCTCCGCGTGCACGCGGGTGCCACCCTCGCCCGCGCTCTCGACGCGCAGCGACCCGCCGAGCGCGGACACGCGGTCCAGCAGACCGCTCAGGCCCGAACCGGCGCCGACCCGCGCGCCGCCGACCCCGTCGTCCGTGACGTCGAGCAACAGCGTGCCGTCTTCGCGCGCAACCTCCACGCGCGCGTGCGACGCGTGCGCGTACTTCGCGACGTTCGTGAGCGCCTCCGCCACCACGAAGTACGCGGTCGCCTCGACCGGGGGCGGGAAGCGGCCGTCGCCGGCGTCGAGGGCGACGGACACTTCGACCGGCACGGCCGAGCGCTCCGCCAGGGACTCGACCGCGGGGCCAAGGCCCTCCTCGGTGAGGATCGTCGGATGCAGGCCGCGAGCGAGCTCCCGGAGCTCGCTCAGAGCCGTCCGCAGCTCTTCCTGGAGCCCGGCGATCTGCGCCTCGAGGTCCTCGGCGTCGCCCAACCGATCCTGCAGCATCCGCAGGCCGAGGGAAAGCCCGACGAGCCGCTGCTGCGCTCCGTCGTGCAGGTCGCGCTCGACCCGGCGCCGGGCCGCGTCGGCCGCCTCCACGATCCGACGTCGCGAGGCCTGCACCTCCTCGAGCTGCGCCCTGACCTCCGCCCGCAGCCGGTCGTTCGCGATCGCGAGCCGCGCCGCGGCGACGACCGCGCTCACCAGTTCGGGAACGTCATCCAGCCGGGCGTCGAGCGCGAGGGCGGCGAAGGGCTCGCCCTCGGTCTCGAGGACCCGGAGCGAGCGACCGGGCTGCTCCGAGGGTCGCTCGACCGGTCGCCCGGCGTCGTCCACCCATGAGCCGTCCGGGAGCCGATAGGAGAGCTGCAGCGTCGGGTCGCCCAACCGGCGGGCGAGCGCGTCGCGGAGGCCCTCGTGGAGCTCCGCGTCGCTGCCGAGCTGCACGACGAGGTCGCCGACCGCCCCGCGCGTCATCCGCAGCCGCAGGAGCCCCACGAGGAACGCCAGCGGGAGCGCGACCAGCACGATCGTGTTCACCCACGCCCAGCCGATCGAGGTCTGGAAGCTCGTGCCGAGGGCGTCGCCCAGCTCCCGCGCGAGCTCCGTCGCACCCCCCACGGCGCCGCCCCAGTACACGACCGCGAGCGCGCGTCTCGTGGTGGGGGCCGCCCCGCGCCAGTGACGGATCATCACGAGGATGAACAGCACCGCCCACACCACGGAGATCGCCGAGGTGGACGTGTCCATCGCGTCGACGAACCGCGGAGCGTCCGCGAGCAGCGCCACGTTGCGCGGCAGGCACGTGCAAACGGTCCTCGGGTCGGAGAACATCGCCACGAACGGGATCCCCACGAGGCCGGTGGCGTAGAACGCCACCACGAGCGCACGCTCGCCGCGCGTCTGCAGCCTCCCAGTGGGGAACGCGAGCAGCATGTGGCCGAGCACGTTCGTGTAGAAGCTCCCCACCAGCCACGCGACGGTGAACAGCGGCGACCAGTCGACCGGGATCATCTGGCCCGCCGCGTACACAACCCCGGCGATCTGCAGCAGCATCCCGATCCTGCTGTCCGGCCTGCGCTCCCACCCGATCCAGCCGGCCACGAGGAACGCGATCGTCACGACGAACGGCCCCACCATGAAGATCGCGAAGGGGAACGGCCCCCGTGCCGAGGTGAACAGGCCGACCGCCGTCGCGAGCAGGATCGCGATCCCGAGCGACGTGAGCGTCAGCCGCAGACGTCGGTCGGCGGCGGTCATCCTGTGGCCCCGATCAGCGCCGCGAAACCGGTCGCGGTGAGCTCCGACTTCGTGATGAAGCCGCGGGCGCCGCACCGGCCGACCGCGTTGCCGTAGTCGGTCGCGTCACGGCTCGACACCAGCACGACCGCGGGCGGGTCGGTCGCTGCGGCGAGAGCACGGCTCACCTCGAAGCCGGTCGTGTCGGGCAGCTGCACGTCGAGCAGGAGCGCCTCGGGTGCGAGGGCCGCAGCCGCCGTCAGCGCAGCGGCGCCGTCGGCGGCCTCGCCGATCACCTCGAACCCGGCACCCTCGAGCAGTCGGCGAGCCAGCTCGCGGAACCCTGCGTGATCGTCCACGATCAACACCGTCGTCATGCGGGCAGGGTCGCATCGAAGCACGACCGGCGCATCGGGGCTAGCCCCCACCGCGGACGGGGGCCGTCCCGGTTCCCGGCGCCCGGCCCCTCGGGCGAACCTCCCTGCAGAGGAGGTGGTCGTCATGGCGACGGCAGCGATGGAACGGCCGGAGGCACGCACGGGCATCCGGCTCACGACGGCGGTCCCGGCCGCGGGAGCGGGCGCCTTCGTGCTGGCGGGGGTCTGGTACGCGTTGATCGCGGCGCACGTGAGCGTGAGCGCACCGCCGGCGCCGGGGGGCTCGCTCGACGCGGGGCTGATCCGGTACTACACGTGGTTCGCGACCACCCTGACCCAGGAGCGGCTCGACACGGGGCTCGCGATCGTCGGGTTCGCCTGCCTGGCCGCGGCGGCGTCGTGGATGGCCTCGCGCACGGGGAGCGACGCCGGCCGGTTCGGCGCGGTGCTCGTCGGGCTGGGCTCGGCGTTGTGGATCGTCGGCAACGTGGTGCAGCTCGGCGGCCACCGTGCGGTCGGGCTGATGGCGACGCACGGCAACCCGATCGAGGCCACGAACTCGATCGCGTTCACGATCGACACGATCGACGATGCGCTGGAGGTCGCGGCGGCGGTAGCGATCGCCGCCGGGATGCTCGCGTTCGGTGCGTCCGCGATGCGCAGCGCGGGGACCACCTGGCGCACGACGTCGCTCGTCGCGGGCGTCGTGACGGGCGCCCTCGCCGTCGCCTACGTGACCGGGCCCGACGGCCTCGTGAACGCGCTGCTCGTCCTCGGCGCGGTCGTGGTGCTACCTGCCTGGCTGGTCCTCACGAGCCGGGCCCTCGGCGCCGATCGCCCGATCGGCTGACAGGAGGTCGTGCTCCTTCGGGACGGCGGCCCCGCGAGGCGGGGTCGCCGTCCTCATCGATCCGCGCCCAAGACGGCGCCAGTAGCATCTGTCGATGGAAGAACCGCACGCGGAGGACCTCGATCGGATCGCGCGTGCGATCGGCGAACGTCCGTCGGCGGTGAGGTGGGCCCGCGGGCACGGAGCGCCTTCGAACCGCCGGTACGTCGTGTCGCTTCGGGGCGGCACGGCCTTCGTGAAGGTCGCCGCGTTCGACTACACGGCCGGATGGCTCCGGAGGGAGCACGAGGTCTACGAGGCGCTGGGCGACCGGCCCTTCCTCCCGCGCCTGCTCGGCTGGGATGACGACGGCATCCATCCCATCCTCGCGCTGGAGGACCTGAGCCTCGCGCGCTGGCCGCCTCCGTGGGATCGCGACGCGATCGAGGCGGTGGTCTCCGCCGCGGCGGCGATCCACGCGACGGCTCCACCGGCAGTGGTCGGCGAGGCGGAGGATGCGTTGTCCGACATCCGGGAGGGCTGGAACGAGGTCCGTGCCGACCCTGAGCCGGCGATCCGGACCGGCGTCTGCACGGCCGGATGGCTCGAACGCCACCTCGATGTCCTCGAGCGCGCCGCGGACGAGACGGTGATCGCCGGTGAGGCCTTCGTCCACCTCGACATCCGAAGCGACAACCTGTGCTTCCTGGATGGGCGCGCCGTGCTCGTGGACTGGAACTGGGCAAGTCGGGGTGACCCGCTCTTCGACATCGCGGCGTGGCTCCCGAGCCTCGCAGCGGAGGGAGGGCCGCCACCGTGGGAGGTCGTGGCTGAAGCAGGTGTCTTCGCGTCGTTGCTGGCGGGGTTCTTCCTCGCGCACGCCGTTCGCGAACCGATCCCGCAGGCGCCGCACGTGCGAGCGCTCCAACTCGCAGGGGCGACGGCGTCCCTGCCATGGGCGGCTCGCGTGCTCGGTCTCCCGGATCCAGCGAGCCCGTAAGCCCGGCGCCCGATCTGGTCGATCCGCGTAACGCGCGCGCGCCCGCAGAGACGGTCCTCCTCGAACGGCATGCCTGCGGCGCCGAAGGATCCCGGCGCCACCTCGCATCCGAGATCGATCGCACAGGGAGGAACGGATGAACCGCGTTGCACACCGGGCCCGCGTGGCGGGCCTCGCCTTGATCCTCACGGTGGTGCCGCTCGCCGCGCTGGCGCGCCCCGCCGCCGCCGACACGCCCGCCGGACACGTCTACGTCGAGACGAACGCGGCGTCGGGCAACGCCGTCGTGGTCTTCGACCGCGACGCGAACGGACACCTCACGTACGGCCAGACCGTCGCCACCGGCGGCCTCGGGATCGCGCCGACGAGCGTCGGCAGCCAGGGGGCGGTGACGATCACCCCGAACGAGCGACACCTGCTGGCGGTCAACGCCGGCAGCGACGACGTATCGATCTTCGACGTCACCGCGCGCGGGCTGGTGCTCGCCGACGTGCAGCCCGTCGGGGACCGGCCCGTGAGCGTGGCGGTCCACCGCCGGATCGTCTACGTCTTGAACCAGGGCGACGACACGATCCAGGGCCTGTGGATCACCGACGCGGGCCGGCTGGCCCCGATCGCCGACTCCACCCGCCCGCTCTCGACCAGCGGCGCGAACGGCGCCGAGGTCGCGTTCAGCCCGAACGGTCACGTGCTCGCGGTGACCGAGAAGGCCACCCAGACGATCGACACCTACTTCGTGCGCGCCGGCAGTCATCGGGCCGTGGGCCCGAAGGTGCAAGCCTCGGCCGGAGCGACGCCGTTCGGGTTCCAGTTCGGTCCCGACGGCCGCCTCTACGTCTCCGAGGCGCCGGGCAGCGCCGCGTCCTCCTACGACGTCACGCGCGCCGGGAGGATCAGCGTCGTGAGCGCCTCCGTGCCGGACCACCAGGCCGCCGCGTGCTGGCTCGTGGTGAACGCGGACGGCACCTCCGCCTACGTGGCCAACGCGGGGTCGGCGAACGTCAGCCGGTACACGATCGGCGCCGACGGCACCCTGAGCCTCGTGGGCGACGGCGCGAACGGCGCCACGTCGCCGGGCCCGGTCGACCTCGACCTGAGCGACGGCGACGGGTTCTTGTACGTGCTGGCCAGCGGCTCGGGCGCGATCAGCGCGTTCTCGGTCGCCTCGGACGGCTCCCTCACGTCGATCGCCGGCCCGAGCGGCCTGGCCACCGGCTACGCGGGCCTGATCGCGGTCTGAGCACGTCTCTCGCGACGCGCGGCGGAGGGTCGTTCACGGCCCTCCGCCTCGCGTCGAGCCACGTTCGTCCGGACCTGGCGTTAGGCTTCCCCACCGTGAGTGGCACGAACGTCCTCGCCTCGGCGGCCGACCTCGCGATCGTCGAGCGACTGCGCGCCGGCGACGAGACCACCTTCATGATGCTCGTCGAGCAGCATCAGGCCGCGATGCTGCGGGTCGCGCAGATGTACGTGTCGTCGCGCGCGGTCGCCGAGGAGGTCGTCCAGGAGGCCTGGCTCGGCATCATCAAGGGTCTGGACCGTTTCGAGGGCCGCTCGTCGCTGCGGACCTGGATGTACCGGATCGTCGCGAACATCGCGAAGACCCGCGGGCAGAAGGAGGGCCGGAGCGTCCCCTTCTCCTCGCTCGCCGGCGAGGACGACGCCGACACGGGGATCGATCCTTCGTGGTTCCAGGACGCGGCCGGGCGGTTCCCCGGCGGCTGGAAGGCGACGCCCGATGACTGGAGCGGGCTTCCCGAGGATCGCCTGCTCGGCGACGAGACCCTCCGCAGGGTCGGTCAGGCGATCGCGTCCTTGCCGCCGATGCAGGCCGAGGTGATCCGCCTTCGCGACGTCTTGGGCTGGAGCTCCGAAGAGGTCCGTAACGCGCTGGACATCACCGAGACCAACCAACGGGTGCTCCTGCACCGCGCGCGCGCGAAGGTGCGCCGGGCGCTGGACGCCTACCTGACCGCTGGAACGGAGCGCACGTGAGTCGCAAGGACCTGACCTGTCACGAGGTGGTCGAGCTGATCACCGACTACCTCGAGGGCGACTTGCCCCGGAAGGTCCGCCGGCGCGTGGAGGCCCATCTCTCGGTGTGCGACGCCTGCACGGCCTACCTCGCGCAGATGCGCGAGACGATCCGCCTCACCGGCATGCTCACCGAGGAGCAGCTCCCCGACGAGCAGAAGCAGGCGTTGCTCGAGGCGTTCCGCGGCTGGACACGCTGAGCGGTCCGCCGCCCGCTCAGCGCGCGAACAGGTGCAGGCCGAACCAGGCCCATCCCGCGAGGACGCCGATCCGCCCCGCGCGCGTGCGCATCACCCGTTCGAGCACCAGCCCGAAGGTCGCGATCGCTCTGCTGCCGACCCGTCGCTCGCCTACGGGCTGGTGGAGCCCGGATCGTCGGTCAGGCCGGATGGGCCCGGAGCAGCTGCACCGCGCCGGCGACGCCCTTGAGCTCCAC
>JBLMXP010000053.1:0-20664 GCA_050257835.1 Planctomycetaceae bacterium | reverse complement strand
GGGGGGGGGGGGGGGGGGGGCCCCCCTTGGGGGCCCCCCCCCCCGCGCTCAGGTGCCGGGGATCGACGCGGGCCCCGGCGGCGGGTGCAGCGGCAGGATCAGCGGCGGTAGCGGCGCCTGGGTGAAGTCGAACTCGGTCAGCAGGTTCCCCAGGCCCGGCACGTCCTCGCGGACCGTCGGCCGGGGGTCGGGGCGCCCGTC
The DNA here is from genome assembly GCA_050257835.1 of Planctomycetaceae bacterium. Classification (GTDB taxonomy): domain Bacteria; phylum Actinomycetota; class UBA4738; order UBA4738; family HRBIN12; genus AC-51. The sequence continues at coordinate 20,463 of JBLMXP010000053.1, read as the reverse complement.
GGTCGCCGGATCGATCCGCTCGCCGTTCAGGAACAGGTCCTCGATCAGCTTCAGGTAGGCGTCGAACGACAGCTGCTGATGGTCGATCGCACCCTGCCGCACCCACGGGCTGATCACGATCCCGGGGACCCGCATGCCGTAGCCGTTCGGGTCGACCTTCGGCGGGACCACGTGGTCGTAGAAGCCGCCCCAGTCGTCCCACGCGAGGAACAGGGCCGTGCTGGACCAGTCGGGGCTTTGCATCACCGCGTTCACCACGCGGGTCACGTAGGCCTGGCCGCGCGCGATCGAGTACGGCGGGTGCTCGCTGTCGCGGCCGTCGGGCACGAGCCACGAGACCGACGGGAGGGTACCCGCCTTCGCGGCCGAGAGGAAGTCGTGCAGATGCTGGACGTTCTCGAGCTGCCCGTCGTCCTGCACCGTGGTGAAGTTCGGCAGCGGGTTCCAGATCGGCGGGGTGCCGATCCACTGCCCGTCGGGGAGGGTGCCGCACGTCGCGTCATCCCAGGGGCAGGAGAAGTTCGTCTGGTTCCCGACGTAGTAGCCCCAGCTGACGCCGGCGCGGTGCAGCAGGTAGGTGATGTCGGTCCACGCGAAGGGCAGGGTCGGACCGGTGGTCTTCGCATCATGCAGATGCTCGGGCTGCAGCAGGTCGCTCCGGCAGGTCTGCGGGTCGGTCGTGGCGCAGGTCGCCGACCAGCCCGACACCTGGAACAGGTGCGAGGGCAGGCTCCACGAGAACGCGGATTCGAACAGATGGTCCTGCAGGGTGTAGTGCTCGGCCCAGGCCCAGTAGTTCGGGATCTCGCGCGCGTCGTGCCAGCCCATCACGTCGGGGCGCGCTTGGCGCGTCTGGGTCTGGGTGCACTCAGGCTCGAACGGGAACCGGGCGCAGAACCCGTGCATCCCGCGGCGGACGCTTCGCACGAACCCGTCCATCCGTCCGCCGTCGACGTCGGCTGCCGACGCCTGCTCGCTGTGCGGGCCGCCCGCGTCCACCAGCTTCGTGTCGTGGAACGGGGCGATGCACGAGCCGGCGGTGTCGGGGACGCAGACCGCGGGCCGTCCGTCGTCCATCGGGATGCCGTCGGCTCCCGGGAACGTCCCGAAGTAGGTATCGAACGAGCGGTTCTCCTGCATCACGAAGACGAGATGGTCCAGGTGCTGCCTCGCGCCGTCGAGGTCCACCGCCGGCGCGCACGCGGGGAGGAAGCACGCGCCGAGCGCGAGCGCGAGGACCGAGGCGACCGCTCCACGACGGCGTCGACGAGCGGGCGGGTTCCTCACGCCCGTGACGCTACGGGGTCCCGCAGCGTCGTGAAAGGCAATGTGGCTGGTGCAGGCTCGGTATCGTGGACCCCGTGCGCGACGGCCTCGTGTTCGCCCTGCTGCCGTTCATCGTGCTCGCGGCGTTGTCCGCGGGGTTCGTCGTGGTGTTCCGCCAGCGGGCCGCGGCCCGCCGCAGCTGGCGCCAGCAGGTGCTCGCCGAGCCCGACGTCACGACGCCGCTTCGCGACCCGCGGCCCCGTTCCCTCCCGTGGTGGGGGAACCCGTGGCTGTGGTTGTGCGTCTGCGCCGTCTTCGCCGTCCTCGGGCTGATCGTCTGGCCGGGGCTGTTCGGAGGGATCTTCCTGTTCCTGCCGTTCGTGTGGGTCTGGCGGCCCCGCCGCGGGCCCGAGATGGACCCTCGGACCAACGGGCACAGCCACCGGGACGCGCTCGGCTAGGGCCGGTCAGTCGGCCCTCGGTGAGGGCCGGTCAGTCGGCCCCGGGCGCTACGTCGGCCGCATCGAGCCCCAGGGCGCGCTCGGCGAACCCGCCGACGACCCTCGCCGCCTCCTGTTCGCGCCGCCAGAAGAAGTGGTCGGTCCCGTCGATGACGGCGACCTCCGCGTCGGGGAAGCCGTCCGCGTAGCCCCGCAGGTCTGCCGGCGGGCAGTACGTGTCGTGCTCGCCCGTGAGCAGCAGGGCGGGGCGGCGGAGCAGGCGCAGGTCGGCCGCGTCCGGCATCGGGGGCAGGGCGATGTCGCCGGGGAGCAGCGGCATCCCGATCAGCGCGAGGGCGGCCACGCGCCGGTCGTCCAACGCCTCGCGGAGCGCGACGCTCGCCCCGAAGGACCATCCCACCAGGAGCGTCGGGAGCGCCTCCCCGACCCGCTCGCGGGCGAACCCCACGGCCGCCCGCGCGTCCTTGAGCTCGTCGCGGCCGCCCCCGTAGGCGCCGGCGGAGCCCATCACGCCGCGGAAGTTGAACGCGAGCACCGCGAGACCGCGCGCGGCTGCGAGCTCGTTGCGGATCGCCCAGAGCAGGGGGTGGTCCTTCGAGCCGCCCTGACGGGGGTGCGGGTGGCAGAGCACGGCCGTGCCGAGCGCCGGTCCCTCCGGCATCCGCACCTCGCCCTCGAGGCGGAAGCCGTCCTCGCTCGTGAAGGTCACCCGTTCCATCTCGGCTCCATCGTTCTGGCACCATGGCACCGTGACCGGCGAACGCCAACCGAGGGGCCTCGGCTTCGCCCTCCGCGACCCCTTCCGCTGGGAGGACCTGGCCGCGCTCGCCCGAGCGGGCGAGGAGCGGGGCTACACGGCGCTGTTCCTGCCCGAGATCGGCGCGCGCGACACCCTGGCCGCCATCACCGGTCTGGCGTCGGAGACCGCGCTGTTCTTAGGGACGGGGGTCGTGCCGCTGCCCTCGCGCACGCCGCGGCTCCTGGCGATGGCCGCCGCCACCGCCCAGGAACGGTCCGGGGGGCGCCTGGTGCTCGGGCTCGGCACGGGCCCGAGCGGGCCGGGGGCGCTCGCCCGCCTGCGGGCGGTGGTGACCGCGCTGCGGAGGTTGTTCGTCACGGGGGAGGCCGATCTGGACGGCGAGCGGCTCTCGCTCTCCCTCCTGCCCGAGCGTCCGCCTCCGCTCTGGATCGCGGCCCTCGGCCCGCGCGCCGTGCGGACGGCGGGGGCCGTTGCCGACGGGGTCCTGCTGAACTGGTGCACGCCCGAGCGGGTGGCCCGCGCGGTCGCGGAGGTCGCCGAGGGCGCGCGAGAGACGGGGCGTGACCCGGACGAGGTCACGCTCGCGGTGTACGTGCGTGCCCGCGTCGGGGACGACACGGGTCTGGCCCTGGCGCGCCGTGCCGCCGGCGAGTACGCCTCCTACCCGGCGTACGCGCGACAGTTCGCGGCGCTCGGGTTGGGGGCCGAGGCGGCCGCCGCCCGGCAGGCGCACCGCGACGGACGGCCGGGCGACGTGCCCGACGCGCTGGTGGGGTCCGTGTGCCTGCTCGGCGACCCGGCCGAGGCGCGGGTCCGGCTCCGCGCCTACGCCGATGCCGGCGCGGACCTGCCCATCGTGTACCCGCTGAGCGACGGGCCGGATCTCCCGGGCGCGCTCGCCACCCTCACGGCGCTCGCCCCGAGCGTCTGACCGGCATCGTTGTCACGGGCCCGCGGGGCGGTAGGATTTACACGGTCCGCACCGTGAGAATCGGGACAGCGGGCCTGGAAGCGGGTCAGGGAGCGAGCCGGAGAGCCAGAAGGCGCGAGGAAGGATCCAGGGGATGACCTACACGATCTGCGAGCCGTGCATCGACGTGAAGGACCGCGCGTGCGTCGACGAGTGTCCCGTCGACTGCATCTACGAGGGCGGACGCATGCTGTACATCCAGCCCGACGAGTGCGTCGACTGCGGCGCGTGCGAGCCGGCGTGCCCCGTGACGGCGATCTTCTACGAGGACGATGTCCCCGGCGAGTGGAAGCAGTTCACGCCGATCAACGCCGAGTACTTCACGATCTCGGGCGTCGGCTCGCCCGGGGGGGCCGCGCAGGTAGGGCCGTCCACCGCCGACCATCCCACGGTGGCCGGCTGGGCCGCCGTCTGATCGTCTCCGGGCTCAGCTCCCGGCCGCGTCGCGCGGCGTGAGGGGCTCGGCCGGGAACCACACGCGGAACGAGGCGCCGCCGCCGTCGCGCTCGGTCACCCACGCGCGTCCGCCGTGGATCTCCGCGAAACGCCGGACGAGCGTGAGGCCGACGCCGACCCCCGGCGCGTGCTGGGGCGCGTCGGGACCTTGCTGGAACGGCTCGAAGATCACCTCGCGGAGCTCCTCGGCCACTCCCTGACCGTCGTCCTCGACCGCCAGCAGGCAGCCGCCCTCTTCGGGTCGGACGCTCACCCAGATCGTCGCGTCCGAGGGCGTGTGCCGCGCCGTGTTCGCGAGCAGGTTCTCGATGATCCGCTCGACCTTCGCGGCGTCGACCGGCACCACGACCGGCGGCAGGTCGGTGACGAGGCGTGATGCCGGCACGAGCTCGGACTCCGCCACGACCCGGCGCACCAGCGCGCCGACGTCGGTCGGCTCGATCTTCGGCGCCACGATCCCGCGGGCCAGACGGTCGAGGTCGAGGAGGTTCGTGACCAGGCGATCCAGGCGCCGCGCGTTGCCCGCGATCCGGCGCGCGAGGTCCTTCGCGTCGTCCTCCTCCAGGTGCACGTCGCCGCGCTCCAGGGTGATCGCGAGGCCAAGGATCGCCGCCAGCGGCGTCCGCAGGTCGTGCGAGACCGCCTGCAGGAAGGTGTTCTTCATCTCGTCGAGCGCCCGCAGGCGCCGGGTGGCCTCGCGCTCGACCTCGAGGGCGCGCTCGAGCTGTTCCTCCGCACGCTTGCGTTCGGTGATGTCGAGCAGGAACCCTTGCCAGAACGGGGGCCTGCCGTCGATCCGGACGAGCTTCGCATCGTCCTGCACCCACACGATCCGCCCGTCCTTCGCGATCATCCGGTACTCGAGCGAGAAGGCGTCGGCGACCTCCTCGTTGCTGCGCAGATCCTCGGAGAGCACCCGGTCGCGGTCCTCGGGGTGGACGATCCGGGCCCAGAGTGTGGGGTCGCTCAAGATCTCCTCCACGGTGTAGCCGAAGACCTCGGGCTGGCGAGGGGAGATGTACGTGGTCCTTGAGATCGACGGAGCGGCGGGGTCGAACTCCTGCGTGTAGATCACCGCAGGGTTCTGCTCGACGATCGTGCGGAACTTCTCCTCGGCCTCCTGGAGCTGGCGCTCGGCCTCCTTCCGCTCGGTGATGTCGATCAGGAAGCCCTGCCACCAGCCGTCCTCGTCGCCCGTGCCCGGGACGAAGACCGCCTCGTCGTGGACCCAGACGAACGTCCCGTCGGCGCGACGGAACCGGTAGTCGGCGGAGAACGGCTCGCGGGTCCCGTTCGCGTGGGCGTTGAGGGCCAGCGCCCACTCGACGTCCTCCGGATGCACCCGGTCGCGCCAGAAGTCCGGTGTGAACCGCCATTCGTCGGGCTCGTAGCCGAAGACCTGCAGGATCTGCGGGCTGAGGTAGGAGCGCCCTGGGTCCGAGTCCTGGGCTTCACGGTAGATCACCGCAGGCAGGTGCTCGACGGTGGCGCGGAGCAGACGCTCGGCCGAGGCTAGCTGCTCCTCGGCCTCCTTGCGCTCGGTGATGTCGAACAAGAACCCCTGCCAGAAGCCGCCGCCGTCGGGCGTGGGCACGTAGACCGCCTCGTCGTGGACCCACAGGTACGCACCGTCGGCCCGGCGGAAGCGGTACTCGGTGGCGTAGACGTCGCGGGTCTCGTTCGTGCGGGCGTCGGCGTCGTCCACGCGCTCGCGGTCGTCGGGGTGGACGTGGTCGATCCAGAAGCCCTCGGTCCAGGTCCACTCTTCGGCCGTGTAGCCGAAGATCTGCTCGACCTGCGGGCTCAGGTAGAAGCGGTTGGGGTCGGCGTCTGGGGTCTCCATGTACACGACCGCCGGGATGTGTTCGATCAGCGCCTGCAACCGGCCCTGGGCCACGCGCAGCTGCTCTTCGGCGACCTTGCGGTCGGTGATGTCGAGCATCACGCCCTGCCAGTGCAGCGGCCGTCCGCCAGGGTCGACGATCAGATGCGATTCGTCGTGGATCCACACGATGCGTCCGTCCGCCGAGACCATCCGGTAATCCTGCCGGAACGGCTCGCCGGTCGCGCCCGTCCGGGCGGATTCGGCCGACACGGCGTCGGCGTCGTCCGGATGCAGGATCGAGCGCCAGAAGTCGGCCTCGTACCACCGGTCCGTGGGGTAGCCGAGGATCCGTTCGATCTGCGGGCTCACGTACAGCAGGGTGTCGTCGGGGTGTTCCCGGTCGAGGTCGGGCGCTTCTTGGTACGTGACCGCCGGCGTCTGCTCCACCAGCAGGCGGAACCGCTCCTCGGCGGTCCGGATCCGGTCCTCGGCCGCCTTGCGTTCGGTGATGTCCAGGATGAAGCCTTGCCAGTGCACCGGCTCGCCGTCCGGGTCGCGGACCAGCACCGCCTCCTCGTGGACCCACACGACCCGTCCGTCGGCGGCGAGGTACCGGTAGTCCAGGGACATCGGCTCCCCGGTCGCGTTGACGTGCTCGGTGATCGCGAGCGCTCGGTCGCGGTCCTCGGGGTGGACGATCCGGTCCCAGAAGTCGGGGTCGGTGAGCCACGAGGCGACGGGATAGCCGAACAGGCTCTCGGCGCGCGGGCTCAGGTAGTCCATGCGCGCGGCGCGCACCGTGCCGGGCTCGAGCTCCTCGGTGTACACGGCCGCCGGCATCTGCTCGACGAGCACCCGGAAGCGCTCCTCGGCCATGCGCACCTGCTCCTCCGCCTCGTGGCGAGCGGTCACGTCGGTCATGAAGCCTTGGAAGAAGTCGACCTCGCCGTCGTCTCGATAGATCGTGGTGGAGGTGTCGTGGACCCAGACCCAGTGCCCGTCGGCGTGGCGCATCCGGTACTCCTGGTCGAAGGTCGCGAGGTCCTGGACCGAGAAGGCGTCGGCGTCCTGCAGCCGTGCGAGGTCGTCGGGGTGCATGACGGAGAACCAGAACGAGGGATCGTCGAGGAACCGCTCGGCCGGGTAGCCCAGGACCGTCTCGATCTGCGGGCTGATGAAGGAGATCCGGGCCGCCTCGGTGCCCTCCAGGCCGGTCGGCTCGTCGATGTAGGCGACCGCCGGGATGTTCTCCACGACGCCCCGGTAGCGGCGTTCGGCGGCCCGCAGGCGCTGTTCGGCTTCCTTGCGCCGCGTCACGTCGGTCATGAAGCCTTGGTAGTGCGTGACCTCGCCGGCGTCGTCGCGCACCGGCGTGGACACGTCGTGGATCCAGATCCAGCGCCCATCCGCGTGGCGCATCCGGTACTCCTCGTCGAAGGCGACGTTGTCGCGTCCGGCCGCGCGGGCGGCTTCGTCGATCCGGTCGTTGTCCTCGGGGTGCACGATGTCGAACCAGAAGTCGGGGTCGCCCAGGAACCGGTCGGCCGGATAGCCGAGGAGCTCTTCGATCTGCGGGCTCATGAAGCCGATCCGGACGCCGTCGGGTTCCACCACGTCGAGGTAGGTGACCGCCGGGATCCGTTCGACCACGCTGCGGTACCGGTACTCGGCGGCGCGGGCCCGCTCCTCCTGGCGCTGGCGCGAGATCGAGGCCCCGAGCAGGGTCGCGACGGTCCGCAGCCCGTCGAGTTCGGACAGCGACCAGTCCCGGTCGGTCTCGCAGTCGTCGAAGCCGATCGTGCCCCACCAGGCGCCGTCGACGAACACGGGGTGGTACGCGAGCGAGACGATCTGTTGGCCACGAAGGTCCGGCTGCTCCTCCTCGGGGAACCCGTCCACGGCCCCGACGATCGGCTCGCCCGCCGGCATCGCCTCGGCCCAGCGGCCGAACCCGTCCTCCCATGGACCGTCCTCGAGGCTCGGCGTGCCGAAGGAGGTCGGCACGCCGGGGGCGCACCACTCGCGCACGAGGGTCGAACAGGGTTGGCCGTCAGCCCCAGACGTGTTCTCCGTGATGCAGGCGCGCGAGACCTCGGCCGCGATGCCGAGCCTCGTGAGCACGTCCAGAGCGACGTCGTGCCAGTCGGCGGCCATCAGCAGGCGCTCCGCCGCGAAGGCGACGGCCTCCAAGACCGCGTCGCGACGGAGCGGAGCCGCTCGCGCGGCGCGTGCCGTATCGGCCACCCGACTCCTCCTGTAGGTCTCCACCATGCCTCCGGGCGCGCGCGAACGCGACCGGCGTGGGTCGTCTGGGTGGATTATCGGCGCAGGTCGGCGCCGGTGGAGTCCGGCGTCCAGGGGTCACCGGATAGCCCGTTCGGGCTACCTCGGCGTGCCGTTCAGACCGACGGCGCCGCCTCGACCGGCTGCGGGGCCGGGAACAGGCCCGGGGTGGACCCGGCCGTCGGCAGCTCGTCCGGCGACGGCCAGCGCTCCCGCGACTTCTGCGCCAGCTTGAACATCAGCTCGACCGCCTTCGGGTCCTCCTCGGCGGCTCGCTTGGCCTCGATCACGCCGTCGGCGACCGCGCGGTCGAAGACCTCCTGACCGCGCTCGGTCCGCACGATCGTGAGCGACCAGCCGTCGCCCTGCCCGAGGCCGCCGAACGAGATGTCGGCGTGCTCGGCTGCGAAGTCGGGGCAGTGCAGGCACCCGGGGCGCGTGAACCGGTGCGACTGCTTGAGGGAGTACGTGATCTCGTCCCCGGCGTCGGTGTAGAAGAGCAGCTTGCCCTTGATGTTCACGCGCACCAGATGGTCGAGGTCGATCCCGAGCTCCTTCTGCGCGATCTCGACCATCAGGCCGTCGTAGGAGAAGGACTTCGAGCAGAGCAGGCCGAACGTCCAGGCGATCTTCTTGCGCCACTTGTTGACGCGCCGGGCCTCCATCGCGCCGGTCACCGAGGCCTGGCAGCCCATCCCCACGAGAGCGACCTTCGACAGGCCCATCTCGGCCGCCTTCAGCAGCGCGAGCGGGTTCGCGCTGTAGGTGTAGCGGCTCCCCGCGGCGGCGAGCACGCCGTCGCGGTCGGTCACGACCGCCGGTTCGCAGTCCCACTGGCGCTCGTCGGAGAGCACGGAGGTGGCCGCACCGTCGATCTGCCCGGTCTCCAGGCCCCAGATCAGCAGCGCCGAGACGACGCCGCCGTCCTGTCCGTGCATCAGGGTCTCCGGGGCGGTCGCCCGCGCGAGGTAGATCTCACGGTAGTGCCCGATCAGCTCCTCGGGTCTGCGCGTCTGCCCGAACAGCGTCGTGTCGACCTCGGACTCCCACTCACGGAACCGGGGGCAGGCCAGGGTGCACAGGGAGCACCCCTTGTCGCCGTGTGCGCACGCGTCGGGACCGTCCTCCTGGAGCTGGACCGGCTTGTTGTCCTCGTACCCGAGCACGTGGAAGGGGCAGGCGACGATGCAGGCCGTGCATCCGGTGCAGAGTCCCGAGGTGACGACCTCGTGGAAGAGGTCGCGCCACTGCGTCTTCTCGGCGGTCGTAGGCATGGGCTCAGGATAGACAGGGCCGGTGGGGGAAAGAAGGCCCCGAGCGGGGCGAACGGCCCGCAGCCGTGGGGACGAACGGGCGGGCTCGGAGCCCGCTCAGATGCTGAAGGACTCGCCGCAGGCGCACTCGTGGACGGCCCGGGGGTTGCGGACCCGCAGGCCTCCTCCCATCAGGGCGTCGTCGAAGTCGAGCGTGGAGCCCTCCACGATCGGCACGCTCTTGGGGTCGATCACGACCCGGATCCCCTCCGCGCCCGGGACCACGGCGTCGTCGGCCGCGGGCGCGTCGGCGAACGAGAGCTCGTAGGAGAACCCGGAGCAGCCGCCGGCGACCACTCGCAGGCGGAGCACGGCCTCGGGGCGGCCCTCCTTCTCCGCGAGGGCGCGCACCTTCCGGGCGGCCTTGTCGGTGACGGCGAACGGGGCGGCTGCCGGCGCTTCCATAGGCATCAGTGTAGGCCCGAGCCGGTCGAAGCGAGGGCGTTCAGCCGTCGAGGAAGGCGACCGCGATGCGCGCGTAGCTGCGCGCGGCCGTGACGAGGTCCTCCACCGCCACCCACTCGTCGGCGGTGTGCGCGACCGAGAGGGATCCCGGGCCGCAGATCACGGTCGGGATCCGTGCCTCGTTGATGTAGAAGCGGGCGTCGGTGATCCCCGTGAACCCGACGTCGGGGGGCGTCGAGCCCGTCTCGGCGGCCACGGCCGCTCGCGCGAGCGCGACGATGGCGCTGTCGGCGGGCGCCTCGGCCGCGTCGGTCCACTCGCGGACCCCGAGGTCGATCGCGACCTCGGGGTGAGCGGCTCGCAGATCGTCCACGAGTGCCCGCAAGGGCGCGAGCACCGCCTCGGGGTCGGTCTCGCCCGGGAGCACCCGGCGGTCGATGTCGACGGCGCACCGGTCGGGGACGACGTTGGGTGCGCTCCCGCCCTCGATCAGCGCCGCGTTGATCGTGGGGCGACCGACGAGCGGGTGCTCGAGGTCGGGCAGGCCCTCGGGCAGACGCAGCAGGAACCGCGCCATCGAGGTGATCGCGTTCACGCCTACGTGGGGCTGCGAGCCGTGGGCGGCGACCCCGTGTGCGGTCGCGGTGATCCACGCGCCGCCGCGCTCGGCCAGGCCGAGGCGCAGGTCGCTCGGCTCGCCCACGATCGCGGCGTCCTGGTCGAGGAGGCCCCGGTCCCAGAGCACCTTCGTGCCGTGCAGTCCCGCGAGCTCCTCGTCGGCCGCGAGGTGGAACACGAGGGACCCGTCGAGATCGATCCCGGCGCGCCGGATCGCGGCGGCCGCGCCGAGCGCGGCCGCCACCGCCCCCTTCATGTCGCAGGCGCCCCGGCCGATCAGCCGACCGTCCACGATCTCACCCCCGAACGGGGGGCGCGACCACGTGTCGGGCGAGCCGGCCGGCACCGTGTCGAGGTGGCCGTTCCACGCCAGGGCGGGGTGGGGGGCGCCGCCGAGGCGGGCGACCACCGACGGGCGGCCTGCGGCGCCCCGGATCACCTCGGGCGCGGCCCCGAGGGAGGCCAGGATGTCGCCGGCGACCGCCGCCGCCTCGTCCTCGGTCCCGCCGGGGTTCTCCGAGCGAGCGGCGATCAGGGCGCGCGCGAACCCGACGATCTCCTCGGCGTCGACCGCGGCGGCGGCCGCCTCGGCGGCGACGGAACGGACGTCGGACACGGCTGCGGACCCTAGCAGCCGCGTGCCTAGGGCCGCCGGATGGTGCGCGGCCCTACGATGCGAGGATGTCCGAGGACCTCGCGGGCCTGCGCTCGCGGTTGGACCCGGCGCCCGCGCCGGTCGCCGCGCCGGGGGACCGCCTGGCCGCCGTGCTCGCGTTGCTCGTGCGCGAACCGGCGCCGTCCCTGCTGTTCACGGTGCGCGCGGCCACCCTGTCGCGTCACGCGGGCGAGGTGTCGTTCCCCGGCGGCCTGCGCGATCCAGAGGACGCGGACCTCGCCGCGACGGCGCTGCGCGAGACCGAGGAGGAGGTCGGGATCGACCGCGATGCGCCGACGTTGCTGGGCGCGCTCCCGGCGGTGCATACGTTCGTGTCGGGGATCCTCGTCACGCCGTTCGTCGGCGTGCTCCCCGTGCTCCCGTCGCTGGCGGTGAGCGACGTCGAGATCGCGGAGGCGCTCACGGTCCCGCTCGGCGACCTGCACGCGGCGGAGGAGCAACGGGAGCTCCGTCGGGAAGCAGGGCGCGTCTGGAAGGGTTGGTGGTACGAGACGGGGGGCGTCACGATCTGGGGCGCCACCGGGTTCATGCTCCATGCTCTGCTGGACCTGATCCGCAAGGAGGAACCGTGGCTGCTCCGGGCGCCGTGAACCCCGAGGACGCCGAGCTGCGCGCGCTGCTGGGGGATGCGCGCACGGTCGCCGTCGTCGGCCTGTCCTCCCGATCCGACCGTCCCTCCCACGGCGTGGCCCGCTACCTGCAGGAGCACGGCTACCGGATCGTCCCGGTGAACCCTCACGAGACCGAGGTGCTCGGCGAGCGCGCCTACGCCTCGTTGGAGGACCTGCCCGCGGACCTCACGGTCGACGTGGTCGACGTGTTCCGCCGCGCGTCCGAGACGCCCGAGGTGGCGCGCCAAGCGGTCGCGATCGGTGCGAAGGTGCTGTGGCTCCAGGAGGGGATCTGGAGCGAGGAGGCCTACCGGATCGCGGACGACGCGGGCCTCGAGGTCATCATGGGGGTCTGTATCCGCAAGGTCCGCGAACGTCTGAAGATGGAGGACGCGACGTGAAGTGGGAGTACTTCGTGGCGCCGGTGCTCGAGCACAACCCGGCGGAGATCCTGAACAGCTTCGGCGACGACGGCTGGGAGCTCGTGAGCGTGCTCGCGCAGCCGACCCCGATGGGACAGACGTCGCTGGTGGCCTACCTCAAGCGGCCGAAGGGCTAGGTTCGCCCGGCCCGTCGGAGCCGGCGGCCCCCCCAGACGCGCAGGCCCAGACCGAACACGAGCGCGACCAGCGCGACGACGGCGATCCAGGTCCGTGCCGAGGCGCCGCCGTCCGCCCTCGCCGGCGAGACGGAGGCCGTGGCCGTCGCCGCGGTGAGCCGATAGATCCCGTCCTGCGCGGCCACGTACAGGTCTCCATCGGGGCCGACGGCGAGGTCGGTGACGCCGGTGGGGAACGCCGCCGTGGTGGTGGCCTCCCCGGTCGCGGTGTCGATCCGGCGGACCAGACCGTCCTTGTAGGACCCGACGTAGAGCGCGCCGCGCCACCACGCGCATCCGGTGAGCGCCACCGTGTCGTGGAAGACCGCGACCGGGTCCTGGAACCGCCCGCCCGAGTCTCCGGTGACGACCGGCCAGCCGTAGTCCGCCCCGGCCGTCAACCGGTTGACCTCGTCGTTCACGTCGGGGCCGTTCTCCGTCTCCCAGATCTCGCCGGTCGCCGGATCCTGGCACAGGCCGAACGAGTTGCGATGGCCGTAGGTGAACACCGGGTTGCCCGGACCGAACGGGTTCCCGGGCGCGGGCCGGCCCTCGGGGGTGAGGCGCAGCACCTTGCCGCCGACGTCGTTCGTGTCCTGCGCCCGCTCGCCCTGGTGCGCCTCGCCCACGGTGACGTACAGGTCGCCGTCGGAGGCGAACAGGAGGTCGCCGCCGTTGTGGTACACGCCGGCGGTCGGCAGGAAGGTCTGCAGCACCTGGACCCGCGCGCCGACGTCGCCGTCGGCACGGACCCGCACCAGCTCGTTGCGCCCGGTCGCGGCGTCGGAGAGGTAGAGCACCACCCAAGGGCGGCCGGCCGCGAACCGGAGATCGAGCGCGATCCCGAGCAAGCCGGTCTCGCCGGCGCTGCCGACGCGGAACGCGGCGAACGGCGTGGGCAGGAGGTCGCCGGCGGCGCTCACCACGCGCACCCGGCCCGTGTCCTTCTCCGTGTAGAACAGCCGGCCGTCCGGCGCGAAGGCGAGGTTCGTGGGGAACCCGGCCGCGAGCCACGGCGTCCGTGCCCGGGAGCAGGCCGAGACCGGCGCGAGCGCGATGAGCGCGAGGAGCGCGGGCAGGAGGCGTCGGCGCATGCCCTTCCACGGTACCGGCGGCAGGGTGCGGGCCCGCGCCGAGGGCTATGCCAGCGCGTGCGTCAGGTCGCCCAGCAGGTCGTCCACGTGCTCGAGGCCGACGGAGAGCCGGATCAGCTCGGCCGGCACCTCGAGCGGGGAGCCCGCGACGCTGGCGTGGGTCATCGGGCCGGGGACCTCGATCAGCGACTCGACCCCGCCGAGCGACTCGGCCAGGACGAACAGGCGTGTCCGCCGCGCCACCTCGAGCGCGCGCTCGGCCGACGCGACCCTGAACGAGACCATCCCGCCGAACCCATTCATCTGGCGCGCCGCGACGTCGTGCCCGGGATGGTCGGGGAGCCCGGGATACCTGACGCCCGTCACCCCGTCGTGCTCCGCGAGCCACGCGGCGACCGCCGCCGCGTTCGCGCAGTGCCGCTCCATCCGCACCGCCAGCGTCTTCAGCCCGCGGAGCGCCAGGAACGCGTCCATCGGCCCCGGCACGGCGCCAACCGCGTTCGTCAGGAACCCGAGCGCGTCGATCAGCGCCTCGTCGCTCGTGACGACCGCGCCGCCGATCAGGTCGGAGTGGCCCCCGAGGTACTTCGTCACGCTGTGCACGACCACGTCGGCGCCGAGCGCGAGCGGGCGCTGCAGCGCCGGGCTGGCGAACGTGTTGTCGACCACGACCTTCGCCCCGGCGGCGTGCGCGACCCTCGACACGGCCTCGATGTCGACGATCTTCAGCAACGGGTTCGATGGGGTCTCGACCCACACGAACCTGGTCTCGTCGCGGAGCGCGCTGGCGAGCGCGTCGGCATCGGTGAGGTCGCAGGTCGTGTGCTGGAGGCCCCACGGCGCCAGCACCTTCGACAGGAGCCGGTAGGTGCCGCCGTAGACGTCGTCGGCGAGCACGACGTGGTCGCCGGGGCGCAGGGTGAGCAACAGGGTGGTCTCGGCGCCCATCCCGCTCGCGAACGCGAAGCACCGCTCGCCGCCCTCGAGCGCCGCGAGCGCCTGTTGGAACGCCTCGCGCGTCGGGTTCCCGCCGCGACCGTAGTCCCAGATCTTGGGGCGGCCGACCTCCTCCTGCGCGTAGGTGGAGCTCTGGTAGATCGGGACGTTGACCGCGCCGTACAACGCCTCGGGGTCCTGGCCGGCGTGGATCGCATCGGTCTCGATGCGTGGCTCGATCCGTCGTTCGTCGTTCATCGCACCTCCGGAGGGATCGCCCATCCCCGTCTCGTGAGCTCCTCGATCGCCGCCTGCCCCTCGCGGGCACGGCGCCACAGCAGCGACTTGCGCTTCGCGTCGTGTCCCGGCGCGAACTCCCCGCGGGTGAGCTCGTGGCACGCTCCGCACGCGCACTCGCGGAACAGCGGCGGGGTCTGGGCGTCGCGGGCCTCGGCGGGGCAGGCCCGGTAGGGACGCGCCGGCAGCGACGACACGGGAAGGACGATCACTCCTTCCTTCGGATCGCCCGGGGCGAAGCGCTTGCCCCGCAGGGCGAGCAGGCCCGTCAGCGCACAGAGGGCGGCGTCGACGCGATCGGCGGTGGTGAGCTCGTCGGTCCGTACGCCCTGGGCGCGCAGGAGCCGTTCGCGCCAGGCGCGCTTGCCCACGCCGGCAGGCGGGAGGCAGCCCGCGAGCACCGCCGCGCTCGCGTGCGGGAAGACCTCCATCGCCGTGCCGCGCGGCTCCCCCGCCCGGTAGCGCGCGAACCCACGCTCCTCGGCGGCCGCGAACACCCGGAAACCGACCTCCATCCAGCCGTAGAAGCGGTTGCCCTCGCCGTGCTCGGCCGAGGGCGTGTTGAAGGCGTGGATGTTGCACTCGGCCAGGAGGCGCTCGGTCAGGCGCGAGCGCCCGGTCGGCGCCCACGCCGGGGGCGCGTCGATCGCGACCACGTCGGGCGCGGCCTCCCCGATCGCCTCGCCGAGCGCCTCGACACGCACCCGCGAGCGGACCCGGCGGGGCACGAGGCTGTCGTCGAGCACCACGAGGTCGAGCCCCTTGCCGACACCGACGTCGATCCCGAGGGCGCGCACGTCAGGTGGAGGGCGCCTGCCGCCGGTGGGCCAGGAAATCCAGGAGGTCGCTGCGCGTCAGCACGCCGAGCACGTGGCCTCCCTTGACGACCAGCACCGCGGGAGCGCGCTCGAGCTCCGCGAACGCGTCGTCGATCGCCGCGTCCCACTCGACCGTGGGGATCGGCGGGGCCATCACCGTGGCCACGTCGGCCTGCAGCGCGTCGGGGTCGCGGAACACGCGCTCGAGCAGCTCGCGGTCGCGGATCGAGCCCACGATCTGCGAGACGTCGTCGCTCTCCTCGCGGAGCACCGGGGCCTGGGAGATGCCGTTGGCCTGCAAGACGTCGATCGCCTGGCGGACCTTCTCGTGCGCCTGCACCGTGATCAGCGGTGGCAGCTCGGCGCCCTTGGCCGACAGCACCCGGTCCACCGTGACCACCTCGGGTCCCTCGAGGAAACCGTACTGGCGCATCCACGCGTCGGAGTAGAGCTTCGACAGGTACTGGCGGCCGGTGTCGGGCAGCAGCACCACGATCGTCGTGCCTTCGTCGTAGTCGCGCGCGACCGTGAGCGCGGCGAAGACGGCCGAGCCGCACGAGCCGCCCACGAGGATCCCCTCCTGCCGCGTGACGGCGCGGGCCGTGAGGAACGCGTCGCGGTCGGACACCCGGACCCACCGGTCGACCACGCCCGGGTCGAAGGTGTCGGGCCAGAAGTCCTCGCCGATCCCCTCGGTCAGGTAGGGGCGGGGCTCGTCGCCCGTGTAGACCGAGCCCTCGGTGTCGGCGCCGACGATCGTGATCTCCGGCTTCATCCGCTTGAGGTAGCGTCCGACCCCCGTGATCGTGCCTCCGGTGCCGACGCCGGCCACGAACACGTCGACATCCCCGTCGGTCTGGCGCCAGATCTCGGGGCCCGTGGTCTCCTCGTGGGTCTGCGGGTTCACCGGGTTGAAGTACTGGTTCGGCTGGTAGGCGCCGGGGATCTCCGCGGCGAGGCGGTCGGCGACCGAGTAGTAGGACTCGGGCGACTCGCGCGCCACGGCGGTCGGCGTGATCACGACCTCGGCGCCGTAGGCGCGCAGCAGCGCGATCTTCTCCTGGCTCATCTTGTCGGGCATCACGAAGATGCAGCGGTAGCCGCGGATCGCCGCCGCGATCGCCAGGCCGTGGCCCGTGTTGCCCGAGGTGGGCTCGACGATCGTGCCGCCGGGCCGGAGCAGCCCACGTCGCTCGGCGTCCTCGATCATCCGGATCCCGATCCGGTCCTTGACCGAGCCGCCCGGGTTCAGCATCTCCAGCTTCGCCAGGATCGTCGGGCGGAGGCCGCGCGTGACGCTGTGCAGCCGGACCAGGGGCGTGTCGCCCATCGCGTCGAGGAACGTGTCGAGCACCTGCATCCGAACCCCCTTGGGCCGACCATGCGACCACGAGCCGTGGCCCCCATCGTCGCACGCGCAGGCGATGCCGCCCCGCCGCCAACCTTCCACGGTCCGCTCAGCCTCGGAGGGTAAGCTGCCGATGCTTCGCCCGAGGCGAGGCCGGACGGGGGATCGGATCAGGGTGAGCGACCAGGAGCGAGGCGGTGGCGAGCGCCTGCTCGTCGTCGACGACGACCCATTCATCGCGCGGCTGCTCGAGATCGAGCTGAACGCCGCCGGCTACCGGGTCCGCGTGGCCAACGACGGCGAGCAGGCGATGACGATGGTCGCCGAGGACCCTCCGGACCTCGTGATCACCGACGTCATGATGCCCCACGTCGACGGGTTCGAGCTGACGCGGCGCCTGCGGCTGGACCCGCGCAACGCCGCGATCTCCGTGATCATCCTCACCGCCCGCGGGCTCTCGGCCGACAAGCTCGAGGGCTTCGCGATCGGGGCCGACGACTACATCGTCAAGCCGTTCGACACGCCCGAGCTGCTGGCGCGGGTACGCGGCGTGCTGCGCCGGTCCAAGGAGATGAAGGACGAGTCGCCCCTCACGGGGCTCCCCGGCAACGTCCGGGTCCAAGAGGAGATCGAGGCCAAGGTCGCGGAGGGCGGCGAGTTCGCGCTCCTGTACGTCGACCTGGATCGGTTCAAGGCCTTCAACGACCACTACGGGTTCGCGCGCGGCGACGAGGTGATCAAGGAGGTCGCGCGGCTGATGGAAGACGTCGTGCGCGAGCACGCCGGCGGAGGGTTCGTCGGGCACCTGGGCGGCGACGACTTCGCCGCCGTGATCGACCCCCAGGCAGCGGCGCTGGTGGCCGACACGATCGTGCAGCGCTTCGACGAACGGGTGCCGGACTTCTACGACCCCGAGGACCGCGCGCGCGGTTGGATCGAGGTGCTGAACCGGCGGGGCGAGCCCCAGCGGTTCGAGCCGGTCACGATGTCGATCGGGATCGCGAGCACCCAGCGGCGGGCGTTCGCGCACTTCGCCGAGGTGGTCGCGGTCGCGACCGAGATGAAGAATTACACGAAGGGCACGCCCGGGTCTTCCTGGGCGATCGACCGCCGCACCAGCGACGACTGAGCCGGCCTACGCGAGGGGTCCGGGCTCCGCCAGGTAGAAGCCCTGCCCGTAGCGCACGCCCAGCTCGCGGAGCGCCTTCAGCTCGGCCTCGGTCTCGATCCCCTCGGCCACGATCGTCATCTCCATCTCCTCGGCGAAGGAGATCAGGGCCGACGCGAGCGCGCGGCGGCCGCGGTCCGCGTCGATGTCGCGCGTGAGCGAGATGTCGACCTTCACGATGTCGGGGGAGAGCAGCAGCGTGTGGCGCAGGCTCGCGAAGCCGGCGCCCGCGTCGTCGATCGCCACGCGCACGCCCATCGCGCGCAGGCCCGCGAGCGCCACCGACAGCTCGTCGTAGTCGTCGACCGGCTCGTGCTCGGTGATCTCCACGACGATCCGGTCGGCCACCGGCGCCAGCACGAGCAGGAGGTCGGCCGAGGCCGCGGCACGGTGCGAGGTGTTGAGCGACAGGTACGCGCCCTCGGGGATCCGCTCCAGGGCGGCCAGGGCCTGGCGGATCGTCGCGAGCTCGAGCTGCACACCGAGCTCGAGCGCCACGGCCTCGGCGAACCACGCGTCGGGGGGGCGCAGCGGGATCGAACGGAACCGCGCGAGCGCCTCCACGCCCACCGTGACGCCGGTCTCGAGGTCGACGATCGGCTGGAACACCATCGAGACGCCCTCGCCCTCGACGAACCGCTCGATCTCTCCGCGGAGGGCCTCACGCTCCTCGCGCTCGATCTCCTGGCGCCGCAGCTGCGAGGAGAGCTCGTGCACGATCCCACCGATCACCTCGGCCGACAGGCTCGTCCCGCCGTCGTGCACACGGACGATCGAGCCGAGGATCTCGTCTGCGGCGGTACCCTTCACGAGGTAGCCCACCGCGCCGGCGCGGAGCATCTCGAGCACCGTGGGGCGGTCCTCGAACGCCGAGAGGGCGATCACGCGGGTGCCGGGGGACAGGCGCTGGATCTCGCGCGCGGCGCGCGGTCCGCCGCCCGAGGGCATCTTCACGTCGACGATCGCCACGTCGGGTTGTTCGCGCTCGGCCAGGGAGATCGCCTCGTCGGCGTCGGCGGCCGCCCCGACGAGCAGCAGGGCGTCCTCCTGCGCGAGCAGCTCGGCGAGCGCGCCTCGCAGCGCCGGTTCGTCGTCGGCGAGCAGGACCCGGATCCGCTCCGGGCGCGGGGAAGGAAGGACGGAGCCCACGTCGCGGCAACGCTACCTGCGCGCCGATGCTCCTTCAATCACCGTAGTCGGGATAGCATCGCCCGGTCGACCGACGGTCGACAGGCCCCCCGGACGGAGGGAACGACCCTGACCGAACGGCACGTCGTGGCGATGGGCGGCGGCGGGTTCTTGATGGGCGACCCGCTGCTCGACCGGTTCGTGCTCGGGCTCGTGGACGCGCCGCGGCCCCGGATCTGCTTCGTGCCGACCGCGTCGGGCGACGCCGACCTGGCGGTCGCCCGGTTCTTCGAGTCCTTCCCGGCGCGGTCGTTCGAGCCGTCCGTGCTGCGCCTCTTCCATCGGGAGGTCGAGGACGTGGGCGCGTTCCTCGGCGAGCAGCACGTGGTCTACGTGGGCGGTGGCAACACGCTGAACATGCTCGCGATCTGGCGGCTCCACGGGGTCGACGCGGCCCTGCGCGCGGCCTGGGAGGCGGGCGTGGTCGTGGCGGGGATCTCCGCTGGCGCGAACTGTTGGTTCGAGGCCTCCACCACCGACTCCTACCTGCTCGGTCGGGCCGACCCGCTCCTGGACGGGCTCGGCCTCGCGCCCGGGTCGTTCACGCCGCACTACTCGAGCGAGCCGGCGAGGAAGCCGTCGCTGCTGGCGCTCGTCGCCTCCGGCGCCCTCCCGGACGGACACGCCTGCGACGACTTCGCCGCGCTGCACGTCGTCGACGGCGAGGTCCGCGAGGCGGTGGCCTCGGTCGAAGGGGCGCGCGCCTACCGCGTGATCCGCGACGGCGACGAGGCCCTGGAGGAGCCGCTGCCGGTCCGCGTGCTGGGGTGAGGCGCCGTCGCGAAAGGGGGTAGCCTCTCGGCCGTGCCGGTCACGCTGGGGGAGCCGCTCTCGCTCGAGGACGTCGTCGCGGTGGCCCGCGGCGCCGGGGTCGTCTTCCCCGAGGCCGCCCGCGCGCGGGTCGCCGCTGCTCGCGCCGTGGTCCAGCGCGCCGTCGACGAGGACCGCACGATCTACGGGGTCACCACCGGGTTCGGCGCGCTCGCCGACACCCGGATCGACCCGGCGCGGGCCTCCGACCTGCAGCACGGGATCGTGACCTCGCACGCCACGGCGGTGGGCCGCCCCCTCTCGCGCGAGGAGGCCCGCGCGATGCTCCTGCTCCGCGCCCACGTGCTCGCGCTCGGGCACTCGGGCGTGCGTCCCGAGGTGGTCGACCTGATGGTCGCGATGCTCGCGGCCGACGTCGTGCCGGCGGTGCCCGAGCAGGGCTCGTTGGGCGCCTCCGGTGATCTCGCGCCGCTCGCGTGCCTGGCGCTCCCCCTGATCGGGCGTGGCTCGGTCCTTGCCGCCGACGGCGGCGTCGAGCCGGCGGCCGACGCCTTCGCGCGTGCCGGCCTGGATCCGCTCCGCCTCGAGGCCAAGGAGGGGT